>NZ_JAOTRZ010000005.1 GCF_030247655.1 Trichlorobacter sp. | reverse complement strand
GTACTGCCAAACGATCATCAGCCTTCAGATTTGGACAGGGCTTGGGATGCAAACAACTGGGTCTCCGGCAGTTATAGCCAGCATCAGGCGCACCACAGCCAGTACCGTACATATTGGCGGTCGGGCCGCCCAGGTCGCTAATTGTGCCACGGAACCAGGGCTTTTTAACCAGGGTCTGCAGTTCTGCAGTCACCGACCCACTTGAACGGGATTGAATAAATTTGCCTTGATGCGAACTGATGGCACAAAAGGAGCAGCCCCCATAACAACCTCGATGGCTGGTCAGCGATGTCTTGATCTGCTCAAAGGCAGGAATCAACTCACGATAGGATGGATGCGGTTCACGACTGAATGGCAGGGCATAGACGGCATCTAGTTCTACGGTCGTCAGAGGTAATGCAGGCGAATTGCAGACCACAAAACGTTCAGCATGGGCCTGCACCAATGTCTTGCCACAATAGGGATTCTGTTCACGCTCAGACTGACGAAATGCCTCCAGGTAGGTCTCTTTTGAACCATTCACCTGCTCAAAGGAGGGAAGCTCAACACAACCGTCAGGCAGTTGTTTGGCAGCATAGACGGTCCCGCGCAGGTCTCTAATCTGTTCAAGCGGTTCCCCTGCTTGCATCCGCCTGGCCAGCTCAAGCAAGGACTGTTCTGCCATGCCGTACACCAGCAGGTCTGCCTTGGCATCCAGCAAAACCGAACGCCGCACCTTGTCATCCCAGTAATCGTAGTGAGCAAGACGACGTAATGAGGCCTCTATACCACCCAGCACCACCGGAACATCACGATACGCCTCCTTGAGACGCGATGTATAGATAAGTGCAGCACGGTTAGGACGTGCGCCGTACTTACCGCCAGGGGTGTAGGCATCATCATGACGCAGCTTCTTGCGGGGGGTATAATGGGCCACCATTGAGTCCATGGCACCTGCAGAGACACCAAAGAACAGACGGGGGCGCCCCAAAGCCATAAACGGCTCCTTGGATCGCCAATCAGGCTGAGCAATGATACCAACCCTGAACCCATAGGACTCCAGCCAGCGCCCCAAAAGGGGCACGCCAAAGGCTGGATGATCAATATAGGCATCACCACTCACCAAGATGATGTCCAGCTCGTGCCAGCCACGACCGCGGGCCTCATCCAACGTTATAGGTAGGTGGCGGCTCAAGGGAAGATCGCAAGCCCTTCCAGGCCGCTGGTTTCTGGAAAACCGAAAATCAGGTTCATGTTCTGGATCGCCTGCCCGGATGCTCCTTTAACCAGATTGTCAATGGCCGAGACCACCACAATACGATTGGCGCGGCTATCCAGGGTTATGCCGATATCACAGAAGTTGGAACCGCGCACAAAACCGGTGGAAGGAAACTGTCCCTTAGGTAGTGGCCGCACAAACGGCTCATTTTTATAGGTTTTAGCATAGAGCGCTACCAGATCTTCAGTCGTCACCGTTCGGGTGGGGGCGGCATAGATGGTGGAAAGTATCCCGCGATCCATCGGCACCAGGTGAGGTGTAAAGGTAATGGTTACCGGTTTGCCTGCCAGTTCAGACAGTTCCTGTTCGATCTCAGGGGTGTGACGATGGCCACCGCCAACACCGTAGGCCTTGAAGGAATCATTGACCTCACAGTAGAGTGAATCCACCTTGGCGCTGCGGCCGGCTCCACTGGTGCCGGATTTAGAATCGGCAATGATGGTGGCTATATCAATCAAACCGTTCTCCAGCAGCGGCTTCAGACCAAGGATCACGCTGGTGGGATAGCAGCCGGGGTTAGCCACCAACCGCGCCTTTCTAATGCTATCACGACGCAGTTCAGGCAGACCAAACACCGCTTCCGGCAGCAATTCGGGATTAAGATGAGGTTCATACCAGGCACCATAGACTGCTGGATCATGCAGACGATAGTCAGCCGAGAGATCAACCACCTTTTTGCCGGCTGCCAGAAAATCAGGCACCACCTTCATGGCGGCCTGGTGGGGCAGCGCGGTAAAGATCAGATCCGCCTTGGCCGTAATAGCTGCCGTATCCAATGGTTCCAAAATCAGGTCGCAACGGCCACGCAACGTGGGGAAAATCTCAGAAATCCGTTTACCGGCACTCTGCTCAGAGGTAACGCAACTGATCAGCACCTCAGGGTGACGATCAAGCAACCGAATCAATTCAAGTCCGGTATATCCACTGGCTCCGACAATGGCAACGTTCAGCATGGTACTATTCTCCCTGTTCAGACATATACGATGCCGCCACAACAGGCACCGGCTCAATCACATACAGTTCATAGAGGATAGCCAAAAGCAGCGGGCCAAAGATGGCACCCAGCACCCCAAAGGCTGCCAGACCACCAAAGGCACCGAGCATGATCGGTAGAATCGGCAGAGTTACCCTGCTACTCATAAAGATCGGCTTAACCACATTATCCGACATGCCGACTGCTAGAAATCCCCACAATATCAACACAATAGCCTTAACTGCAGACCCCTGCAGGTAGAGATACAGGGCAGCTGGCAGCCAGATAATGGCCGTACCCACCACCGGAATCAAACCACCAATGGCGGTTAAGACCGCCAGAAGTAACGGGGAAGGAACGTCAAACAGCAGGTAGGCAGCCCCAGCCAGGATACCCTGCACCAGACAGGTCAACAGCGTACCAAAGATAAAACCGGACAGCACATCCCGAACCACCCTGGACAGCGTTTCCTGCAGGCCGCTCTCCATAGGCAACATTCTGTACAACCAGGCAAGTGCCCGTTCACCATCAAGATAGACAAAAAACAGAATAAACAGCATAAAGATCATATCCATTAGAAAACTGAACGAGTTTGCCAGGATAGAGGTCAGAAAGCCAAGCAGTTTTGCCAATCCCTCCTTGGAGTTTGCCATGACACTGTCCGTCAGATTAAAGCTGCTGCTACCAGCTAACGTCTTCAATTTTGCCATATAGGGCGCCAGCTGTGGTTGCGCGGACCACTGCTGAAGCAGTTTGTCAGCACCACCGCTGGACAAAGAACCGCTTACAAACTGATAGACCTGTGCAACCTCCTGCGCAAGTACCGAGAGCAGGCTGATAACCGGCAGGACAAAGATCAGCATGACCGCCAGGGTCATCAATCCTGCTGCCCACCCTTCCCGCTGTTTCAAAAGCCCAAGCAGGCGGCGATAGGCTGGAAAGGTTATGATACCGATGACCAAGGCCCAGGCAATGGGAGATAAAAACGGCAACAGGATCTTGCCCAGCAGGTAGATACCAAGCAGGATAGCGACAAAGGCAGACAATGTCTTCAGCAGGGTACGGTCCATGATGACCTCTCAGGCAGATGCAATACAAAAGGGGGAAGATCCGTCTGGATCTCCCCCCGTGTAGCACACTTTGCAGTGTATAACCAGTATCCTGACTAGCGCTTGGAGAACTGGAAGCGGGCGCGAGCAGCCTTGCGACCGTACTTCTTCCGCTCCTTAACCCGTGAATCTCGGGTAATGAAACCGGCTTTCTTCAGCTCTGCACGTTGTTCAGGATCAGCCTCCAACAGCGCCTTGGTGATGCCATGCTTGATAGCACCGGCCTGACCGGAGTCACCGCCACCACAGACATTGACAAACACATCGAACTTGCCGACGTTCTCGGTCAGTTCCAAAGGCTGACGAACAACCATCTTGGAGGTTTCACGACCAAAGTACTCATCAAGCGTCTTGTTGTTAACAACGATACGACCTGCGCCGGGCTTGAGCCAAACGCGAGCTATCGAACTTTTTCTTTTGCCAGTGCCGTAGAAGCTGACTGCTGCCATATCTTTATCTCCTCAAAAATGAAACGTGTAATCGGTACGGTTACAGGGACAGCTGAGCTGGCTGCTGTGCCTCGTGGGGATGGCTGCTGCCACTGTACACTTTCAGCTTCTTCAGCATGTGACGTGCCAACTTGTTCTTGGGCAACATACCCTTGACAGCCTTGCGAAGCAGTTCTTCAGGCTTTTTAACCAGCAGCTCACCAGCGGTAGTGGATTTGATACCACCAGGAAAACCGGAGTGGCTGTAATAAACCTTGTCGGCGACTTTATTACCGGTCAGAGAGATCTTCTCGGCATTCAGCACCACAACAAAATCACCGGTGTCTACGCTGGGGGTGTAAATAGCTTTGTGCTTACCACGCAGAACGTTAGCAATCTGGGTAGCCAGGCGACCCAGCACAACATTTTCAGCATCAACCACAAACCACTGGTGATTAACGGTTTCTTTTTTAGCAACTTCTGTTCTCATTACGAACCTCACACACGGTCTCGACGAGCTTTAGAGCTGGGTCGTAGCGCCGCCTTAGTTTTACGAAGAGGTGTACCATACGTGACCACCCAAATAGTGTCAAGCAAAAAATATCTCCCACATCCCGAACGGAGTTGCCAGGAAAGGGGGTTCTATGCTACAGAGACAGAACTTTTACCGCCGTTTTTGCAAGGAATCAACCATGAGCATAAATCAGCATGAGATAGAGCATGTGGCAAAACTTGCCCGGCTTTCATTGCGGGATGATGAAAAACAACTTTTTACCGGACAGATGGAGGCTATTCTGGCCTATGTTGAGACCCTCAACGAGCTAAATACTGATGACATCAGTCCCACCTCCCATGCGGTACCGATGGAGAACGCCTTCCGTCCTGATTGCGTCACACTGTCCATTGGGCATGATCGCGCCCTGGCTAATGCCCCTGACAAAAACGAGACCTACTTCCGGGTGCCCCCGGTCATAGAATAAACGAGACTACTAGCTATGGAACTCTACGAACAGACCATCCATGACCTGCAGGGCCAGTTACAGGCACGCCAGGTCTCCTCGGTTGAGATCACCACCTCTTTTTTGAACAGGATTGCATCCACCGACCCATCCATCAATGCCTTTATCACCGTCACCAAAGAACAGGCCCTGGCCGATGCAGCAGCAGCAGACCAGCGGATTGCAACCGGCGACTGCGCCCCGCTGACCGGCATACCGGTGGCGCTGAAGGACATCTTCCTGACGGAAGGGGTACGCACCACCTGCGCCTCAAAGATGCTGGATACGTTCATCGCCCCCTATGATGCCACCGCCTGGGCCAGAATGAAGTCTCAGGGTGCCGTACTGCTGGGCAAACTGAACCAGGATGAATTTGCCATGGGCTCATCCTGTGAAAACAGTGCCTTTGGCCCGACCCGCAACCCTTGGAACAAAGAGCATATTCCGGGCGGCTCATCCGGCGGTTCTGCTGCAGCCATTGCTGCCCAGCAGGCTGTGGCCACCCTGGGCACCGACACCGGCGGCTCCATCCGTCAGCCAGCTTCCCACTGCGGCTGCGTGGGGCTTAAGCCCACCTATGGCCGAGTCTCCCGTTACGGCGTAATTGCCTATGCCTCCTCACTGGACCAGGTTGGCCCCATGACCCGCGATGTAACCGATGCGGCCCTGCTGCTGGAAGCCATTGCCGGACATGACCCCAAAGACTCCACCAGTGTGGACTGTCCGGTGCCTGACTACAGGGCAGCACTGAAACAGGGAGTTAAAGGGCTTAAGATCGGCCTGCCCAAAGAATACTTTATAGACGGACTTGATCCAGATGTCCAAAAGGCCATGGATCAAGCCATTGCGGTCTATCGTCAGCTTGGGGCAGAGTTTGTTGAGGTCTCGCTGCCCCACACCAATTACGCAGTGGCCACCTACTACCTGATCGCCACTGCCGAAGCCAGCTCCAACCTGGCCCGCTATGAAGGGGTCCGTTTTGGCCACCGTGCCAAGGAAAGCTCCGGGCTGATTGATCTGATGATGCAGTCCCGTTCAGAAGGGTTCGGGGCTGAAGTCAAGCGCAGAATCATGCTGGGCACCTACGCCCTCTCCTCCGGCTACTACGATGCCTACTATATCAAGGCCCAGAAGGTACGCACCTTGATTCAGCGGGATTTTATTGACGCATTCAAGTCGGTTGATCTGCTGCTGACCCCGGTGGCCCCCACCCCGGCCTTCAAAATCGGCGAAAAGACCGCCGACCCGTTGCAGATGTACCTGTCCGATATCTTCACCATCCCGGTCAACCTGGCCGGTATCTGCGGCATCTCAGTTCCGGCCGGCGAAAGCTACAACGGCCTGCCGATCGGCCTGCAACTGCTGGGACGCCCCTTTGGCGAAGAAACCATCCTGAGAGCGGCTTTTGATTTTGAACAAGCCACCGACTGGCATACCAAGAAGGCAACACTATGAAATTCCAACCGGTTATCGGACTTGAGGTCCACGTACAACTAAAGACAGACAGCAAGATATTCTGCGGCTGCTCCACCCGCTTCGGGGCGGAACCCAACCTGAACACCTGTCCGGTCTGCCTGGCCCTGCCCGGCGCCCTGCCGGTGCTGAACCAAAAGGTGGTGGAGTTTGCCATCATGGCCGGCCTGGCCACCAACTGCAGCATCAGCCCCACCAACATCTTTGCCCGTAAGAACTACTTCTATCCTGACCTGCCCAAGGGATATCAGATCAGCCAGTTTGACCTGCCGATCTGCCTGACCGGTCACCTGGATATTGCAGTGGGTGATCAGACCAAGCGGATCGGTATCACCCGTATTCATATGGAAGAGGATGCAGGCAAGCTGGTGCATGGCCAGGATGGCGGTTCCGGTGTAGACCTGAACCGGGCTGGCACACCACTTTTGGAGGTAGTTTCTGAGCCGGATATGCGCACTGCCGATGAGGCGGTGGCCTACCTGAAAAAGCTGTACCAGATCGTGACCTACCTGGGAATCTGCGATGGCAACATGGAGGAAGGCTCCTTCCGCTGTGATGCCAACATCTCGGTTATGCCGGTCGGTTCCGACACCTTCGGCACCCGGGCCGAGATCAAAAACGTCAACTCCTTCAAGTTTGTCAAGGCAGCTATTGAATATGAAATCGCCCGCCAGTGTGAACTGATCGAAGATGGCGGCACGGTTGTACAGGAAACCCGTCTGTTTGATCCCAACAAAGGGGTCACCCGTTCCATGCGGGGCAAGGAAGAGGCCCACGACTACCGTTACTTCCCGGACCCGGACCTGGTGCCGGTGGTAATTTCCGATGACTGGATAAACCGGGTAAAGAGCGATCTGCCTGAACTTCCGGAGACCAAATTCAACCGTTTTCTGACTGAATACAGCCTGCCGGAGTATGACGCCGATGTGCTGACCTCATCACGCCCGCTGGCCGATTATTTTGAACAATGCGCCCAGGCTTGTAACAATGCCAAATCAGCTGCCAACTGGATCATGGGTGAGCTGACCCGCGCCCTGAATGACAACGGAATTGCCGTTGAGGAGAGTCCGGTCTCCCCTGCCCAACTGGCTGGCCTGATCAAGTTGATTGATGGCGGCACTATTTCTGGTACTATTGCCAAGAAGGTGTTTGAAGAGATCTGGAAAAACGGCGGCGAAGCAGCAGCCATTGTTGAGCAGCAAGGCCTGGCCCAGGTCTCTGACACCGGCGCCATTGAGGCCGCCATAGACCAGATCATGGCCGCCAACATGGGACAGGTGGAAGAGTATCGGGGCGGCAAAGACAAGGTCTTTGGCTTTTTTGTCGGCCAGGTCATGAAGGCAATGAAGGGCAAGGCCAATCCGGCGGTGGTCAACGACCTTCTGAAACAAAAACTGGCAGGATAGTCCCTCTGGAGAACACCATGCCTCAAACCGTCATGATTGTCGATGATGCCCTGTTCATCCGCACGGTCCTACGCAACATGCTGGAAGACTGCGGGTATCACACAATAGCTGAGGCTGGCAGTGCCCTTGAGGCCCAACGATTCCTGCACACCACCACGCCTGATCTGATCTTTCTGGATATCATCCTGCCTGATGCCAATGGCATCGAAATACTGGATGATATCCGCTGCAGCCTACCGGCAACAAAAGTCATCATCTGTTCCTCTATCTCCCAGGAACAGACCATCCAAAAGGCGCTGCAGCACGGTGCTGCAGCCTATCTGCAGAAACCGTTTACCCAGGAAACCGTTGCTGCCGTACTCAGGCAGATGGAAGCCAGCTAGCCATGGATATCTCCCGCTACCGGGACCTGTTTGTCAGCGAATCCCGGGAACATCTAACTATTCTCGGCACATTAAGCATGCGCTGTGAAGATGGAATTGCCGACTCCGACAGCATCAACGAGATGTTCCGCCATGCCCACTCCCTGAAGGGGATGGCCGCCACCATGCAGCTTGACCCGATCACCACCCTTTCCCATGCCCTGGAAGACCTGCTGGCACAGATCCGCGATGGCCATTTCAATCCAACCCGTAACACGGTTGACCTGATGCTGGCAGCCATTGACACTCTGGAGCAGTTGGTGGCGCTGGTGTCACAGGGAGCGGAACTGCCGGACAGTGACGATCTGGCCAGCCGAATCCGTAACCATGCAGCATCGGTAGAAGAGGCAGCACTGACAGCTCTCAACCCAGCTGCCAGCCAAACCAAACCGGCAGCAGAACCAACAGAGTCTCTTTTCCGTGCCAGCGATGAGAACACCACCACCCGGGTCCGCACCGCGTTGCTTGACCGTCTGGTCACTATTTCCGGTGAGCTGCTGACGGTACGTCACACCCTGGAAGACTGGACCAGCCGCAATCAGGCTGATGAACTTCAACCGCCGCTAAAAGAGCTTTCAACCCTGCTCAGACAACTCCAGAACGAGGTATTCCAGGCCCGGATGCTGCCGTTTGGATCAATTGCCGAGCGCTATCCCCGCATGGTACGGGATCTGGCCCGCAAGAGCGGCAAAGAGCTTACCTTTCAGATCTACGGGGATACGATTGAGCTGGACCGGGGAGTACTGGAACAGGTCATTGAACCGCTGGTACATCTACTGCGTAATGCCGTTGACCACGGGCTTGAGACACCGGCAGAGAGGGTGGCCTGCGGTAAACCACCGGTCGGCAGTCTGTCCCTAAGCGTCAGCCGCCTGGCTGATCAGGTACTGCTGGCAGTTCGGGATGATGGGCGTGGCATGGACCCGGCACGAATCCGCGCCAAGGCGATTAGTCAGGGGTTCTTGAATGAACAACAGGCTGCCGACCTGACAGTACAGGAAATTCTGTCGCTGATCTGCAGCCCCGGTTTTTCAACAGCCACAACCGTAACCGACATTTCAGGCCGGGGCGTAGGGATGGATGTGGTCCAAAATGCGATCCAGACCATTGGCGGCACCCTGACCATAGACTCCACTCCGGGGCATGGCTCCATCTTCACCCTGCGGCTGCCGATCAGTGTCGCCATTATTCACGCCCTGATGGTGACCTGTGGTGGGCTCCAGCTGGCAGTGCCGGTCAGCGCCATTACCAGCACCTGCGAGGTACAGCGCAACGAGATTATCCAGAGAGGACGCGAGCTGTACCTGCTGCGGGACGGCGCAGAGATACCAATTCGCAACCTGCCCCGTTTTTTCCGCCAGCGTGAAACCTTGTCAGGCAACGCGATACTGCCGATATTACTGGCTGAATCAAACAAGCAACCGATTGGACTACTGGTGGATCGCTTGCTGGGGCAGCAGGAAATCTTTACCCGCCCCCTGCGCCACCCCCTGACAGACCTGCGCGGCATTTCCGGCTCCTGTCTGCTGGGCAACGGCCAGATCGTCTTTATTATTGACCCAACTGCCTGCGTCGGCAGACTTTGTACGGAGAACTAAACCATGAAACAGCTTATCAGCGCCTGTATCCTTGCAGCTCTACTCTGTTGCAGCCCCAACCCAGCCCTGGCTGCCGAAGCCACCCTGCAACAGGTCATTGCCACCCTTGAACAAGGTTATGCCTCATTGCAGGACCTGCAGGCCAGCTTTAGCCAGTCCACCACCCTGGCCGGTTTTCCCAAGCCCCAGAAAGGACATGGCGAACTGGCCCTGCGACGTCCGGCACAGGGCACAGCCCAGTTCCGTTTTGACTATGTTGTGCCGAAGCAGAGCATCATATCCAACGGCAAACAGGTCTGGTTCTATCAGCCGGAAATCAAACAGGTACTGGTATCTTCTTTAGAAGGAATGATGAAGGGGGGCAACAGCATCGGCATGGCCTACCTGACCGGACTGGGCAATGTCTCAAAGGACTTCAATGCCGCCTTTGCCAAACCGAACCGAGACAAGCAGGGCAACTACCTGCTTGATCTGACCCCGCGCAAGGCGACCCCGATCCTGTCCCACCTGCGCCTCACCATCCACGAAGAGGCGGTCAATGCCATGTTGGCTGATGGCAAGGCCAAAGAACCGTTCCCGGTGGTCACCTCAACCGTGGTTGATGGCAGCGGCACAGAAACCCGGATCAGCTACAGCCGGATACGGACCAACAATGGCCTTTCCGCCGCAAAATTCAGCTTTAAAGTGCCGCAAGGCGTCGAAATAATCAAACCGTAGGAGGAAGTTCATGCCGTCATTTGACATTGTATCAAAGGTAGATATGCAGGAAGTAGACAACGCTGTTAACCAGGCCATCAAGGAGATCGGCCAGCGCTACGACTTCAAAGGTTCCAAGAGCGAGATCACTCAGGAAAAGGATAGCGTCAAGGTTCTCTCTGAAGATGACTACAAGTTGAAGGCCGTAATTGATGTATTACAATCCAAGTTTCTGAAGCGGAATATCTCCATCAAGGCACTCCAGTACGGCAAGATTGAACCGGCCTCAGGTGGCATGGTACGCCAGATCATCTCGGTTCAGCAGGGGATCTCAAAGGAAAAGGGCAAAGAAATCATCGCCGTGATCAAGGAGAGCAAACTTAAGGTCCAGGCCCAGATTCAGGATGATCAGGTACGGGTCACCGGTAAAAACCGTGATGACCTGCAGGACGCCATTCAGCTGCTGAAAGGCAAAGACCTTGATGTCGAGATGCAGTTTACGAACTTCCGCGAGTAGAGGGGAATATACGTGAGTGAGTCCAAGAAGCAAAAAGTAAGTATGGTCAGCCTGGGTTGCCCAAAAAACCTGGTAGATGCAGAGGTAATGCTGGGTGTCCTGTCCCGGCAGGGCTACGAGATCACCATGGACGAGAAAGAGGCTGACATCATCATTGTCAACACCTGCTCCTTCATCAAAGAGGCGCGGGAAGAGAGCGTTGACACCATCCTGGATCTGGCTGACCGCAAGAATGACGGCAACTGCAAGACCCTGATTGTGGCAGGCTGCCTGCCACAACGTTATCAGGAAGAGCTGGCCAAGGAACTGAATGAGGTGGATATCTTCATCGGCACCGGTGACTACCCACGTGTGGCTGAGATTCTGGCCGAGCATACCGCGCAAACAGGGCAGATCTGCTATGTGGGCGACCCTAACTACATCTATGATGAAAATCTCCCACGGTTGAATTCATCACCGGGCTGGTACGCCTATCTCAAGATTGGTGAAGGCTGCTCCAACTGCTGCACCTACTGTGTAATTCCCACCCTGCGTGGTCCGTACCGCTCCCGCCCGATGGATGCCCTGGTGGCTGAGGCCGAACGGCTGGTACAAGGTGGGGTGCGGGAACTGATCCTGGTTTCCCAGGACATCACCCGCTACGGCACGGATATGGATGACAACAGCACCCTTGCTGCTCTAATCCGGCGTCTGGCAGATATTCCTGACTTGAAATGGATCAGACTGTTGTATGCCTACCCGGACGGCATTACCGATGAGCTGATTGAACTGCTGAAGACCGAGCCCAAGCTGTGCAAATATCTGGATATTCCGATCCAGCATATCAGCGATAACGTCCTGAGGCAGATGAAGCGTCGCAGCAGCGAACAACAGGTCCGCGATCTGATTGAGCGCCTGCGGAGTGAAGTACCGGGCATCACCCTGCGCACCTCCCTGATTGTCGGCTTCCCCGGCGAGACGGTGGATGACTTCCTGAACCTGCTGCAGTTTGTGGAAAAGGCCCAGTTTGATCGGCTGGGGGTCTTCTGCTACTCAAAAGAAGATGGTACCCCGGCAGCTGAGATGCCTGACCAGGTCTCAGAGCGAGTCAAGCGGGAACGTCACCGCAAGCTGATGAAGGCACAGGCACGGGTTTCCTTCCGACGTAACCGGGCCATGGTGGGCAAGGTTGAGCAGGTGATTGTGGAAGGTTACAGTGAAGAAACCGAACTGCTGCTGAAGGGGCGCACCAGCCGTCAGGCACCGGACATTGATGGTCAGGTCTACATCACCTCCGGCCATGCCGAAATTGGCGACATTGTAGCCTGCAAAATCACCGACTCATCGGATTATGATCTGGTGGCAGAGATGGTGGAGGAGTAGATTAGCTTAACGTCCGCATCAAAATATTTTTGACAAGAAAGCCCTCGCTACATATGTCGCAAGGGCTTTCTTGCTTTTCAGCATATTCCCCGGAAGGAGTGAAATCGATCTACAGGTATTGCAAATACTTTACTACTGACACTTAATCTTCAGCTTTGCCAATAAATCTATAGACAACTGCACCAATAAGAGCGCCGACAATCGGAGCAACCCAGAAGAGCCATAATTGAGCAAGTGCCCAGTCGCCGGCAAACAATGCAACTGCTGTGCTACGTGCCGGATTCACCGATGTATTGGTAACCGGGATGCTGATTAAGTGAATCAACGTAAGCCCCAAACCAATAGCCAGAGGAGCGAAGCCTTGAGGTGCGCGCTTATCCGTTGCACCGAGAATTATGAGTAAGAACATCATGGTCATAACAACTTCACAGACCAGAGCCGCCAACAACGAATAACCGCCAGGCGAATGTATGCCATAGCCGTTTGAAGCGAAGCCTGCACTTAAATTGAAATCTGCCTTGCCACTGGCAATAATGTAGAGCACACCACCTGCGGCAATTCCTCCCAAAACTTGGGATACGATATACGGCACAAGTTTATTTGCCGAAAACCGGTCACCAGCCCAGAGCCCAATGGATACTGCCGGATTAAGGTGACAACCGGAGATGTGGCCGATTGCATAGGCCATTGTTAACACCGTCAGCCCGAAGGCCAGGGAAACCCCGAGCAAACCGATGCCCACCCCAGGAAAGGCTGCAGCCAGCACGGCACTGCCGCATCCACCGAGGACCAGCCAAAATGTTCCTAAAAATTCAGCGCCATACTGTTTCATGATATTTTTCCTCTTTGCTGCCACCCACGGCTAACAACAATCTGTATACCGGCAAGCGTTCAACCAACGCTATTCGCAGCTGAAGTTTGCTTCGATCCGTCTGTTTTTTGCTTTTCCTGCTGCGGTTTTGTTATCTGCAATCGGCTTGGTGGGGCCAAAGCCTTGTGCAGTTATCCGGCTGGCATCAATACCTGATTTTTTGATAATGTAGCTGCGAACGCTATCAGCCCGGCGCTGGGAGAGCTTCATATTGGCCTTTTTGTTGCCAACACTGTCGGTATGCCCTTCAATACTGCCTTTGGCGCCCGGGTTATCTTTCAGAAAGGTACCCAGTTTAGCCAGCTCATCCTGATAGGCCGGTTTGATAGCGGTCTTGTTGGTGTCAAATTTGATATTCAGCACGGTGGGGCTGCAAAGCTGGGCAGCAGACGCCTTGGCAGCCGATTGTTCCACCACGGGAGCAGGCGGCGCAGGTTGCACAACCGGTACCGGTTTGACTGCAACGGCGGTTTTACTGGTTGCCTCACCGCCTTCACCCTTGCAGGTCAGGGTATATTCCGCATCCGCTGTTGGCGAAACAGTAGTAAAACCTGACAGAGAAACAGAACCGATAGCCGGTTGAATGGAGCAGTTCTTTGCATTGCTTGAACTCCACTGCAGGGTGGACTGTTCACCGCTGGTGATATTTTGCGGTGTCGCATGCAGGAAGGCTTTGGGTGCCGACGGTTTGGGAGCTTCCACCTTGATTGGTTCCGGAGCAGGAGCCACCTCGATCGGCTTGACTGCCGGAGCAGCGCCTCCAAACGGAATATAGGCACCCACGGTGTACTCAACGTTATGGGTCACTGTTTCGCTCAGGTTGTACATAATGTGCCGCACATCGGCCCGCAGAGCAAAACGGTCGGTAAGGAAATATTTTGCACCAACACCGTAATCGGCTGCACCGTAGGTGTTTTTTGAGGTGGCATTGGCACCATCAAACTTCAGCCCGGCAAATCCGGCTGCAATATACGGGACAAAGGTGTTATCCGGCATAAAGTGGTACAGCAACTCACCGCCGTAGCGATACATGCTGATATCCTTTTTGCCACCGGTCAGTTCAGGGTTAACGTAATCAAACAGCCCTTCAACCCCAAGGTTTTTGGTAAGCATATACCCGGCCCGACCGCCAAAAACCAGGTTGGTATCCAGGTGTTGCTGTCCTTCGTAGGAGTAGCCGCCAAGCACCGGCGAAATCGAAAACTCTCCCTGCCTAATTCCGGCAGAAGCACTGGACGCCACCAGCAACAGCCCCAACGGTACTAGATGTTTCATCATTTTGTGCATGATTTCATACTCCTCTTGATTTTAGATGGCAAGCAGCTCTCGCGTAGCCATACAGTCGATAGCGACCATACCGGGTACTATCAACCAGCGTAAGGCCAAACAACAACCCATCAAATCGAAGATTTTCTGACCATATCTGACAACGGGGGGAATGCGCCGACAAGAAAAAGACCTTAACAAAGCGGTCGGATCACATTTTTTGTGGCTTGAAGCCGGGGCAGGGAATTACACGGAGCGCAGGGTAGCGGAAAAACAGTAACCAACGGCATGCACCGTCTTAATCGGAACGACACAGGCGGTGGCCGACATAATCTTGACCCGCAAGCGCCTGACCAGCGAATCCAGGGAGCGGCTGGTATATTCATCATAACGCTGATAAAGCTTCAATAAGAGCGTTTCACGGGCAATGGTCTTGCCCACACCTGACGACAGCAGCTCAATGAAGTGCAGTTCCTTGCCGGTTAGTTGAATCTGTGCGCCATCCGGCGCAATCAGGCTCCAGGAGCTTTGGGCAAGTTCCCAGTGTTCTGTTGGGGGGGATAGGCTATGCGAAACCGGAGCGCAGAAAAGGGAGCGACTGATGTGACGCTGTGCCTGACTGGTAATGGCTGCGGCCAGTTCACGACAATCAACCGGCTTGACCAGGTAAAGATCTGCTCCGGCGTCATAGCCCTTAACCCGATCATCAAGCGCATCACGGGCCGTCATGATGATCACCTTCATATCGGTGTTGGCCCGCACATATTCAACCAGTACAAAGCCGGATTGGTCAGGCAGGCCGATGTCAACCACCACGACACTCCAGCCACCTTGCGCTACGGCCTGGTAAAATTCAGCGGCACTCTTGACCGCCGTGACGTCAAATCCGGCAATACTGAGGTATTCAACGATACTCTCACGCAGATCCTGATCGTCTTCTACAATGAGAATTTTGAATCCTGCATCCATGCCTGTAGATCTCCTCCAGTAGTCACCGGCAACCTGTGTTACCGGGGCAAACTAGCACACTTGTGGACCCAAAAAAAAGAGCTTATCCAGCCATATATCCAATTAACTCACTGGTTAATGACTTGGGATAAAGCAACCGGGACGGTATTTTTTCACCACCAAAAAAATCAACCCGCCAGGCCTGTTGCCGTACCCACGACATTAACAGCTCCCAACCCTGCCAACTCATAAAATCAACATCTTTGATATGGGTTATACCTTCAAGAAATCTTTGTTGTTCAAATAGTGTCATCTACCAGTCTCCCTGTCGTATACGGTTGCCGAAGTCAAGTATATCGGTATAGCGGGCCTGTACGCAGACTTCATGTGAAAAGGTACAGACCAGACATACGCCACGGCATCCAAACAGGACTATTTCCAAACCGACAACAGACAGATATTTCAGTGGAACACCGAACAATTCTACCACTGCAGGTAAAGATAGCCCCAGCAGCATTTCTGGTCGCGGCTGTTTTTTATCATCTATGCTTTCATCGACCGGTTTGGTCATGGCACACCTGCCTGATGTCTGTTTTCAGACGGACCTTCATGTTTGATGTTACGATAACAGACGCTCGGACGAGCCTCAAGCCATCAGAAACCATCAATTCCAACGAAATCTGACAAACATTCGGCAGTAGCAAGATAAGGAGGGGAGAAGAAGATGGATTCAGCGGTAGAGTGGCAGGTTGATTGTTGCGGTGGTGGTCACCTGTACCGGATCGCTTGCAAGGGTTACCTGTCCGCCCAGTTGTTCGATGATTTTGCGTACCAGATAGAGCCCCAATCCGGCCCCTCTGGTATTGGTACTGCTGCCGCCACGGTAAAATTTCTCAAATACCCGTTCAAGTTCTTCCTGCGCAACCGGCACTCCATGATTGACCACCGACAGGATCGCCTGGCCATCCCGTTTTTCAAGAAAAACCCGTACCGGTTCCTGTACTGCAGAGTATTTTACCGCATTATCAATCAGGTTCAGCACAGCGGTCTTCAGCATCAACCGGTCGCCATGAACGCAACATCCTGAACAGCCACCGCCATACCGTTCAAAGCTGCGTTCGGCCCAGAGTTCACCTGATTCCTCAAGTAGAGAATCAAGAAAGGCCGTCAGATCAATCTCTTCATTGGCTGGCAGCACTGCCTTGGCTTCTTCAAGACGTTGCCGCCCCAGTGAGGTCTCCATCACCTCAACCAATCGGGAAACTGCGCGCTTCATCTTGGAAAAGTTGCCTGACAGCTGGCCACCCAGATCTTCGTCCTTCATTTCAAGAATATCCAGGTTGGCCCGGATAATAGCCAAGGGGGTGCGGTATTCGTGGGAAAGCATCTCAACAAACCGGATCTGGTTATCAAGCGCCTCACGCTCTGTCTTCAGGGCACTTTCCAGCTGCTTATGCAGCCCCAGCAGTTTGTTGGTCATACTGACCTGACGACCGATCTTGGCATTGATGCCACCTTCTGACAGAAAGCCGAACAATCCGCTGCCTGCCACCTGTTCAGGGGCTTCATTGGCATCCCGGCCCAGCAGGGCAGTCATGATCTCATATTCATGGTCAAGCTTTCGGGCTGCGCTGTCCAGACGATAGAGATAGACCGCAGCAAATATGACACTGAAGGCGACCAGGAAGAATGTGGGAGGAACCCACCAGTGAGTACCGGCAAGCAAGATAAAGGCAGTCAGCAACACCAAAAACAGACTCAGACCCCAGATCAGAACCGCCTGTTTTTCATCACGTCTTGCCAGTACAACAGCCAGCAGCAACGCAGTAAGCAGCGCAGCAAAGGCGCGCAGAAATCCCGGCAGTTCATGTATGCTGCTCTTGTCCAGCAGATTGTTCAGGGCATTTGCATGCACTTCAACACCGGGCATCCGGTTTCTGGTTTGACTGAGTGGAGTTGATACTTCATCAAGAATACCCGGCACTGTCAGCCCGACCAGCACCAGTTTGTCTTTAAAATAGACCGGCTGAACAGTCCCATCAAGCAGATCAGCCAATGAAATCCGCGTAAAAGTACCTGGCGTACCGTAGTAGTTGATTGTGTGCTGGTTCTGCTGAATCAACCTGCCTGCGGTCGGAACAGGGGGGGACAGACGAAGAAAAGGCTGTCCAGAGACTGTTTCATACATTTTGGACGACAGTGATGGCAACAGCTCGTTAGCGTAGACACTATGGAACAGCTCCCTGGCGGTATTATCAACCCCCAGTTCAATATGGATATGCCCGGTTGCTGCGGAGGAGAAACGATCAAGTGGCCCGATCGACTGGGCAGCGGCACCGACATACACCGGCAATACCACCCTGCCATGCCGCTTGATTGCTGCCTCCAACAGGCCGTCATCAGCGGTCGGCTCCCGCAGCAGCAGATCAAAACCAACAACGGCTGCCAGATCAAGCCGATCAAGCATCTCTGCATAATGGCGTCGCTTGATCGGCCATTGTCCAAACCGGTCAAGTGTCTTTGCATCGACCGCGATAATGACAATCCTGTTGGAGGTCGGCCTGGTTCCCCTCAGGCGCAAAAACGTGTCATAGAAATAGGTGTCAACTCCGGCAAATGCTCCCAGATAATCAACAGACAGAAGAATGACAAGCGTTGCTGCCAGCAGGAGCAGGAAGCGCAGATTATGCGGAACCGGATGAGTAGGCATGGGCTATCGGCTATCCTTACAACAGCACCAGCAGCAGAGCCAGACCTACCCCGCCAACAAACCCAAGCGCCTCAAAAAAATAAGACTTTGATTGCTCGATCTCAAAACTGCCGGACTTTGAAAACGCACTGGTCTCCTGGTCGGCATTCCGTGCAGCAACACGCATGTAGTATTTTCCAGGCTCCGGCGGATTTTCCAGCACAAGTTTTGATTCAGCCGGTGTCTGATCAATAAGAATTGACCCAAAGGCCTCATCACGGGCGATCTGCAGATGATACCCGGTGGCGCCTTTCATCGGTTCCCATTCCAGATAGAGTTTATTGTCATCACCGTCCGGCTTACGCAATGAAGGAGGTAGAAGTTTGACTATTGAGACCGCCCGGACAGCTGACCAATCCCCGGCATAGCCATCTTCAGCCAACGACCTCACCCGTAAATAGTGCGTACCGCCCTGCAGTTCCCGAGAATGGTAGATGGTCTTTTTGAGGTCGCCGGATTCAATCAGAGGCCCGGAAAAATCAGGGGTGGTGGCAATCTGAACCTGGTAGACCGATACGCCAAGCACATTATGCCATTGAGACTTCAGAGGCATTTCAGGCAGGGACGCCTTGTCCAGAGGGGCAACAATATCCGGCGGCAGCGGTTTCCGTCTGACTTTTATCTCACAGGGTTTTGACGGGGCGCCTTCCAGCCCCTCTTCACCAATGCTGGTTGCCAGCAGATAGTAACTCCCATCTTCAAGCCCCTCAAACACAAAGGCTTCATCAGGCTTTATAACCACCGTTTTGACAGCGTTTTTGCCTTCATGGTCCCGTGCCAGCAAAACCCGATACTGTGCCGCGTTCTGCACTTGGGAAAAGCTGACCGTACTGGATTTATTACCATACACAGCGGCAATATTCTGTGGCTCCGGCGGATCAAGCAGCCTGATCGGCGGAGAAGGCGGTTCGTTACTACGGGCAAACGCCCCTTCCCCTTCCTTGAGAGGAACGGTCGCGCCCATTGCCGAGAGATCAGTACGGCTTTCCAGCATTTCTGCCCGGGTAGTACCCTGCCCGTCAACCGCCACCCGGTAATGGGTTCCCCGCGCAGCAGCAAGAGCGGAGGGGGTCTCGATCTCAAAGCGGGAGTCCTTGCCAGTGGCAGACTTTACCCTGGAAATAATCTTGCCACCCTCAAGTCGTAGTACCCGCAGGAGATGCAAAGGCCCCTTCTTTGATGCCTTAACCGTCAACAATGACTGTTCCCGCAGCAAGAAGCTGGTGCCATCTTCAAAACTGATCTCAAGGGCACTGTTCGCTGCGGTTTTAAGCGCGCCCCCCTCCCTGATGATCTCCCGCAATTTCAGCGGTCGCCATTCAGAACTGCCGGTTGGCTGCAGGAACGCCTCTCCTTGCAGAAAGGAGACGGTGCCGTCCATCGGCACCCCTTTCAGCAAAGCAACCGGTACGACAATTTTTTGCCCTGGAGCTATGTAGTTGGAATCTGGAAGACGATTGAGCTTTGCCACCTGTTGCCATTTTTCAGGCTGAACAAGGTATTTCTGACATAACCCGATAAGGGTATCTCTGGGGGCGACACGTATTTCAACGGTCCGCTCTGCATTCTGTCCGGCAGCAGACAGAGGAAGCGACATCACGCTTAAAAGCAGCACAAACCAGCAGATTATTCTATTCATTGCTCTACCTCAACAAACAGTCCCTGTATCGCAGGTCAGCCTATCCCTGCAGGCTGGTCTGAAAGCAGCTCCGTATACCAAAACACAAATCATCGCTTAATTCCGACAGCACTTTGCATTCCTGTGGTGTAAATGCTGCATTTTCAGGAGCAAACAGGGCCAACGCCCCCCAGACGGTATCATGTACTTTTAATGGCAGGGCGATGACCGATTGATAGCCACGCTGCTTTGCATCGGCTCTGCAGGGGGACATCTGGGGGTCACCCAAAATATTGTTGCGGACAACCGGCTGACCGGATCTGATGGCTTCTCCCACGGCAGTCATATTGTTACCGTTTTCTCCCCATGTAATATTCAGCTTTTCAATAAAACCGTTATTGAAGCCATGGAATGCCACCGGACGGATTTTTTTATCAGCATGTTGCTCTGCAAGGCCGACCCAGGCCATCCGATAGTTTCCTGCCTCCACAGCAGCCTGACAGACCTCCTGCAGAAGATCCTGTTCATCATCCGCATGGGCAACAAGCTGATTCACCTTACTTAAAAAGCGCAGAGACCGATTGACCTGCCGCAACTCAAGCTCTGTCTGTTTGAAGGCAGAAAGGTCAACTACAGTGGCAAAAAACAGAACTTCCTCACCAAACTGAATCGGAGCAAGCGCAACATCAACGGGGAAAATGATGCCGTCCTGGCGCAGTCCATGACGTTGCAGTCCGGTCCCTTTGGGGCAGGTTGAAGGATTCTTGCAATAGTCATACAGCAGTTCATCATGCAGTTCCCGCCTGTCCTTTGGAATCAACACAGCAAGGGGTCGTCCATCCAAACTGCCCGATGCATAGCCAAAAAGAAGTTCAGCAGCATGATTTGCCTGTAGTATCTGTCCATTAGCATCAACCAGGATGGCTGCCGAAGGGATATGCTGCAGGGTTGCTACGAGATGTTCGCGCATAGAGGTAACTTCCTGATTTTTATTAGCACTATCAAGTAACGGCAGTAACAGGACAAGCGACTAAATCTGACGAAATATAACAAAGCAGCTCGATCGCCGGCAACGACAGGCAGTACTCAGAGGGTAGATTCACAAGGCTTGCTGGGGAGATTCATTACTGCAGCATAAAGGTCTCATACTCCAGTTTTCCCAGGTCATAATCAAGCAGGGCCATACCCACTGCAATGGTCATAATCAGTGCCAGGGCAAAGCCGTAGCCATAATAGTACGGACCCATCCAGATCGAGAGCAGGGTAAGCCCCAGGTTCAGAACCGTAAACAGGGCGGTCAACAACAGCACCCGATTCCGCTTATCCAGGTAGAAAAAGATATTCAGCAGCCCCAGCAGCACCACCTGAAAACCGGTTGCCACCACCTGAATCGAAAGCAGAGGCAGATGGATTTCAGATATACCGGCCCAGCGCAGTAGCTGACGCCCGGCCACAATCACCACAATGGTGGCAATGGCCTGGATCTTGATAATATCATACAGACCTTCCCGGGCCACCCGCACCATCTCGTCCTTCATCTCCTGGATGTAGGAAAGCGACCCCCCTTCTCGCACGGCATCATAGAAGCGGTCATAGTATTCAACAAAGTCGGTCTCTATCCGCACCAGAAAAACAGCCATGCCCGGTATGATTGCCAGGTAGGCAAGAAAGACCGGCAGGTCATAGACCAGCGAAGCCCTGAGAGGACCGATGACGTTTGATCCGGTAACCGGATGAATCCAGAAGATGAACTTGTCCATCCAGATTCCCAGGTTATAGAACAGACCGGTCAGCATCAGGGAACGGTACATCCTGCCTGATCCCATAAAATCAAACTCTATGAATATCCGGGAGGGATAGCCACGGAAGACGACCCAGAACATCCCCAGCAACAGGATGAATTGGCCGGCCAGAAAGGCCAGCAACAGTCCTTCCAGATTGCCATGCCGCAGCAAAAAGGCAAGTAGCAGGGCAGAACCATAGCCAAGGGCAAAGTTAACCAGTATCGCCTTGTAGGCCTTCAAGCCCGACAGCAGAATAGCGGTAACCCATACGCAGCAGAGCACCACAAAGGTTGCAGCAAACAGCAGCCTGAAAAACAGGCTTTGTTGAGGAAACGCCAGCAGACCAATCGGATAGGAAAGAAGTCCGCTAACCGCGATCACCACCAGTAGCAGTCCGTTCAGGTTGGGGAGCAACCGGTAATGTTCCTTTTCAAAGATCCGGTCTGCAGAGTAGCGGGTAAAGGACAGTTGCACCAGGCCGGTCAGTATGAGACTGAAGGCGATCAGATAGGTAACCACGGTCTGAAACTTGGAGACCAGCAACGCCGGTATGACCACCGGCAGCGAGATAACGCCGATCAACAACACTGCAATAATAGAAAGTATCCAGGGGCCGGAACTGATGATACCGGCATAGGCATAGGCCATCAGTAATGAGCTATAGCTGTCGCCCTTCATCAATTTACGTAATTCAAATCCGATACCGGCCATTTAGCTCAACGCCTCCTGATACAATGCATGGTAGCGGGCAAACATCTGTTGTTGGGTATAGAAGGCTTCAACCCGGATGATGGCCGCCTGGCTGGCCTGATCCCATGCCTGTTGATCCTGCAGCAGGCCAAGACAGGCAACAGCAAGGGCCTGGGGGTTGTTGATCGGCACGACAGCGCCAGCCGTTCCCAGGGCCTGATCCTGCTCGCCAACCCCTTCTATCAACTGACGACAGGAACCGACATCGGTGGAAACCAATGGCACTCCGGCAGCAAACCCTTCCAGAGCCACCAAAGGAAGGCCTTCACTGATGGAGGAAAGCACCAGCAGCCCGATCTGCGGAAACAGGTCCACCGGATTCATGAAGCCGGTAAAACGTACCCGGTCTGCGAGATCCAGACTCAAAACCAGGGCACGGCACTCTGCCGCATATTCAGGATCTTCACCATCCGGCCCAACTACCCAACCTTCCAGATCCGGAATATGATTAACCAGAATACGGATCGCACGGATGTAGGTTTTAACATCCTTGATCGGCACCACCCGCCCCAGTAGTGCCAGCACCATAGGGGGCCGGGGCGGTCGTGTTGTACGTAGTGGTGCAAAACGTGCCACATCAATCCCGTTGGGTACGACACTGATCTTTTCAGGCAGGGCACCGTCGCTGATCTGACGTTGACGCACCCCCTCATACAGCGATACGATCTGACCTGCCGCGTCATAGCAGAAACGTCCAAGTGTTTCAAAAAACCTGATCCAAAGATCACGAAAGTAGCTGATCTCGGTTGGATCACGCTGCATTGCATTGCGGTTATCCTGAATCCACTCATTGTTAAAAATATCGATCCGGCGTTCCTTGGTGTAGATACCGTGCTCTGAGAGTATCAGGGAACGCCCGGTATGGTGATGTAAAAGCCCCCCTAAAAATCCGGCATAGCCGGTGGAAACGGTATGATACACCCTGGCCGGAATTAAGCTGCCAGCTATGGCAGCCAGTTGCCAGATCGGGGCATGCATATTGCGGACTGTCCAAAAATAATCAACAAATGAAGGATCTGTACAGCGCTCACGATATAAGGAACAGATATACTCCCAGGACCGATCTGAATACAAAAACTGGGAGTAATCAACGCCTCCTTTGGCCTTCAGATAAAAGGAAGCCTGCTTGAGCTCCGCTGGCAACCCATCAGGATGCGGGTTGGCAAACCAGCCATGCAGCCGCTGCAGGATTTCAAAGCCGTGGGGGTCTCCGGCACAGGGTACTACCGTCGGGGTGATATGCTCATCGTGTAAATAATGCACTTGCAGGTGTTTCAGGTTAGGAGGCAAGGAGTACTTAAAGCCATCATACTCGTCAGCCTTGCTGCCGATAAATACCGCCCCGAAATCAAGGTCGGGAAACCCCTTGATAATCTGATTAACCCAGCTGGACACGCCACCACTGACATAGGGGAAGGTCCCCTCCAGCAGCAGCATCACATCAACCTGTTTAGCCTTGGGAAAAATATCTGCCATCAGCGAACACCCCAGAACTGAGCCACCGGCCCGATACCAGGCCTGAAGCGAATCGTTGTATCCTGCTGTAACAATCTTCGGACAGCATTGAAATCTCGCTCATAAAAGGCAAGCTCTGCCTGATAAGGCAGCACCTTAAGCGGATCAGCACCTTCCGACAACGCCTTCTGAATGGTCTCTGAAGCCAACTTGTAATTACGTTTTTGCAGGTATATTCGTGCTACTAAAACAAGCAGAGCAGGATTTTTAGCGTCCAGCTGTAATGCCTGTTCAGCATATTTGGCCGCCTGTTCCACAAAAAAATCCCGCAGATCATCCTGAGCCAGGGCACTGTAGACCATCTCCCAGTAGGAGAAGGCCAGGTTACGGCAGACCGAGGCCTTAAGCTCAGGGGTCTTAGCGGTTTTCAGCTCATGAAGCTCTGCTGAAATAGCCTGTTGTATCTTCTGTTCCTGACGTTCATGGAGGTTAAAAGCCAATAACCGGATTTCATCATCACTGTCTCCGGTTGCATGCTGCAACAAACGACTGGAGTTATGCCCGCTGCTGATTCCTACTGATAATAACGCCTTTAGGCGCAGCTCCCGGGGTAGATCCAGGGTCCGTAAACGGGACCAGGCCCCCCCCTCCCCCATACCGGAACCAAGATCCGCTGACTCTGCCAAAAAAGGTGGCAGCGGCACATTGGAAAATTCCGTACGTTCTTCTTCCTTCAGAAACCATTTGAAATATAAAAGTAATAGTAACGTCCCCAGTGCGCCAAACACAGGCACAAAAAAATTAAAACTGAAGAACAGCCCCAACAGCCCTTTTCGGGAAGAGATAAAACGCTTGGGAAAGCTGGCCGTTAACAGCAGGGCAAAGAGTAGCGAGGCAAGTAGATGAGCAGCCAAAAAGAAGAGTACCCGCTGCCAGACCGGCTGTGAGCCAAAGATGGACAACAAGGCTGATTGCTCACTCAGCAGAGCATAGATGAGCAGCTTCAGACTACTCATACTTCCTCCGTCAACAGGTTTGCCAGCTGTACTACCGGTTCATCAGCAGAGACCACCGCATACTTGAGCGATATGCCGGCTCCCTGCAGTGTTATCTTGAACTGACCTTTCAGCACTTCGTTCAGGCGCGCCTGATACCCCTCCATAGCGGCCGGACCGGAAAAAGGCATTAACGTTACAAACTGCACTCCCCAGCCTAAATCCCGGCGCCAGCCATGGTCCAACCCCCGTTGCTGGCGTTCCATCACCTGGCAAAGTTCATCAAGTTGTGGGCCAGGAGGCAGGTTAATCACCACCAGGGTGCTCACAATATCCAGATCCCGCTTCAGACGTATCATCTTGATAAGTTCTGCGCCAAAAACAGTCGGACAATCAGGATAAATAGTAGTCACGCTTTTTGCTGTCGCTGCAGCCTCAACATGATCAGCTGCATAGGCCAGCAGAACCCCCAGAATTTGCAGGGTTTCACGGTGCAAAGCCATGAACGGCATATCACTGACCAGCACCACCCCCAATAAATGACCACTACTGCTGCAAAGCGGGGCTGCCGCCAAATAGCTGCTATGCTGACTACCACCAAGACGGTTGGCGGCCTGATAGGCGGTGGTACCGGACTCAAGTGCTGAGCGCACCAACAGATCGTCAGGCAGACAGGGAGCCCCCTGACCACACTGCGCCAAAGGCACCAGATCAGGCACGCCGTGGCGCACTGCATAGATTGCTGCACTTGAAAGTGAGCAATAGTGGGCGAGAATCACCATCAGCTCGCCTGCCAGTTCCGGGCTGATAACACCACCCTTTTCAACCAGCAGACGACGAAGCTCCATCATGGCTTGTCGCAGGGTAACCGGTCTGCTGACCAGGTTCTGTTCAAGCCGGTCATGGGAGTGACGGACCATAAAGTAGGCTCGGGAGAGCTGTTGAAACCGCTCCGAAGCATGGCGGGAAAGCTGGTCTGAACGTCTAAGCCGTGTTGACCATGATGTACTGAACTGCCCAGCCAGCAATGCCAGCAAGACCCCCCCCAACATAAAGTGCAATGGAAAGGCGCCACTGACCAGACCCGCGATAACAGCACCGAACCAAAGCAGCATCACCAGCGACACCGAGCTTAAAGCAGGAGCAATGCCATAGCGTAACGCCACCAGGAGCGAACCAAGCCAGAGCCAGGGAAATTCCGCCTTCACAAAAAAAGGATCATCCCGGTTCAGTACCGTACCGACCAACGGAATCAGCAGAGTCAATCCCAACGTTTCAAGCCAGACAATCAATCTGGGAAAGCGTGTGGATATGCCGCTAAACGTAACCATCTTATCGTAATGCGATGGTGCTGATTAGCTGCTCAAGCACCTGCTGAGCCACGGCACTGACCGCCTCACGACTCCAGCCGCTTTTCCCGGCGCTGCCGGACCAGAGCACCTTGCCATCATTCAGATCAATCAACTGCAGTGTCATGCCGGCCACCGGCTCCCCATCCAATCCAACTTTGTAGCGCCACTCCGTAACAGTACCGGCAACGGCATAGCGGACGTTCTGTTTCTTTGCCCACGCCAGTCCAGCCTCCCGACGCTTCAAACCACGATCAGGCAGTGCCTCGCTATCTCCAGCCGGATCAAGGGGCATGGTAATTACCCGCTGCACACCACGGGCATAGAGCAGTGCCGTGGTTATAGCCTCTGCCCGCTCGGCAGCAAACGGGGTTTCGGTATTGTTTACAAATGGAATTACCGCCCAGGTCTCAGCCTGCGGCGCAGCCTCACGACTTCCCTGATGCAGGGTGGAGCAACCGGCTAAAATCACGAGCCCGGCAAGTATCAGCAGTATTCGTTTCATGCATTCCTCCTTCTTACTTCCAGTTGTTAATAAAAATAGCGGTAACTGATGCCGATAGTGGTAGTCAGATCACTGGTGCCGAACTGGCCACTATTTTGCGTTAATTCAAACATCAGCTGATCAAATCCAAAGACCGGACCAACCAGCCCCAGACCGTAGCTGAAGCCAAGATTAGAATTACTGTTCCAGTCAATATCAGCCTCGGCAAACGGCTTCCAGTCACGGGTATAGCTTGTCTTCCAGGTCTGGCCCAAAAACACCCCCAAACCCAGATGCCCAAAGCTCTGTGGTACAAAAAAGGATGCGGTTGGATCAGTCTCAGCAGGCACCAGCGCGGCGATGTTAGCACCCACGGCGCCATCAGCCTGATACCCGCTGTAGCCGCCGTAGAGTCGGATGCCATAATCAGGCCATGCACGTGTGAATTGATGTCGCAGGTCAATGCCGACTGACTGCCCCTGCCCAAGATAGCCCCGTCCTTGATCATAGTAACGGGCTGCAGCCAGTTCAAGGGAGACTGTATCTTTAGGCGTCAGGGTAGCGGTGCCTGTCACTCTCAACCGATCCCTTACCCCCGCCACCGAGAGTGCAGCAGTTTCATCCGCACTGGCATTCAGTTCAAGCCTGGCCCCCAGTTGCAGATCCCGCCAGGGTTGCCATTCGCCCTCTAGGGAGCCTGTTGCAAAGCTGTCCAGACCGCCGCTCCGCACTCCCAGTGCCAGAGCCAGGTGGCCTCGCTCATGCCGACGAGTCAGAGTCAAGCTTCCGCCGATGTCATGGTCCGGTAGATTCCTTAGCACGCCACTTTTCAGCTGGCTGAACTGCCGTTCTGTCAGCTCTGCCAGCAGGCTGTAACGGCTGGTAAGCGGCTGTGAAAACGCCAGTCGTGATGCAACCATACCAACACCGGATTGGTCCTGCAGCTTCAGATCTGCAGCCGCATACCCTGCACGCTCACCAAAAAGTTGACGGACCTGCGTGTCCAGCAGATAGTCCTCTCGGTTCAGCTGTAAACGCTGCCAGGCATGCTCCTGAGCTAACGGAATAAAACCTGTCCGTTGAGCCGCCTCAACCGCGTCACGGTAGGGCAACTGCTCCAGTTTACCATCCAGCAGGTCAGCCATGGTACTACGATCGTTCTCCTCCAGAGCGAGACCAAGACGGGCCCATTCTGGCCGCTGAATCGTCCGGGCAAAATGTCTCCAATACCAGAGGCGGGCCAGATCGGTCTGTCCGGTGGTCATGGCCCAGCCTATGACTAACTCCTTACCAAAATCATCCCGCTTATCTGAAGCCACCTGCCTGATACGTCTTGAAAGGGCATCGCCGGGAGCAAGATGCAGCAACAGTTGCGTTTGGGTCAGCAGTCGGCTTCTGGTCTCATCATCTGCCAGATTTTTTTGTGCCTGCCGCTGCACCAGCAGCATTGCTCTACGCCGCATCTTCCAGGCACTCTCTGCATCGCCAGCCTGCTCCAATATATCCCCAAAGGAGGCCAGCCAGGCCGGATCAGCCTGACGTTTCGGGGCCAGTACGCGATAATAACGCAAAGCCCGCTGCGTATCCCCCATCAACACCATGGCTGCTGCCAATGGTTCCTGCAGTTCAGGCAGTGCCCCAACCCGTCCTTCCCAATCCCGAACCAGAGGGCGCAGTTCGGCGACCTGCTTCATATCCACTAACAACCAGAGGTAGATACTAAGCAATTCAGAATCTGAAGGCGCCAATTGGACAGCAACTCTTCCAGCAGCAAGGCTGGCAGACTGATTGGCGGTTGCACGATAGACCTGGGCAATGGCCATCCAGGCACGGGCGTCTTGGGCGAGAACATTGCGTTCATCCGGCTTCATTTTTTCAAAAAACAGCGCCAGCTCTCGCCCCTTGCCGCTACGCAGGCCGGTATCAACCATGGCATACAAAAAGACTGGCCGCTGCAGCTGTTTCCACCCCAGCAAAGCATATCCGTAAGCCTTTTGCGGGTCTGACTCCCCATACAGCTCCTGCAGTCGCTGATAATCTGCTTCAGTGGCGCTTCCATGTTTAATCAGTAGCTCGGCCGCTTTGATAGAAGCACCGTTTTCCTGGAGTGTCCAGGCCAGGTCGGCATAGGTGCGCCAGAAGGCAGTGGCTGTTGCCGGAGCGGTATGCTCCGCCATCAACAATGCCTGCCATGCCTGCTGCGTGCCCCCCTGCCCATACCAGAGCGATGCCAACGCAAGAGATTCATTTGCTTCAAGCGGCTTCAGCCTGGCTCGTTCCTGCCATGCCCTGATGGCATCTGAAGGCAACCCCAGTTGCTCGGCAAGTCTTGCCTGCTCACTCAGTTGCCAGACAGGATCAACGCCGCGAATCGTCCCTGATTTAAGCAGATCATAGGCCCGCTGCGGCATCCCCATCCCCTCTGCTACATACAGATACTCCTTCAACAGCTCAACAGTCGCAACCTGTTGAACAACCATCTGCTCCAGCAGCTTCATCCGCAAGGGAAATTCCTGCAGTGCCCTGGACAGACGCAGGACAGACTGTTCGCCCTCGCTATCACCATGCTCAGCAAGGTAAAACCAATGTTCAAGGGCTAACTCAGGACGTCCAGCCCATTCCGACGTCTGGGCTGCCTTTTTTCGCCAAACCTTATCTGCAGGACGCGCCTTCACCGCACGTTCAGCTACAGACAGAGCCTCCCTGATATTGCCATTTGCCAGAAAAACCGTATGGGCCAGTTCAAAAAGATCCTGCTCAAAATCCACCCTTATTTCTGGCACAGATTGTACAGGTTGTTCGGCAAACGCCTGCCCTTGTCCAGCCAGAGCAGCAACCGCTGCAACAAGCGCAATATTCGGTAAGGATATTTTCACGGTTGAACCCTCGCCTTATCAACATCCGAGGAATAACCCAGAGCTATCCTTACGTACAACTGAGCTTTATCAGGACGGTTTGCCGCCAGCGACAACTTAACCAGATACTTCAAAATGCCACGATCTTTGGCCAAATCACTTGTCAAATTCATCTCGGCTGCAACCAACGCCTCCTGCACCAGGTTACCTGATTGCAAAGCACCTACACCGGCAAGAAACAGGCGGCGCTTTTGATCTGCTTGTGCAACCTGCATCCCCTTAAAACAGAATGCTGCTGCCCCGCGATAATCACCTTTACCCAGGGCGATAGCAGCCGCAACCTCTGCTGATGCAGTATCAGCATCGCTACCCAGTAACGCCTCAAGCTTCTGCACTGTAATTCCATCGCCCAACCTGCGTGCATCTGCCAGATAGCGGGCCAATTCCTGTGGCGTTGCACCGGCCTTGTGCATCTTCTCTATCTGGGCAGCATAGTTCTGTTGTGCGTTCTCCCAGCCAGGCTCATCAAGACTCACCCATTCCAGTTCCTGACGACGCAATTCATACTGTAACACCATGACTGTTTTGAACTGTTCTGCAGAAAGCCGCCCCCTTTGGAGGCTTAATGCAGCAGCAGCCTTTTCCGTGCACCCCGCTGCCAGATAACTGCGCACCAACGGGATTAAAAGCTCTGTCTCACCATTACGCAGATGCAGCAGGGCCTCAAGGTAACGCTGTTGTGCCGGACTACTTACTTCAGGATTTTCCAGTAGCTTCAAGAGACTTTTTTCCGGGTACAGCACCAGCAGCAGAAGCAGGCCAGCCGCCACCAGCCCACCAATGGCCAATGGTCCGGCAAAACGCTCACGCGTTTTATGATAATTATCTGCAGACAAGTTCCATCTCATGTTGTCCAGCACCCAAAGCGGCCTTCAACTGCCCAGCATCCTGCTTTGCCGCCATAACCCTGCCACCGGACATCAATTTACAGCCTGCAGCACCACCAAAACGGATGAATCCATCGACATGGGCGAGTGTCGTCAACCGTATACCTTTGGAGGTCCAGGCAACATGTTTGATCTCGGCGGAAACAGCAGACAGCCAGGCTCGTCTGGGTGGCTGAGAAGTCATTACCAGCAGCGCCTCACCTCCCGGAGCCAGATGTATATAGCGCTGGTCGTTATGGTCGCTAAACCCGATCACCCCCCTGCTGGCCGCCAGATCAGGATATCCGGCAGTGACTGGCAGGCGCAGTTGCCGCAGATCACCTTTGTTCCTGATCAGCCACCCCCTGCCTGAACCGGCCACTACCGTGCGGTTAAAATCAAGCACTTTATCAGCATAGGCGGAGGTATAGACCGGGAACAGCTCCTGCTGCATCGCCCAGTTGTAGACATCCAGCAATGCCTGTAACGAGGCCATTTTGCTTGCAGAATAGAAATGATAGTAGATGTTAACCGGCTTAAGCCTGCGGGGGGCGTCGGTCATTTTGAAGGTCTCAATCACACGCCGGAAACCATAAAATGGCCCTTTCCAGTCATTGGTGTAGACATTTTCGTTCTGATTGGGAGCAAAGACCTGAAACCATCCTTCCTTTGCCACTCCTAATGACGCAACGGAGGTCAGGCTCGGATTTGATGCCGTCATGACGGTATCGCCACTGTTGATGTTTCTGATGCCGGCGGCATAGGTCAATCTGATCGCCTCAGCAGGCGGCGTACAATCACCTGACCATTGCAGCAGAGTCACCTTTTTGCCAGGTGGCAGAAGGCGGCTATTGATAAAATTTACCGACCCGATCACCTCTGTCTCATAATTAAGTGTATAGCCGGGTATGTTAAGGTACCGCTCTGAATACATCTTGCGGCCCTCTGCACTGTCCTGCCAATAGTACGGATGGGAATAGGTATGGGTTGCAGCCTCAATCCACGGTAGGGCCAAAGTCTCCCGGAACTCTTTCTGGAGCTCTGCTGCCTGAGCCGGGTACAGCCCATTCTCATCCACTATCCCGGTAATGACCGAAACTGCCGTGGGAATTTTGTACCGTTTAAGGATCTTCTCACGCATCTCAACACCGGCATAGCGACCGCCGGGCCACTCTGCATAGCTCTCAAAACCATCCGCATCAATATGAGCCAACAGCAGGCGCACGCCGTTCTCTGTGGTGGGATCCGGCGCAACCGGTTGCTCAAGCCCTAATGATTTTGAGAGCAGACTGAATGGATTGACGACCCAACGGGCCTGATTCTGCATAACTTGCATAACGCCGTAGGGATACTGTACATAGCCGCCCCACGGGGTAATCCCCACAGCATCATACTCCTCCCCCCCCTGAGCTGTAAGGGTCAGCAGCGATTCCCCTTCCTTGATTTTTAACTGGGCGAAAGCAGTTGTCTGCAGGGACGGTTCTGCCTCAAAACCGATATCCTGCGTACGGCGGATAATCTTGAGCGACGGAAGACCACGTCGTGCCAGCCGACGATATTCAAGTCCCAGCACACTTGACACCTGTTCAGGCGGCATGCCGAATCCATCAACAAACAGCAATTTGACGCCATCGGCAATCTGTCGACGCACCCATACGGCGAGGTTGTTCTTAACGTCAACATTTTCGTTGTGGGGCCAGACCACTACACCGGCATACCGTCCGGCCAATATCCCGGACGGCAGCATTTTACGCAGATCCTGCATCTCCAACTGGTAGCCGAGATAATTGAGCGGTGTCGCAATATGATGATGCAGATCTGAGTTGGCGGGGTCATTAACGCTCTGTCCATCATATAACCCCAGCACCTTCCGTGGCAGTACCTCAACGGCTCCGACGCCCAACGAGGCCAGATCCTTATCAGTCACCCAGGGAATGATGCCCAAGGCCTTGATCTGCTCGGCGGTCTTCCGGGCACGTTCACGATCCTTCGGGGCGACATAATCAATGGCAATCACCGGCAGACCAGCCATCCTGACTTCAGCAAATTTGCCAAGCAGCCACTGCCGGTCATGCTCTTTTACCTCACCATAAGCACCGCTCGTTGGATCAAATCGCTGAAAAACAGACTCGGCGGCAACGGCAAAGGCAGTATCTTTCACCCGATCAAGCACCTCAAAACCACGATTCAGAATCAGACGAGCCTCCGGATGGCGCTGTTTGATACTGCGAATAATCTCCACAAGTCCAGCCTCAAATGCCGGATGCTTTTTCACGTCCTTAACCAGCAGAAAAGAATCCAGGGTATCCAGAAAAAAACCCCGGTAACCGGCAACCCAAAGCGGCTCAACCACCTGATCAAGAAAAAAACGTCGCCAATCGGGGTTGGCCAAATCTACAATTTTACTCTTCCATGCCGGATTGTCACCGATCAGCCATTCAGGTTGGATCTGTTTATAAAAACGACGCTGCGGATCAGCCTCGCCAACGCTGACATAGGCAAACAGTTCGCTATGCGCACTTTTATACTGTTCAGGCCGAATACCGACACTATCAGGATCAACAACAACAATATCAAAGGCGTGCAACTCATCAAGCGGCGGTTTCTCTGCATAATAAAAAGCAACACTGAACGGTGCTGCTGAAGCAGCTATCGCTTGCGTTATCAAAACAACGGTCATCAAAAACAGTATAAAAGTACGCTGCATAAGCCACCTCAAACCACTTAACTGTCATATTACAATTATTTACCATACTATCAACAAAACGCAACATTCATAATCTTATTAATCCTGACAAGCTTTATTCTTGACAGCAGCGACTGTTTCTGTTAGTGATTGCCGCCTTTCGCAGCAGCCTATACTCTTTAGAACTCTCATTAATGGAGTACGTTACGTATGGCAACCACCAAAACAGTAAAAAAGCCCGCGCAGGAAGCCACTGCGCCCGTTTCTACACCAAAGACAACTACCACAGCAAAAATAGCCGCTTCAAAAAAAGAAGCTGCAGCGCCTACCAAGACTTCTGGCAAAGCCGCAACTGCGCAACCGGCTACAAAAAAATCGACTGAGCCAAAAGCAATAGCGACACCTGCCAGCGTCGAAAGCACGGCACCAGCGACCACAGCAGCTGCGCCAGTTGTTCCTCTAACCGGCAAATGGAAAGAGGTTCAGCAGATATTGCTTAATATGAAAGAGCAGACCTTGCTTGAGATCAAAAGATCCATTAAAAAAGGTTCTGAGGCGTCAGTGGGCGAAGAGCCGACTGGCGACATCTACGATCAGGCATCATCTGAGCGCGACCGGGAACTGGGACTGCTTTTAAATGATCGCGAACGGGAAAAGCTGCACAGCATTGATGAGGCACTGTTGCGGATTGCTGAAGGTGAGTATGGCATCTGTGAAGAGTGCGACGAAGACATCCCGATGGGCCGCCTGAAGGTGCTTCCGTTTACCCGTCACTGCGTCAAGTGCAAATCAGACCTGGAGAAGTTCCAGGCCCAGACCCGCCGTATTGAAGAAGACCGCGCATATCGGGAGATCCCGGTGGGCGGCGAGGACGAAGACTAGCGGTTACAGCTTAGCGCAATCGCTCCAAGAGACGCAACAGCAGACTTCGCTGCACCTCCATGGCATGCTGCGGACAGAGCTCACGACAGCACCAGCAACGAATGCAACGCCCTGAATCAACCTTCAGGGCGTTTTTTGTTATGGTGATCGCCTCAGGTGGACAGGCATCCCGGCAAACACCACAAAGCGTGCACTGTTCTTTATTGGCAACGGGTACAGGCGCCAGCTGATTTCGCAACAGTCCCTTCAGAAAAACGGGCAGTCCGAACTGGACATCAAGTCCCTGTGGCAGCGCAAAGGGAGGATTGGCAGCCAGCAACGCAAGATCTCCCACAACAGAGATCTGATCAAGTTCTGTGCCGGACAGGCCTCTGCGACGGGCCTCAAGCTCCACCGACAGCAGTTGGGGAGGTATGCCGGCCAGCCGCCCTGCCACCGTATCCACCGCCACCATATTCTCTCCGGCGAGCAGCAGCCCGAGTTGGCGTGGCGTACCGCTATTGGGCCCGTCACCTTCCATCGCCACAATGGCATCGACGATTGTTAAGGCAACAGGACGAGCCAGCGCAATTTCCAGTAACAACCCGGCGAACAGCTCTTTTGAGTGTCCAGCTGTCAGGTGTAAACCGGCCTTGGCGGCCCCTACAACCGTACCGTACAGGTTTTTTACCCCGCAGGTCAGAGTCATCATCTCATGAGTCTTCAGCTTGGGCAGATTAATGACCAGGTCAGCGTTTAGATAGGCGGTTGCCAACTCAAGCTGGCGAAAGGTCCCCGTTGTCCCCACCCTGCGGGTCTCACCAAACGGTATTAACTGTCCTCCGGCTGCCTCAACTGCGTGACGGATACCGGTCTTTTCCGCAACCCGCTCAAAACTGCCAAGGCCAGGGCTGTCACCCACCAGCACCTCGGCACCAGCCTGATGCAGCAGATCTATCAACGCCTTGACCAAGGCCGGGTGGGTGGTCACCGCTGCTTCAGGCGGTTTGCCAGCCAGTAGATTCGGCTTCAACAACACCCGTTGTCCCGGACTGACAAACCGCTCGATCCCACCCATGGGCTGCAAAAGTGCAACAAGCCGCTCATTCAAAAGAGCTTCATCATACTGCTCACAGCGCTGCAGGCTCACCAAATCCACAACAGCCCCCTTGCGTTTTATTTCAGTTCAGCTACACTACCAGCAGCAGTTTACAGGCACTTTGCTTCGGGCACGGGGTACCCATGAAATCAGCAACCATGGAGCATTACGACATTTCTCTTCTCTACGTCGAGGATGAGCGGGTCACCCGTGAGCAAATCTCACGCATCCTCCAGCGCATAGTAACAGAACTGCACGTTGCTGAAAACGGACAGGAAGGACTTGCACTGTATCGGGAAAAACGTCCTGATATTATCATGTCTGACATCATGATGCCACTGATGAACGGCCTTGAGATGGCCCGCGAAATCAGGAAAATTGACCACGATAGTCAGATCATCATGCTGACCGCCTACAGCGACACCGAGTATCTACTGGAGTGCATCAGCCTCGGTGTCAACCAGTATGTCCAGAAGCCGGTTGATTTTGCCCAATTAAGTACTGCCATTGAAACCTGCAGCAACTATGTGCTCTTAAAGCGAAAACTGCGCCAGCAGGAGAGCCGGATCCAGATGTTGTCACAGGCGGTTGAACAGGCACCTGCGCCGGTGATGATCACTTCGTTAAACGGATCCATTGAATATGTCAACGGCATGTTTTGCCGCTTAACAGGCTTTCAGGCAGTAGAAGTACTTGGCCGCAATCCCCGCCTGCTTAAATCAGATCTGAATCCTGCTGAAGTCTATAATGATCTCTGGAAAACCATTTTAGCCGGCAACGAGTGGAAGGGCGAGCTGGCCAACAAGCGCAAAAATGGTTCCATCTATTGGGAAGTAGTCAAGATCTGCCCCTTACGGGATGTCGACAATACGGTAACCGGCTTTTTAAAGGTTTCACAGGACATCACTGAACGTAAGCAGTATGAAGAAAGTCTGCAGTATCTGGGCACCCATGATCCATTGACCGGCCTGTTCAACCGGGCCTACTTTGATGCAGAACTGCAAAGGCTTGAGACCGGTCGGGAATACCCGGTCAGTATTGTCATGGCTGATATCGATGGCCTGAAGGGAGTTAACGATACCCTGGGGCACGATGAAGGTGATCGCTTGATTAAAGGAGCGGCAGAAGTATTACTCTCGGCCTTCCGCTCCAGTGATGTGGTTGCCCGGATTGGGGGAGATGAGTTTGCCGTACTGCTTTCCCGCACCGATCATGACGCCGTTATGGCAGCCATCCAGCGGGTAAAGGCGTGTGAAATTGATCGAAGCCTGGGGGAGTTTGCCCGTTCACTGTCTTTGGGAGCAGCAACAGCAGCACACCCGGATGAACTGCTGGAGACCATGAAAGTGGCAGACCGCCTCATGTATAAAGACAAAGCGGAACGCAAACGCAAACACCTAAACTCCATCGTCAGGAACTGATTAACCGTTACCGCATGCCAGACAGCCAGGATTGTGCGGCACCGGCACCTCCCTGAAACGCATCCCCAGCAGATCAAAGGTCAACAGACGGCCGGTCAGCAACGATCCGATTCCCAGTAGATATTTTACTGCTTCTGCGGCCTGCAATGTCCCGATTACCCCAGGTAACAGACCAAAGACACCATCCTGTTCGCAGGCCTCACGCTCTTCTTCCGGCGGCATCTCACTAAACAGACAGCGATAGCAGGGTGACACCCCGGGCAGCACGGTCAGGGTCTGACCGCTAAAACGCAAAACTCCCCCATGTGAAAAAGGAACTCCCTGGCTGATACAGATATCGTTAATCATGAACTTTGCAGCCAGGGTATCGGTGGCATCCAAAACAAAATCATACCGCCGCAGCAAGCTGGGCAGATTAGCCTGGTCCAGCATGACCGGAATCTGTTCAACATGGCACACCGGATTGATTGCCTGCAGCCGTTTGGCTGCTGAAGCGGTCTTAGACTGCCCGACACTTTCGCTATCGTGGATAATCTGACGCTGCAGGTTTGACAGTTCCACCCGATCACCATCAGCAACACCGATGGTACCAACTCCGGCTGCGGCAAGGTATAGAGCTGCAGGCGATCCCAGGCCTCCAGCACCAATAACCAGCACCCGGCTTTCCCGCAATCGTTCCTGCCCCTCAAGACCGACCTCAGGCAACATCAGATGACGGCGGTACCGTTCCTGTTCTTCAGCAGTCAGCATGGTAGTTCTGCCCCGGTTATCCGCCCAGCCCCCAAAACTTCGTCCCCCTGATAGATCACCACGGTTTGCCCCGGAGTGACGGCCCGCTGCGGCTCATGGAACAACACTCGCATCCCGGCCCCGTCCTGCGGTTCAACCAGACAGGGGACCGGTGCGTGGCGATAGCGGATCTTGCAGTGGGCCTCAAACGGCATACCGGGTTCCTGCCCAAACCAGACCGCCTGGTCTGCCAGCAGCCCTGATGCATAGAGGTATTGCTGTTCCCCCACCACCACACGATTGCGGACAGCACTAATCTCAAGCACATACAGCGGTTCAGCCCAAGCGATTCCCAGGCCTTTTCGCTGCCCTACCGTGTAACGCCAAAAACCGTTGTGTCGCCCCAACAACCGACCTGAACGATGCACAATCAAACCTTGTGCCGCAGAGACGGACGAACGTTTCTCCAAAAATTCGGTGTATCCGCTGTCCGGTAAAAAACAGACATCCTGGCTATCCTTTGCAGCTGCCACCGGCAATCCAAACTCATGGGCCAGCTGACGCACCTGATCCTTGCCGGACATTCCTCCTAACGGGAACAGAGTCTGCTGCAGCGCCTCTTGACCGATAGTGGCCAGAAAATAGGATTGGTCTTTGCGACGATCAGCTGCAGCATGCAGATGGGCCCTGCCATCAGCATCCCGCAGCACACGGGCATAGTGGCCGGTTGCCAACGCGCCAGCCCCCAGCTGATGGGCATGGTCCAGCAGCAGACCAAATTTGACCAGACGATTGCAACGCACACAGGGATTAGGGGTTTCACCGTTACGGTAGCTGGTCACAAAGGGAGCAATTACCTGTTGTTCAAAAGCGTCCGTCAGATCTATCCGATGGAGGGGAATCTGCAGATGTTCAGCCACCTGCTCAGCCGCATTGTTCGCTGCTGCATCAGGCAAGAGATTCATGGTGATCCCCACCAGCCGATGTCCCTGTTGTTGCAGCAGGGCCGCCGCAACCGCAGAATCAACCCCACCGGAAAGGGCGACAGCAATGAGTGTTGAGGTTTCAGGAAGGCGCATGGATTAAAATTGAATATTGGGACGCAAGACAACAGTAAAATTCGGCGCATCAATGTCCCGCAAGGCACCGCTGTAACGGGAAGGATCTTCCCAGATCAGACCAACATCAAGCTTGAGTGCGACCCCCCACGACTTGATCGGAAATTTTTTACCCAATACATATTCCTGACGCAGCAAATCCCCCTGCTTGGCACCGATATCCCAGCGGACATCAAAGCTGCTGTTACGCAGAAATTCAAACGGGTTTACCCTGAAATCAAGGTTACTTCTTCTGAATCCGACATAGAAGGTGTTTGCAATGTTCGGATTTTCATGCATCTTGGCGCCAAGCCGAAAACTCCAGGAAAGCTTTTCATCCTTAAAGTTACGCTCCCCCTTCATCTTCCACTCTGCTTCAAGCGAATGATCAGGAATCAGGACGTTATTACGAATATGTTGGTTCGAATAACTGAAGAGATAGCCCATATACCCTTTATTCGATGAAAGCCGCTCCTCGCCCGGCTTACTGAATTTAACCATATCACCCAAAAAGACTGAAAATGCATACGGCTCCTCAAAACCAGCCGTCAACCACTGAATAACATTTTGGTTTTTTCCAATATCTGCTGCGTTATAAAAGTCCTTTGCATACTCCTTCAAGGCAACTCCTGCCAAGGGAAGCGGCATAACAGAAGCCTCAACCAACATAAAGCGAGGGACCAGCGAGTGAAGCCATAACCTGCTGTAGATCTCGAGCTCACCCTGATCTGCAACAGTGGGGATAGGTGATCCATCCAGCGGAATATTCAGCGAAACGTTTGAATAGTAAAGATCTGTCTCCCAGTCAAGATCTGCCCAACCAAGCTCTTTACTGCCAAAAAGATATTCCTTGAGAGTCCGTTCAGAGGTCGGTGTCTGTTGGGATTTGGCAGGTTCATCGGCATAGGCAGGTATAATGCCAGCCATCAGCAAGACACAAAACAGCAGAAAAAACCGTTGTCGCATCACGCCTCTCCCTCCCCAATCCCTTCTGCAAGTTTCAGCAACGATCTGACACGATACCCTGCTGCTGCAGCCAGTGCCGTCAGTTCTGTCATCGGAACCACCACCTGATCCTGGCCCTGCGCCTGTTCAAAAGCAGCCTGAAGAGCCAGCCAGATGATCAGCTCTTCAAACCGTTCCTTGTTAAACCAGAGCGTACCGCCGTCATCATGAACCATTAAAAATTGAACCAGCAAAGGACTGTTAAACAGCTGCACCAGCCGTTCTGCAGGTAATGCAGACGACCAGACATCCCAGGCAAGCCCGGCAGCACCGCACAGTTCAGCTATCCATGCCAGAGCCTGAAATCCAATGATATCATCACCTGCCACAAAGGCCGCCAGTGGCCGGCCAAGGCCATATTCCCGCAAGGCATCATCACTCAACGGCAGCGCCAGGAAGCGGGTCATGAGTATTGCCAGTGCCTGGCGACGGTTCTTCTGATCAAGTCGCAGCAGTTTCTTGCTCACGCCGCTCCTGCGCAACAGTCGTAAGGACTTGGCAGAAACATCCGGCTGGTGAGCCGCTGCAAGACTGACCATCAGACCCTGCTGATCTATTTCAGAGGTGGCAACCGGTGGCAGCTCTGCACAGTAGTTCTGTAACGCCGTCTCCAGCAGACGGGACTGTTGCAGTGTCTGCAGGCACTCACCAAAGGCACCAATCAACGGCTGGTTGAGCAACTGAATCCGCTCGTCCTCAAGTGATGCAACCCCCCTGCCTGCCAGATACCCGCACAACGCCGCCCAAGGTGTATCCGGTGTATCCTCAAGGATTCTGAAATCGAGAAAGACATGAAACTCGTACTCTGAAAGTTCTGCATACATCCCATGCTGACAGATTTCAGCAGCATTACGCAGGTATTCATGTTGGCTGGATATCTCTCGAAAGGCAAGAAAACAGCGAGGATCATCGGGTACTCCCAAGGCCTGCCCCAGGGAACCGGAGTAGAATTCCGTTGTATCGCCACTCCCCGTTATCGCAACCGGCGTGGCCATCCTGATCCAGCCTGATGTTGCACCATAGCGGTTGTTGTACAGCACCAACGCACGCTGTTCGCCCAAACGGTTACTGTAGGCAAAGACGTTTTCATCAACACTGCCATCATGGCAGTAAAAATCATACAGGGCAAAATTCTCGGATCCGGAAAAGAGCTTGCGCCGCTTCAACAGCGGGAAGATCCAAAGCTCATGTCCTTTTACCAAACCCTGGTCAACCGCCTCATTCCAATAGGCCTTACGGTACTCCATGCCGTACTTTTCATGGAATCCCTCAATTTGGCCATGCCCGAACATCGGCAGACCCGGCATGGTTGAAAGCAGCACGCAGGCCCCAAAGTATTTGCCTTGGGCACCAAACTGCTCCACCGCCGTTTTCTCATCAGGGTTGTTCATGAAATTGACGAACCGCTTCAATATCTCAGGATTAAACTCCAGCACATTTTTGATGGTCTGGCGGTACTTGGCGTTCTCTTCCTGCTTGAGCATATTCATGAAGGCAGAGTTGTAGACCCGGTGCATCCCCAGGGTACGAACAAAGTAGCCTTCCATCATCCAGAACGCCTCGGCCAGCAGCAGGGTATCCGGCGCCTCTTGCGCCATCCGGTCCACCACTTCACGCCAGAACTCCACCGGAAAGACAGCATCAAACTCATCCCGCCCCATGGCATGTTCAGCCCGTGAAGGGATACCGCCACCAAGACCGCGTTGCGGATACCAGAGCCGCTGGTAATGCTTCTTGGCCAGGGTCATGGCCGCATCAAAGCGAATGATCGGGGTCAGCCGGGCCACATGCAGGATAGTCTGGATGACGGTCTCCCGCACCTGCGGGATCAGGTAGTTCAGCTGGGCCGTGTCATTCCAGGGGATACTGGTGCCGTCATTACCATGGTAGATGTAGCGGGTACAACCATCACGGCGGTCGATCATCCTGAAGACCACCGCCGCATCCTGTTTGTTCCAGTAACCATCCTCCACCTGAAGTGTGACAGACGGATCAGGGGAAAGGTCTTCGCCGTTAAACTGGTAGGTGGGAAACGGGGCATAGTCAGTCTGGACAAACCAGTCGGGATGTTCCAGCACCCAGCGGGAAAAGAGGCCGGTATGATTGGGGACCATGTCGCTGGCAAGTCGAATACCACGCTGCCAGGCCCGCTGTTTCAGATTCAGAAAAGCAGGCTCACCGCCCAGGTCTGCTGCGATGGTATAGTCATACAACGAGTAGGCCGAGGCATGGGCCTCTGGATTGCCGCACAACTGCTTGATCCGTTGTGAGGCGGACGAGCGTTCCCAGAGGCCGATCAGCCAGAGGCCGGTAAAGCCCCAGGCCGCCAGACGGTCAAGCTCGGCATCCGGCACCTGATCCAGGCGGGTAACGGGACGAGCGTAGGTCCTAGAGAGCTGATCCAGCCAGACATGGGTCATCTTGGCCATCATCACCACGTTTGACATCCAGTCGGCATCGGCAGAAAAGGCTTCATACTCCGGCTGATCATAACCGGCATGGTGACCGGCGCCATGGTAGATACTTCCAGCCCCCCCCCCGGAAGCGACATTTGCACCAGCAATACCCGGCAGGCCAAAATGGAGTACTTCAGCAGGGCCGCTACCGCCATCAGACCATTGGCGCTGTTCCTCATCCAGAATATCAAAGGCGGTCAACAGCTCTTCCAGCAGTTCCGGCGGCAATGCTTCTGCCCACTGTTCACGTATATAGCCAAGCTGTCCTGCCAGCGAATCCGGAGCTGCTGCAAGCGGCGCATGTAACGCTTCAACCAGCGTCATCCCGATACCAGGCACCACAGGACCTTTGGCAAGCACCCGCTCAATCCCGGCAACCACCTGACGATACCGGGTACTGTTCGCCAACTCCTGATCATCCAGCAGCACCCGAAACGGATCAACGGCCCGGTTATGGGCAGCCAGATTAAGCAGCAGCAGCTCACGCAGCAGCAGATATTCGCGTTGCTCCTCTCCCAGTACGGCCAGATCACAACCCGCCGGAAACAGGTTTTTAAAGACATCAAACGCAAGCCTGACCTGCTTGCCGTCAGGCTCAAATCCAGCCTGCTGCAGCGCTTCAGCCAGCAGGCTCCGCTGCCCCCCCCTAGCCACCTCATCCACCAGATGGCGGTAGATACGTAAAAGCGAGGCGTATAGATTAAGCTGTGCTGCGGTTGCGGCAACAGAAACAGCAGAACTCCTGGCCATATTGGAAGCCAGTCGACGGTAGAACAGAATGGGAGGGTAGCTGCTGCCATGACGAGAAAGCAACGCCTCTGCACCAAACTGTTCCTGTGCGCGGCCAGTCAGCTGAATCGTAAAGGGGAAATATTCCGGCAGTGATGATGAAGGCATGGTCACGGCTCGAGTCTGTATGGGTAGGTACTGCCAGCTGCTAAAAAAGGCGGCCAGAAGGTACTGGCCGCCGACGGTCTATTAGTGAGACTTTTTTTTGGCTGGTGTCTTTGCCTTGCTGGACTTTGTACTGCTTTTCTTGCTCTTGCTCTTGATTTTGCTTTTGCTTTTCGTCCCCTTTTTCGACTTGCCAGCCTTGCGAGGCACCGGGTTGAATTCGTCCCGAATATTATTCAGCAGAACCGAGGTCTCTTC
>NZ_JAOTRZ010000281.1 GCF_030247655.1 Trichlorobacter sp. | reverse complement strand
GTATATTGCCAGACCCCAGGACACAAAAAACTGCGACAAGGCAAACAGGTAACCAAAATTGATTCTGCCCAGGATCTGGATCTTGAACAGACCCGGTGCATAGGCTGCCCCGACAGGAAGCAGAAAATAGTAGATCGTCGAGAAGATCCACCAGCCGAAAAGGAAGGCTGTTTTCTTGTGGTGCAGTTCGATAAACTTGGGATTTTTAGCTATCGCTGACCAGTTGTACGTTTGTTCCGCCATAATAATTACTCCTTTCATTTAGTAGTACCAGTAAAACACTTAACACCCTGATTTTGAATTCTTACATGCCCCCTTTCCGGTGAAATGGTTCACCCGATATCAAACTCCAATCGCTGCATATCCATATTGACTTGAAAGCATTTGTGCGTTTTCAATCATGGAAGGAATAATCTCTTTTTCTAATCGTTCACCGAGTACCCTGAAGGAGGGAGCAATAAGCGTCAGTGCCCCCACAACCTTCCCCGCATAATCCTTTACCGCAACCGCAACACTGGTGACATTTTCCCCTAATCCACCAATATCAACAGCAACACCTTTATTTCTAATTGAGAGAAGTTCATTCTGGAAATGCTCTACATTTACTTCCGGCCTTTTTCGGCCAAGCCGTGCAAGATATCGTTGCAGGTAGTCACGCGGCTCAAATGCCATGATTACCTTTCCTGCAGCATTGGTGAAAAACGGAAAACTTTGACCGATGAGAGGGGTTGCCCTGATACTCTGTTCCGTATCAACCATATCGAGAAACACAACATCGGTCTCTTTCAGGATAGCGACGTAAATTGCCTCGTCATGCTCTTTCTCAAGACTTTGCATAACCGGCTTGGCATATTTAAGAATACTCAGGTTGTTTACAATTGATTGCGAAAGCCGAATGCCATGCACACCAATCATGTACTGCCCAAGGCTTTTGTTTTGCTCAACAAATCCTTTTTCAGTCAAAAGATTCAATAATCCCATAGTTTTGGCTGGGCTTAAGCCGATTTGACGTGCCAATGAAGCTGAAGTTTGTGGCTCTTCAGAAATGGCAATCAGCTCAAAAAGTCCCAAGGCCTTGTCAATCGATAAAAGAGAACCATTTCTGGATTCCTTCATAGGACTCCCCCTGTGTACGGCTAGTTAAAACAAATAATATTGGGCGCTTAAAACAGAAGCAAAATGCACGAACCCCAAAGCCATGCATGTGTAACTGCCAGCTGATGACACAAAAGTGCCGACGACCATCTGGATTCAAATCAGATCAGAACCGGGGAACAACTAGATAAAATAGAGTGGTGGAGCTCGTGGGGGGGATTGTTTGGATGTAGGTTTGGGTGTGTAGAATAGCTGCGTTACAACGGGTTTTACTTTAACAGCTACTTCGGGATTAGCATCTTGAAAAGGAAAGTTAATGATTACAGCACCATCTGCATGGTGTTTCTTCAAATTTTGCTGAGCAGCTGTTTCTTTGGCCTTTAAAATATTTTCAGCAACTGCGCGAGGACGCTGCTTAGGTTTGTGAAAGTCTCCTTTGATATACGGAATACGCATGCCAAGAAAGACAAAAAAGAATGTGGCAACAGTGATGATCACTGCCAATTGCCGTTTATTCCCAAATGTCTTTGCCCTGTTAGTCATGCGTATTCCCAATTTTAAATCACTGTATTTCGCAAAACATATTTTATAAAAAACACAACATACTGATATTAATAAAAAATAAAGAGATCAACACAAAGCAGTCTATCAAATCACAGTTATTTATGAGCGTATTTAAAACATTATTTTGAATAAATGCAAGATAAAAATATTTATTGTAACAAACAACAATTAAATATCAGCCAAAGCAAGCATAACAACTCAATATCACTTGTATTATTTTTACCAACAAATAAAACAGTGTATTTAAACACTTTGTATCTGATTCTGAAAAATCAAGGTAAATGAAGTAAAACTGAAAACAGTTGGTCGGCAAGAACCATTAAAGAGGGTTACAAAGATAAAATATAGCTGCTTAAACATGAGACTATTGAAAATGCCATGGGGAAGACTGGGGACACGGCGCACGGAGCGAGGCGTCTGATACATAACACCCCAGCCAGGCAAAGGAATTGCTACCTTTACAACGCAGTAGACGGCCTCCTCAGCAGTTTTGCAAGAAGCGCACAGGCGAGGGTAAAATTGATAGACATAGATACATACCTCTTTATCAACTTACCCTAAACAGTAATGACAAGATTTAATGCAGTAACTTGCACTGCACAATATAGGCCGCAATTCCAGAAAAATACCCGATCAAAGCCAGTCCACTGATCCGCTTGACATACCAGAAAAAATTAATCTTCTCCAGACCCATGGCAGCCACGCCGGCTGCAGAACCGATGATCAGGATTGAGCCACCAGTACCGGCACAGTAGGCCATAAACTCCCACAAAAAACTGTCCTGCGGATACTGAGTCAGGCTATACATCCCCATGGATGCCGCAACCAGCGGCACGTTATCCACAATAGAGCTGACCAGACCGATGATCGCAACAATCACATCCTGTCGTCCCACAGTTTGATCAAGCCATTTGGCCAGCGCACCAAGAATATGGGTATGTTCCAGGGTGGCCACTGCCAGCAGGATACCGATAAAGAAAACTATTGAACTCAAGTCAATCCGCATCAGGGCGCTGACCAAGGTCAGATGATGTTTTTCATCATCATCCTTGCTGCGATGGATCAACTCTCCCACCAACCAGAGAATACCCAGGCCAAACAGAATCCCCATAAAAGGTGGCAGGTGGGTTACGGTCTTAAAAACCGGCACAGAAATCAGGATGCCGATCCCCATACAAAACATCAGGTTACGCTCAAAAGACGTGGTTTGCAGCAGGCCGTTGTCCTCTGCACGTTGCGGTGAGACGACCTCACGCCCTTTCAAGAAAATACTGGTAACGATCAGCGGCACCAACAGGTTAAAGATGGATGCAATGAACAGCCCTTTCATAATCGCCAGGGTGGTGATCTGACCACCGATCCAGAGCATGGTAGTCGTAACATCGCCGATCGGGGTCCAGGCACCACCGGCATTGGCGGCAATCACGATCATGCCGGCAAAGAACAGCCGGTCATCGTGGTCATCCAGCAGCTTCTTCATCAAAGAAATCATCACAATAGTGGTGGTCAGATTGTCCAGTACTGAACTGAGAAAAAAAGTGACAAAACCCACCAGCCAAAGCAGTGATGAGAGCTTGGTGGTGCGGATGCGGGCGGTAATCACCTCAAACCCGTTATGGGCATCCACCACCTCAAC
>NZ_JAOTRZ010000280.1 GCF_030247655.1 Trichlorobacter sp. | reverse complement strand
ATGCTGGGTCTTCCCAATGCCGGTAAATCCAGTTTGTTGAATGCACTGTCAGGGACTGATCGGGCAATTGTGTCGGCATTGCCTGGAACCACCCGTGATCTGATTGAGGAGACCGTTTCCCTACAGGGGTTGCCGGTCAAGGTTATCGATGCAGCCGGTATTCGTGCTCATCACGCCGATTGTGTCGAGCAGGAAGGTGTCCGCAGGGCGCTGGAGAAGGTGTCTGAGGCAGATCTGCTGCTCTTGCTTGTTGATGGTACTGTCCCGTTGTCCGATGAATTGACTGACCTAGTGATGTCGCTTGGTGCGCTTCAGTATCTACTGGTGGTGACCAAAGCGGATCTGCCCCAGCAGCTCGATCTGTCAGCCATCAGAACTCCCTTGGGTGTTTGCCGGGTGTCCGCCAAGAGTAGGGCAGGTATTGAACAGCTTGCCGCACAGATTCACGATCATTTTGTACATTCTTCGGCTCTTTCATCCGATGACTGCGCTGTAATCTCAAATATTCGCCATCGAGATGTTCTTGTTCGTGCCCAACAATCTCTTCAGGCCTTTGCTGATAATCTGTTGCTTGATCTGCCGCCGGAGCTGTTGGCTTTGGATATACGATCGGCTCTTTCTGCTTTGGGAGAAATTACCGGTGAGACATCCACTGACGATCTTCTTGATGTGATTTTTTCTTCGTTTTGTATTGGCAAGTAATGATGTTTCACGTGGAACATGGTGGTCATGATGCATAGCTATGAAACCAAATACGATGTGATTGTAGTGGGAGCCGGCCATGCCGGATGTGAGGCTGCATTGGCTGCCGCAAGGATGGGCTGCCTGACGTTGCTGCTGAACATGAGCCTTGATGGTATGGCGGTGATGTCCTGTAATCCTTCGATTGGCGGGCTGGCTAAAGGGCATCTGGTGCGGGAGATTGATGCGCTTGGTGGCGAGATGGCAAAAAATATTGATGCCACCGGCATACAGTTTCGTGTGTTGAATACGCGAAAGGGGCCGGCTGTGCGTGCAGGGCGTGCCCAGGCCGACAAGCAGCTCTATCGTTTGCGAATGAAGCAGGTGCTTGAACAGCAAGCGAACCTGCATGTTAAACAGGGTGAGGTCACGGCGTTGTATCTTGAGGGTGAGGAGCTGCGCGGTGTTGATACCCGCAGTGGCATCCGCTTTCTTGGAAAGACGGTTGTGTTGACAACCGGTACTTTTATGCGGGGCTTGATCCATATCGGCCTGATCAATTACTCAGGTGGCAGGGCAGGGGATTTGCCTTCGCTTGGTCTTTCGGACCAACTGAAGGCGCTGGGGTTTGAGGTGGGGCGACTCAAGACCGGTACGCCGGCACGCCTTGATGGCAGAACCATTGATTTTGGTAAACTTGAGGCGCAATACAGCGATGATCCGCCGGTGCCGTTCTCCTTCAGCACGGAGCGGATCACTACGCCGCAGGTGCCATGCTATATCGCCTACACCAATCAGCGGACCCATGAGATCATCCGCAGTGGCCTGGATCGTTCACCGCTTTATGCCGGGGTAATTGAAGGGATTGGACCGCGCTACTGCCCCTCGATTGAAGACAAGGTGGTGCGCTTTCCGGATAAAGATCGTCATCAGACCTTTATTGAGCCAGAAGGGCTGGATACGGTGGAGTATTATCCCAGCGGCATGTCCACCTCGCTGCCAATCGATATCCAGATCGCCTTTTACCGATCCATGGTTGGGCTTGAGCAGGTGGAGATCATGCGACCTGCCTACGGTATCGAGTATGATTACGTCAATCCCGTGCAGTTGCATGCCACTCTTGAAACCAAGTTGATTAAAAATCTGTTCCATGCCGGGCAGATTAACGGCACTTCCGGCTATGAAGAGGCTGCCGGTCAGGGGATTCTGGCGGGCATCAATGCTGCCCTGAAGGTGCAGGGCAAGCAGCCGATTATGCTGGGCAGGCATGAGTCATACATTGGGGTCATGGTTGATGATCTTGTTACGCTGGGCACCAAAGAGCCGTACCGGATGTTTACCTCGCGGGCTGAATACCGTCTGCTGCTGCGTGAGGATAACGCTGATATCAGACTGCGGGAGATCGGCCATTCAATCGGGCTGGTTGACGAGACAACGTATGCTGGTTTCTGTCGCAAACGAGAGCACATTCGGGAAGAACTGGAGCGAGTACGCGCCACACGTTTAAATCTGAGCCCGGAAGAAAAGAGCTGGTGCGAGCGACACGGCTGCGGGGATCTTCAGAAAGGTACCAGCTTTGAGCAACTACTGCGCAGGCCCGAAATCGGCTACCAGCAGTTGCAGGAAATTGACCAGCAGGTTGCAGGGCTGCCCGCTGCCGTGCGGGAGCAGGTTGAGATACAGGTTAAGTATCAAGGCTACATTGAGCGCCAACTAGAGCAGATTGAGCGGATGCGAAAGCAGGAAGAGGCGAGAATACCTGCTGAACTTAATTATAGTGAGATTCCTGGTCTGACCTCGGAGGTGCGTGAAAAGCTGGAGCGGTTCAGGCCTGATACACTGGGGCAGGCAGCTCGCATTCAGGGGGTTACTCCTGCTGCTATTGCCATTATTTCGGTGATGCTGAAAGGCCGAGGAGACCAGCAGAGTGAACCGCGAACTGCTGAATAAGGCTGTTGATGGGCTGCATCTTGAGCTAACAGAGCAACAGTATAATGCCTGTGATCTGGTATTGCAGGAGCTGCTGCGCTGGAACAAGAAGATCAATCTGACGGCTATCACGGGACGTGATGAGATGACCATCAAGCACCTGATTGATTCCCTGCATCTTGTTCCTGAGCTCAGACCTGGTGACCGGATACTGGATATCGGTTCGGGAGCCGGCTTTCCAGCTCTTGTGCTTGCCATTGTCAGGCCGGATTGCCTGATTAGCTCGATTGATGCTGTTGGGAAAAAGATCAGCTTTCAGAAACATATAAGCAGGCTGCTTAAGCTGACAAATCTTGAACCGCTCCATGGGCGGGTTGAGGTGCTGGCCACTGATCGGGCTGCTGAATTTGATCTGGTAACGTCGCGGGCCTTCAGTAGCCTGGCTCTTTTTGTCCAGTTGGCCACTCCTTTGATGGCAGTGACAGGAAGACTGATCTCGATGCGCGGAGCTGACGGTGAACAAGATGCTCATTGTCTGCAGGAGTCTCTTGGTGCGTCAGGATTACGGCTCGAACCAACCGTCAGTTACCGTCTACCATGGAAAATGGGTCAACGCAGTCTGGTGATCATGCGCAAAGCTTGATAAACACAGGGCTGGCACTGGGTGTTGCATAAAATGGCCTACAAGGT
>NZ_JAOTRZ010000279.1 GCF_030247655.1 Trichlorobacter sp. | reverse complement strand
GGACAGCTCCTTCAGGGTTTCTGCCGGAGGCTTGGAGAGGTCAACCTTGTGACCGTGCTCATGCTTCGCCATCCGGTACTGCTCAGGCAGCAGGCGGCCCGGATCGCGGTCCAGCTGCTCAATAAACGGGCCGTCCTTGGTGATCTTTGCCTTCAGGTTACGGTCTGCGGAGCAGGATACCGCCATGCCGACCGGGCAGGAAGCACCGTGGCGGGGCAGACGGATTACACGGACGTCATGGGCAAAGTACTTGCCGCCGAACTGTGCGCCGATTCCCAGCTTCTGGGCAGCGGTCAGCAGCCTTGCTTCCAGTTCTACGTCACGGAATGCCTGACCATAGGCATTGCCCTCGGTGGGCAGGCCATCGATATCGCGGGCAGTGGCCAGCTTAACGGTCTTCATGCAGGCATCAGCAGAGGTGCCGCCGATGACGAAGGCGATATGGTAAGGAGGGCAGGCTGCAGTGCCCAGATACTTCATCTTCTCAATCAGGTACTTCTCCAGCTTCTCAGGAGTCAGCAGGGCTTTGGTTTCCTGATACAGCATGGTCTTGTTGGCTGAACCACCACCTTTGGCCATGAACAGGAACTTGTAGTAGTCACCGCTGGTGGCCATGATGTCGATCTGAGCCGGCAGGTTGGTGCCGGTGTTGACTTCATCATACATATTAAGAGCAACCGTCTGTGAGTAACGCAGGTTCTCTTCGGTGTAGGTCTTGTAGACACCCTTGGAAATAAACTCCTCATCGTTGCCACCGGTCCAGATCTGCTGACCCTTTTTGGCTACGATGGTCGCAGTACCGGTGTCCTGGCACAGAGGTAGCTCAAATTTGGCTGATACCATGGCGTTACGCAGGAAGGCCAGCGCAACACCTTTGTCGTTCTGGGATGCCTCGGGATCAGCCAGAATCTTGGCGACCTGCTCATTATGGCTGGGGCGCAGCAGGAAGGAAAGGTCCTTCATGGCCTGGTTGGCCAGGACGGTCAGTGCCTCAGGATCAACCTTGACCACCGGCTTACCATCAAACTCTGCCACGGAGACATACTTCTCCGAACCCTCAATCTTGTAGTAGTTGGTCTCATCTTTGCCAAGCGGGAACGGCTCCTGATACACGAACGGTTTGGTTGACATGCGTAAAACTCCTTTCGATAGAAGGTTCGGAACGTTGTCCGATAGTGTATACAAAATCTTCGGCATAGTATGCAAAACAGCGGTTTTTGTCGAGTGCTAAGTTGGTAGTATCAAAGTTGACTCATTTTGTCCTGTATGGTAGCCTGAAACTGTAGCTGCACTGAATAAGGGGGCTTCATGTTCAATCAGATGCGTGATGACATTAACTCGGTCTTTGACCGTGACCCGGCAGCCCGTAGCACGCTTGAGGTACTGGTATGCTATCCTGGTTTACATGCGGTCTGGCTGCATCGGATTGCCCACTGGTTCTGGCGACAGGAACTGTTTTTTTTGGGACGCTTTGTCTCCCAGTTTTCCCGCTTTGTAACCGGGATAGAGATCCACCCTGGCGCAAAGATTGGCAAACGGTTTTTCATCGACCACGGCATGGGGGTGGTAATCGGCGAGACAGCCGAGATCGGCGATGATGTCACCATCTACCATGGAGTTACGTTGGGCGGAGTAACCTGGGATAAGGTCAAGCGTCACCCTACTCTGGAAGACAGGGTGGTGATCGGCTCTGGCGCCAAAGTGCTGGGACCGTTTACCGTGGGACGTGGTGCCAAAATCGGCTCCAATTCAGTGGTGGTAAAAGAGGTGCCGCCCAATGCTACCGTGGTGGGGATTCCCGGCAAGATTGTGCTGGCACCTGAAGCGGCAAAGGAAGGACGACCTGATCTTGAACATGGCAAGATGCCTGATCCATCAGCCACCGCCATTGCCTGTCTCTTTGATCAGTTAAAAGGGCTGGAGCAAAAGTATGATAGCCTGCATAAAGAGCATGAAGCGCTGAAAAAACAGCTGGTTGACGCAAACCATAAATCATGAGATAACTCAGCCATGATCAAACGACAGACCACCATTAACCGTATCTTCAAGCTCTCCGGCATCGGCCTGCATTCAGGTCATCCGGTCAATCTGGAATTTCTTCCCCGCCGTGAACAGGGGATTGTCTTCGTGCTCAACGGTGTGCAGATTCCGGCCCGTTTTGATCAGGTTGCCGATACCCGTCTTTCAACCCTGATCGCCAAGGATGGTGCTGCGGTTTCCACCATTGAGCACCTGATGGCGGCCTTCTACTACGCCGGTGTTACCAATTGCCTTGTTTATATTGACGGGCCGGAAGTACCGATTTTGGACGGTTCTGCCTGGGAATTTTATCAAGGGATGTGGAAGGCCGGGGTCTATGAGTTTCCTGAAGAACAGATCTACCTGAAGGTGCTTAAAAATGTGGAAGCGAGCCACGGTGATGCTTGGGTAAAGCTTAAACCGCTGAACACGCTGGATATCACCATGACGATTGAATTCCGCCAGCCGGTTGGTCTGCAGCGCCGTCGTGTCTCTGATGTGGAAAATGCCTTCTCAATCCTTAATTCCCGTACCTTCACCATGCTGGAGGAGATTGAGGCGATCAAGAAAATGGGCTTGGCCAAAGGCGGCTCTCTGGATAATGCGGTGGTGGTGGGGGAGGACGAGGTGCTGAACCCGCAGGGACTGCGTTACCGTAAAGAGCTGGTCAACCACAAGATTCTGGACCTGATCGGCGATCTCTATACCAGTGGCTACCGGATTCTGGGCAAGGTGGAAGCCCATAAGACCGGTCACCATCTCAACAACCTGCTTTTGAAACAACTCTTCTCTGATCCTGCCAATTATCAGATCTACTGAGTTGGTGCTTCCCCGGCCTTGGGCCGTTCTTTTTGATTACCTAAAATAACCTCGCCACTGTCGGTGAAGAGTCGAACCGGCAGTTCAAAGACCCGTCTGAATATATCCAGGGTGCCCTTTGCCATCGTCTTTACCGGGATGGCTGTGACTTCAGGGTTTTCCCAGCTGCCTTTGGCTTCAAAGTAGGTGGTGATCAGGCTGCCGTCACCTCCCGAGAGTATCCAGCCGACCACCGGGACTCTGCTGACAATCCGGTCAACGGTTTGCAGCGGCTGTACCCCGATCAGCATATCCAGTGTCTCTTTGACAATGTCGATGGTGCCAACGGTGGTGACATGCATGACGTTGCTGTCGATGAAAAAGTCCTGGGTTGTCAGGATGCCGTTTTTAACCCCGATGCTGGCGGTGATCTGGTTAAACGGCATGCCATCGCGGGCCATATCCGGCAGACTGAAGCTGAGCAGTTGCGAGACATTAAGGATTGAAATAACC
>NZ_JAOTRZ010000278.1 GCF_030247655.1 Trichlorobacter sp. | reverse complement strand
TTATGGACAATGTCAAAACGGCACTGGCGGGGTTCGTGCTGCCGCTGGGCTACACCATGACCCAGGAAGGTGAGTCCAGACAGGCAGAAGAGTCGTTCAGTGCCCTGATGGCTGCCCTGACCATTGCTATGATTCTGCTCTACTTCTCACTGGTGCCAGCCTTCAACTCATTCCTGCATCCGCTTACCATCATGACCGCTATCCCGCTGGCCCTTATCGGCGCCATCTGGTCGCTTTTGGCCACCGGCAAGCACCAATCAATGGGGGCCTTCATGGGGCTGATCCTGCTGGCCGGGATTGTGGTCAAGAACTCGATCTTGCTGATCGACTTCATCGAGGTGGCCCGCAGCCAGGGTATGCCGTTGCGGGAGGCTCTGAAGCAGAGCGTACAGGTTCGTACCCGACCGATCCTGATGACCGCTTTCGGCACGGCAGTGGGTATGCTGCCGATCGCCCTGGAACGGGCTATCGGGCTGGAACGGCTCTCTCCGTTGGCAGTGGTGGCCATTGGTGGACTGATGGTCTCTACCTTTCTAACATTGATTTACGTGCCAATCTTTTACACGCTGTTTGATGAGTTAGGGGAGAAGGTGCGGGGGCGGGGAAAGGGACGGTGAGATGACAGTGCATATACAGCAGGTTTACATTCCTCGTGCTTGGTCATGATTTTTTCAGAACCAATGGCCGGACGGCGGGAGAATCAGGCTGCTTTGCATACAGCGGCAGCCTGATCTCCACGGCAAGTCCTCCGCCGGAACGGTTACTGGCGGTTACGCAACCGCCATGCAGTGCTACGGCACGGGCAGTAATGGCCAAGCCGATACCAGCACCGCCGCTCTGCCGGTCTCGGGCCTCATCTACACGACTGAACGGTTTGAAGATCTCATCCAGCATTATCTCCGGTACGCCCGGGCCATGATCCATGACCCGGATAATCGCAAAGCAGTCATGCTCCTGCTTAAGTAGTACCTCTACAGCGGCATGTTCAGATGTATAACGCAATGCGTTACGTACCACATTTTCTACCGCCCTGCGCAACAGCTCCCAATTGCCGGACACCTGGCTGTCTGTCTCTGCGCTCAGCACAACCTGCCTGTCTCCAGCAGCTGCCTCAAAGGCAGCATCCTGCACCACCTGATCCAGCAACTCTCCCAAATCAATCGGCTCGGCAGAGTCTAACGCGGTACCGCTGTCCAGCAGACTCAGGGTCAGTAGTTCACCAATCATGGTGTTTAACCGCTCGGCTTCCTGCTCAATCCGGTCCAGTGCCGGCTCTACATCTGACGTGGCCTTGCGTCGGGCCAGTCCCAGGGCAACCTGCAGGCGAGCGAGTGGAGATCGCAGTTCGTGGGAAATATCGCGTACCAGTTGTTTCTGGGAGGTCAACAGCGATTCAATCCGTTCAGCCATCCGATCAAAATCGCGCCCCAGATCGTTGATTTCGTCACCGCCGTCTCCTTCGGCTATACCTGTTCGCGCTGAAAGATCACCCCCTGCCAGCTGTTGTACGGTCTGGCGTAATCTGTGCACCGGTTCACTCATCCGCCAGGCCAACAGATAACAGATACCGGCCCCTACCAAAAGAAAGATCAACGCCTGAATACCGGTAACAACAAGCATGGGCGGAGGCAGCAGCAGATCACGTCCGGGTGGTGGTTCTTTCGGATGGAATCCTGGGTGCAGCTGACGGTCATGCTGCTGCTGGGTTATCTCAGGGTAGCGCTGCTCCAGCAGCCAGCCCCTAATACGGAAGGCAAACGAGAAAAAAACTGCTCCTGAAATCAGCATGGCAAGCAGGAAGGCGATGAACAGCTTCACGAACAGTGATTTCATATGCTACCTGCCGGACGGAGATAGATATAGCCGACTCCACGCACGCTCTTGATCCGTTCGCTGCCATCATTAGCCAGCCCCAGCTTGCGGCGCAGACTGCTAACATGGACATCAATACTGCGATCAAAGGAACTGAGTTGTCTCCCCAAGGCAAGGCTGCAGAGTTCTTCACGGCTGATCACCCGGCCAGCCTGTGTCAGCAGCTGTTCCAACAGAGAAAATTCGAGGGAGGTCAGCGCCACCTGACGCTCACCTTGCATAACGGTTCGCATGCCAGGATCAAGCATCAGATCACCCACAGACACGGACAACACAGGCTCTGCGGGAAGATTCGGTTTTTGTGCTGCAGTCTGTCTCCTCTGAATGGCTCTGATCCTGGCCACCAGTTCGCGGGGGTTGAACGGCTTGGGCAGGTAATCATCAGCGCCCAGTTCAAGCCCTACAATCCGGTCAACTTCCTCGCCACGGGCAGTCAGCATCAGCACCGGCACCGATGACAGCGCCCTGATTCTGCGTAAGACCTCAAGTCCGTTGAATCCCGGCAACATGACATCCAGCACAATCAGCGCAAACCTTCCCTGTACGCCTAGCTCCGCACCCGACACACCGGTATGTACTGCCTCTGTATCGAACCCTTCATCTGCCAGGTACTCTTGCAGCAGACTACACAAATCCCGGTCGTCATCCACCACCAGTATCCGGTTTTCCATGGCACCACCTACCTTGTTTGAACTGTTGTCACTATAGCGTGTCTGCATGGTGACGTCTGTAAAGTTTTGTAATGGGTATTAGCCTTACAAAACTTTACAAAAACGGTGACACACTTAACGAATATCACGGAACCATCTTCCGATAAGTACGATAACAGGTAGCAAGGTTGATTATACTTTTTTGGATAAGGAGGTTCATCATGAGCAGCGTCGGTAGTATCGGCAGCAGTATGAGCAGCAGCATGCTGCAACAGATGCAGGAAGAGAGGTTTAAAAAGGGCGACATAAACGGTGACAGCAGTATTTCAAAGGATGAATTCGATACGCTGTCCAAAACAGGCAAAAACAGGGGCGGCGACGATACTGACGCCATGTTTGCCCAATTTGACAGTGATAGTGATGGTGCCATCAGCAGGCTGGAATCAGATGCTGCCATTGCGAAGGCCAGCCAGGAAATGCGGGGGCAGGGTATGCGGGGGCAGGGACCACCGCAAGTTATGCCGCCTTCAACAGATTCCGAAACGTCGTTTGCCGACAGTTCTGATGTTAGCGCAGTTTTTGATGAAATGGATACCAATCAGGACGGCGTTGTCAGTCTTGCAGAAATGACGGAAGCCCTTGCCACGTCTGACGAGAGTGAGTCTTTGTCCCGGAACCGGAACAGCAGCTCTGAGGATGCCCCAGCCCAGGCGATGCAACGTATGGATGCAATAGAAGAATCCTCTGCCTCAGACAACAGTGACTCACTGAAGAGCATTCTGAACGCAGCCCTGAATAGTTACCTGCAAC
>NZ_JAOTRZ010000277.1 GCF_030247655.1 Trichlorobacter sp. | reverse complement strand
CGCCAAGCGTCAGCTGGCTTATAAGAAGAATAAGGCTCTTGAGGCTGCCAAGAATCTGGTGGCCAAGATTGAGGCACTGTCCATTGAACTGACCCATCAGGCAGGCGAAGAAGGCAAGCTGTTCGGTTCGGTTACCAACATGGAAATTGCAGCTTTCCTGAAAGACAACGGCTTTGACATCGACCGCAAGAAGATCGTGCTGGCTGAGCCGATCAAGCAACTGGGCGAATACAGCGTACCGGTCAAGATCCACCCTGAAGTTGCTGCAACCCTGAAGGTTAAGGTTTCCGCTGTAGCTTAATAAAACTTCACCGTACAAACGTTACTATAAAGCCCGCCTACCGGCGGGCTTTATTTGTTACCAGACGGCAAACAGTCTCTCCGTCGGTTGACATTCAGGCTATTCCAGAGGAGAATAGCAATGCTATGGATACTGTAACCCTTGAACTAATTGTAATCCTCTTATTGATTGGCCTGAACGGTTTTTTCTCCATGGCAGAATTTGCCATTATCTCAATCCGCAAAGGCAGGATTGCCCAGCTGGTTGCTGATGGAGATGAACGGGCAGAAATTATCGAGCAGTTCCAAAAAGATCCCCACCCCTTACTTGCAGTAATCCAGATCGGTGTCACCGTTGCCGGATCTGCGGCCTCAACCGTTGGCGGCATTATTGCTATTGAACACCTGCGCCCTGTCCTGCTACTGCAACCCTGGCCGGTTTTGCAGAAAATTGCAGAACCGTTGGCAGCACTGACCGTGGTCGTTGTCGTTTCCTACGTTTCACTGATTATTGGAGAACTTGTTCCCAAAGCCATCGGCCTGCAGTACGCGGACAAGGTTGCCTTAAGACTTGCTCGCCCAATGCAGATCATAGCAAGACTAACCTCTCCGGTTGTCCTGATCCTGACCTCATCAAGCAAGGCAGTGCAAAACCTGATTGGACTTAAAGGAGAACAGGACGCCTTCATCACCCGCGAAGAGGTGCAGCACATGGTTATGGAAGGCCAGGAAACCGGCGTCTTCAGCGAAACAGAGCACGAGTATATACGGAATGTCTTTGAATTCACCCATACCTACGTTCGCGAAGTAATGGTCCCCCGCACACGGATGGTGGCCCTTGAGCTGCAAATGAGCCGAGAGGAGCTGGTCAGAATAATTCTGGAGGCCCAGTATTCCCGTTATCCGGTCTACCATAACGATATTGAAGAGATTGTTGGCGTACTGCACGACAAAGACATTATGGGAGCACTGGTACGTGGTGAAGAACTGCATTTGGAACAGATCATCAGACCGCCGGTCTTTGTGCCAGAGGGCAAAAAAGTAAATGAACTTCTGAAAGAGATGCAGCGTACCCGCAACCATATGGCACTGGTGGTCGATGAATACGGCGGCATCTCCGGTCTGGTTACCACTGAAGACCTGCTGGAAGAGCTGGTGGGTGAAATCGAGGATGAGCACGACGCCGGTGAGCCTGCCAAACTGGTGCTTCAGGCTGATGGCAGCTGGCTGGCAGATGGCCTTGCTTCAATTTTTGACCTGCAGGAACCGCTGGGCATCAAGCTGGAAGAGGCGCCACTCTATGAAACCGTTGCCGGTCTGGTTCTAAACGAGTTGGGTCATCTACCAATCCAGGGGGAAGCCGTCGAATGGAACGGCTTCAGGCTGATCTGCGAACAGGTAACCCGTACTGCTATCCTGCAGGTACGGATCATTGTACCCCAACCAGACAGTTCTCCCTCGCAACCAGAAACAGACGAGAGCTAAGCGGGTTCTCTTGCTATGCAGATTATGCCACGACAAAAATTTATCAAACTGCTTATCCTGTTGCTGATACTGGCCGGGACATTTTCACTGGGCCTGTCACTGCTGTTGCCCCGCCTGCTTGACCTGAACAGCTATCAGGCCCAACTGATCATTCTCGTGCAAAAGCAGCTTAACCGACAGGTACGTCTGGGTGACAGCAAGTTTTCATGGGTACTTGGCCCTGAATTTACCTTTAAGGATCTCTATGTTAAGGAACGGGACAACAGCCGGGAGTTTCTTTCAGCCAACCGAATAACCTTTCGACTTGCCCTGCTCCCTCTGATCAAGAAAAAAATCGAACTGCGTGAGATTGTCATCGATGGCGTCAGACTTACGCTCAGCCGTGATGAACAGGGCATCCTGAATATTGATGACCTGCTCAAGCCGTCAGAAGGCAGTTATAGCTTGCGGGCGAAAGGAGTCCGTGTCCGCAACGGCACGCTGTTCTGGCATGATCAGGCAACTTCGGAAACCTGCACAAGACTGATTGTATCCGGTATCAACCTGAGCCTTGACAAGCTGATCCCAGGCAGAAAATGCACATTTAAACTAGGGGCCACCCTTGAAGGGAGCAGTCCCGGCAATATCAGCACATCCGGCACCATCAGAATTCCCAGGCGTGGCGAGCTTCTGCATCAAGCGGATCTTGACGCCAAACTAGAGCTGAACCAGCTTGAATACGGCCGTTTCTGGCCCTATATCGAACAGTACGTCCCCTTCCCATCTCCAGGCGGCACACTTAGCCTTAACCTTGCGCTGAAGGGGCGTTGGCAGAACCTGCAGGCAAAAGGGTTGCTGAAGGCCCGTAATCCTGTAGTAAACTGGCCCAAGGTATTTCACGGCAAGGTTGCTCCTAAACAGCTTCAACTGGGCATTGACCTGAAATGGACTCCTGCCCTGCTTGACATGTCAACGCTTCAGCTCAGCCTGGATGGTTTTGATATCAAGGGAGTGGTAAAACTTAGCGACTTGAACGGTAATGATCCTCTGATCACCGTAAAGGCAGCTTCAGAATCCTTTGACTATACCCGAGTCAAAAGTTACATCCCGTTTGGGATCATTGACGATGATGCTGCCGACTTCATTGAGCACAAGATCAGGGGTGGTGTCTTTAAACTGACCACCGGCACCCTGAATGGACGAATTTCCCAACTGGCCCGTTTTGGTATCGGTGATAACGCCAATGCGCTTTACATCAGTGGAACGGCTGATCAGGCCAGTATCCAGTATGGAGAAAAGACACCGACCTTTAAGCAGATCAAAGGCACCCTTGAGATGAAGGGGCGCAATTTCAACCTGATCGGCATGAGTGGCAGTTTTGGCGGTTCCCCCTTTACCCTTGAGGGGAGTATCACTGAATATGCAACCGAAGGCGTCCCCTCCTTCTACCCCTTTACCATGTCCATCGCCCCCAGACCTGCAGAAGTCGCCTGGCTGGCTGAACATGCCGGAGCAGAGGCATTACGCTTTCAAGGCACAACAACAACGCTCCGACTACAAGGAGATGGCCCTTCATCTGCGTATCGGGTATCTGGAGAATGGTTACTGAACAGCGCATCCTACGACTATCCCTCCAT
>NZ_JAOTRZ010000276.1 GCF_030247655.1 Trichlorobacter sp. | reverse complement strand
GTATCTCTATAACGATGACAGAAAGAAAGCGGGTCATTGGCCAGGTGTTGCTGGGAGCGGTTGGCGTAGAGCTGCTCAAGCGTAATTTTAAGTGGACAGGGTGATGTCAACTATACCTCTGCCTCACGCAGGAACTGGGCTGCATCTTCCGGCGAGGTGGGGTTAATGAAAAACCCGGTGCCCCATTCAAAACCGGCAATGGAGGTCAGGCGCGGCACCAGCTCAATATGCCAGTGGTAGTCATACTCAAGTGAGGTCCACATGGCCGGCTTACCCGGGCGTTTGTGCATTGGCGGGCAGGTATGCAGAATAAAGTTATAGGGGGCATCCTTCAGCACCAGTTTAACCCGCATCAGCATATCCTTCAGGGCCACGGCCAGCTCGGCCAGTTGGGCATCATGCATCAGGGCAAAATCGTGGCTGTGCCGCTTGGGGTACAGCCGCAGCTCAAAGGGGAAGCTGGCAGCATAGGGTGCCAGGGTCACAAAGTTGGAAAACTCCCGCACCACCCGCACCCCCTGTTCCAGTTCAAAGGCGATCAGGTCACAGAACAGGCAGCGTTCCTTGTTGGCATAGTGGGTGCGGCAGACCTTCAGTTCGGTGGTGGCCACCGGTGGCAGCATCGGTACCGCGATCAACTGGCTGTGGGAATGGGCCAGCGAGGCCCCGGCCCGTGCGCCATGGTTCTTGAACAGGATCATGTAGCGGAAACGGAAATCCCGACGCAGGTCCAGCAGGCGGGTCCGCCAGGCGATCAATACATCGGTCAGCTCTGCCGGAGTAAGGTCTGCCATGGATTTCTTGTGGTCCGGCGTCTCAATAATCACCTCATGGGCACCAATACCGTTCATCACATCATAAGGCCCATGACCACGGCTTTCCAGCTCACCTTCAATCCGCAGGGCTGGATATTTGTTGGGGATTACCCGCACCTTCCAGTTGGGGGTGTTGGGCATACCACTGGGACGGATGGCAAAGATCTCCGGCGGGGTCTTGTCTTCGTTGCCATAGCAGAACGGACAGGAGGTGATCGGTAGCGGCTCAGGCTCTGCCTGAAAATCCCGCGGACGGCGGCCCCGTTCAGTGGCAATAATCACCCAGTGCAGCTTTAATGGGTCCCAACGCAATTCAGACATAGACATACCCTTCTTTGTATGGAAACGAGGATTTTTCGTTATGGTCTCGTCAATCAAGGAGTGGCGCGGAGGCGTACCATAGAGTACGCCGCACAAGGCACTCCGAAGATTGGCGGGGCCAGGGCGGAAAAAGACCGTTTCAAATCAGCCAGTCGTTGGCTTCCAGATCCGGCCCTTCATAATTCAGCATCAACGGCGCATCCGATGGCCAACGCCCGATCTCCTCACTGTTACGTGTCAGGGTAACGCTGACAAAAAGTTTGGATTTTTGCAGCAGATGCAGCCCTTCCAGCGGCAGTGCCACCTCGCAGGTCCGATCAATGGCCCAGCGGCAGCAGCTATTGGTAGGAGTCCAACTGCCCAGCTCCCTGACCAGTAACAGTCCTTCTTCCATGCTGCGCTGCATCGGCAGGCGATATTCACGGTCTGCAATCAGCTGCAAGGCCAGGATATCATTTTCCTTGAGCAGACGGGAAAGCTCCTGAATGCCGTCAATCCTGAAGAAAAGCGAATCGCGGTTATAGCCCCAGTAGAACCCTTGCAGCAGACGATCAGACGAGTGCATGGCAGAGCCCTGACGGGTCAGGTCAAACAGCCCGGCAGCCAGCCATTCAAAGTAATCCCCCACCCGGCCGTTGATATCCGGCTCAATGAAGCCGGCCGGCTCACGCACCAGACCTGCCGGACTCTTTTTCTTGATCGGCTCCAGCAGTTCTCGGGGCGGGCTGATCCCCAGCATGGTGTAAATATTGGTGAGATGCTGACGGAACAGGCGGTCAAACCGGTCACTGTGGGGTGAGAAGTGATCATCACCAAACCACCAGAACCAGTCGCTTCCTTCAGCAGCATAGAGCGAGGTACAGAGCAGGCGGGCCACCTGGTCACCATCCATACCACCGCTGGCCAGCTGGCGGGCTGCTTCAGGATGATGTTCAACAATCGCCCGTCTGGCACCTGCCACCAGATCCCAGGCCAGGTTTTCTTCTGGATGGCCGATCCAGATGCCGTAGTTTGCATTAATCCAGGAGCCGGGATGAATCCGGTGCAGGCGGCCTTCGAAGCTTGATTTTTCCAGCACCTCGCTACAAGTGGTCAGCTGCAGGTCTGAAGCTTCGGCAACAGCGGCGTAGACACCTGACAGGAAATCGTAGGCATTGTCAGGATAAAACTCCCAGGCGTTTTCACCATCCAGGACAACCGGAATCACCTTGCCGTCTGTACCTACCTGACGTCCGATCTGACGCAGGCGTCCGGTAAAATCAGCCACGGCCCGGCGAGCATCCCACTGGCTGTAAGTAAAACCGATCAGATCTGAAAGCTGGTGATCACGGAAGAAAATACGCAGATCCCCTTTGGCAGTGGCAAATCGCCAGGGGTGGTAGAGATGCTCATGGTGCTGACCCAGCCCGCCATCCAATGAGCGGCCCAAAACCTCTTCGTCGGTTGCTACCCACTCCAGGCCGCAGTCACGTATCAGCTGCAACGTTTCATCACTGACTGACCCTTCGGAAGGCCACATTCCCCGTGGGGTACTACCAAACACTTCCTGGAAATAGCGCAGTCCATGACAGATCTGGGCACGGGCATCTTCAGGGTGACGGAACCGTTCCTGAGGCAGCGTCACCTTTGGCATCGCCTCACGTGCCAGCTGGGTATCACACAGGAGCGGAAGAATCGGATGAAAGTAAGGAGTTACGGATAGCTCAATCTGTCCAGATGCCTGCAGCCGCCTGTAGAGCGGTACAATTTCGTTCAGCAGCTTGCGCTGGGTGGCAAACAACAGGGCACGGTCCTCTGCCGTGTAGCCCTGACCTTTGGCTAACAGCTCTCGAAAGGCAGGAAAGCGACGCCGGGCTGCCTCACCGGTCCAGGCCAGAAAGAAACAGACCTGCAGATCCTGCAGATCCTGATGACTGAAGTGCCTGACCCGTTCACGTACGGCACCGGGCTTGCCTTCACCCGCCATGTAAAGCAGTTCAAGGTAGCGGCGGTGCGGCTCAATCATCCGCTGTCGGTTGGCAGAAAAGAAGTTCTCCAGCAGGAAGATCCGGTCTTCTTCCGACATATCTGCCGGGTTCATCTGCCCCTTGATCAGGAACGGATCAACCGCAGTGCCAGCAGCGTAGTCCAGCAACTGCTCCACCAGGGAAGGGACAATGTTAAACACCGCCCGCGCCCCTGGCGTATCCTCCACAATGGCCGGCATGTCATAGTAATCCTTGATGGCATGCAGATAGGTCCAGGGT
>NZ_JAOTRZ010000275.1 GCF_030247655.1 Trichlorobacter sp. | reverse complement strand
ATGCCGGTTTCATTGCCCTGAACAGCGGCATCTCCGGTAATGCCGATGTAATCCTGATCCCTGAAATCCCCTTTGATCTTGAAAAGGTCTGCGACAAACTGATGGAAAACGAACTGAACGGCCGCAGATACGCAGTTGTAGTAGTGGCTGAGGGGGCCGTGCCCAAGGGCGGCGATGTGGTCATCAAGGGAGAGGCGGAAGGCGGTCGCCAACATGTGGTGCTGGGCGGCATTGCCGACTATGTGGCCAAGGAGATCAGCAAGCGCACCGGCAAGGACTCCCGCTCAATGGTGCTTGGACACCTGCAACGGGGCGGTTCCCCCACCACCTTTGACCGGTTGCTTTCCCTGCGTTTTGGTGCAGCAGCAGTGCGAGCCATTGAACAGGGTAAGTTTGACCATATGGTGGCGCTCAAGTCGCCGGATATCGCCCTGGTGCCGCTGGCCGAGGCGCTGGGTATTCAGAAAAGGGTCGATGTCAATGGCGACCCGTGCTGACAGCGCGGGATATCGGGATATGTTTCGGGGATTAAGAGCGGGTCTCAATGAACGTTGGCCTAAAGGGGAAAGGACCAAGCTAATGCAAAAATGGATCTACCTTGTCGTGGCAATTATCAGTGAAGTAGCCGCCACCTCTGCGCTAAAGTCATCCGAAGGGTTTACGAAGCTCTGGCCATCATGCATAGTGGTCATAGGCTACGCCACTGCATTCTACTTCTTGTCACTCACCTTGAAAACAATCCCGGTCGGGATGGCATATGCCATCTGGTCAGGTGCAGGAACAGCATTAGTTGTTCTTGTGGCCTGGCTCTACATGGGGCAAAAACTAGACGTACCCGCCATTATCGGTATCCTGCTTATTGTTTCTGGCGTACTGGTATTAAATATTTTTTCCAAGTCAGCAGTGCATTAAACCCTCCCGCCCCCCAGGAGTGGCTTAAAAATGCCAACAATCATCACACATCCAGTGTTACCACTTGCCATGGCATACGGCGCAGGTCGTACCATCATCTCCACAAGGCTGTTACTGGCCGGTACGATTGCCTCGGTGCTACCGGATCTTGACGTTGTGGCTTTTCGCTTTGGTATCCCCTATGCCGCTACATTCGGCCATCGCGGTTTCAGCCATTCAGTGTTATTTGCTTTCGTTGTCGCCTGTATCGGCGCCGGTATGTCCAGATGGCTTAACTCAACTTCTTCAAGGACGTTTTTCTTCCTCTTTTTTGCGACTGTTTCCCATGGTGTTCTTGATGCCTTTACCACTGGTGGACTGGGCATTGCATTCCTGTGGCCCTGGTCTGATGCACGTTTTTTTGCTCCTGTCCAAGTCATTAAGGTCTCGCCTTTCGGCGTCTCACGTTTTTTATCACCGAGAGGAGTTGCCGTGCTGAAATCAGAGCTGTTGTGGGTCTGGCTGCCCTCATGTATCGTTATGGTCGGCATGGTGCTCACAAGGCGTTTAGCTTCACAACGGCAGTAGGTTAATTTACAGAGTCTTCAATACACAAACGCCCTGTCCGGATTATCCGGTCAGGGCGTTCTAGTTTACAACATCACAACAGGCTGATTAGCGTTGGCTGCGACCCCGTTGCTGATAGCCTGATTTTGATTTAGGGGCAGCAGCACCGCCTTTACCTGCAGCAGCTCCCTGGCGACGTTGACCACCAGCTGCAAAGGGACGACGTCCCTTGCCTGCGCCGTTACCACCACGGCCCGGCACCGGCAGGGTGCTGACCGGCTCAAGACCGGGAATGGTGTGCATCTGTACGGTCTGGCCGGTATAGCGCTGAATCCGCTGCAGATAAACCGCATCAGCAGGAGAGACAAAAGAGATGGCAACCCCGGTGGCGCCGGCACGACCGGTACGGCCGATCCGGTGGACATAGTCTTCTGCTGCGCGGGGCAGGTCAAAGTTGATCACATGGCTGATGCCGTTGATATCAAGGCCGCGGGCTGCCACATCGGTGGCCACCAGGAAACGAACCTTACCACGACGCAGGTTGGTCAGGGTACGGGTACGGGCCCCCTGGGTCATGTCGCCATGCAGGGCAGCGGCAGAGAGACCACGATCATACAGATCACGGGCCAAGGTATCGGCATCCCGCTTGGTGGCGGAGAAAATGATCGCCTGGGTAATGGCCGGATCATCAAGCAGGTGATGCAGCATCTTGTGTTTGTGCCCCAGGTTATCGGTCAGGTGCATCCGCTGTTCAATGGAATCATGGTTAGCCTGTGGGCTGGAGATGGCGATCCGTGACGGTTCCTTCAGCAGACGGCCGGCCAGACGGGCCATCGGATCATCCATGGTGGCGGTAAACAGCAGGGTCTGGCGCTTCTTTGGTGTGGCAGCGGCAATCTGATCAACCGCATCAGTAAAGCCCATGTCCAGCATCCGGTCAGCCTCATCCAGCACCAGCAGTTCTACCCGTGACAGGTCAATCCGGCCACGCTCAAGGTGGTCGATCAGACGACCCGGGGTGGCAACAATCAGGTCAACCGGTTGACGCAGCAGGCGGACCTGGTCAGGGTACGGCATACCGCCCACGATGGAGCCGTAGCGCATACGCAGGAAACGGCCATAGCGGGCCACCGAGTCAGCAACCTGGGCAGCCAGCTCACGGGTAGGAGTCAGTACCAGCACGCGGGGACCGATCCCTGCAGGGCCCGGCTTTGCCAGCCGCTCAAGGGCGGGAATGATAAAGGCAGCGGTCTTGCCGGTGCCGGTCTGGGCAGAGGCGATCAGGTCGCGACCGGAAAGTGCTTGAGGAATAGCCTCGGCCTGAATCGGCGTCGGGGTGGCATAACCACAGGCGGAAATGGCTTTCTGGATGGATGCATGCAAATTCAGTTCTGCAAACGACATAAAAATCTCCTGATTCAACACGAGCGGAAACCTGCCGGCATCGCTGTTTAGTCTGTCAAATCGTCTGTACAAATGTGTCGTGTGGAGGGCGCGTCGGGACAACCGTTATCCCAGTCGGATCAGCGCATCAACCACGTGTGGCCGGCAGTACTCATTCAGATTCCCGGCAGGTAAAACAAGTCTGCACGAAAGTGGGAATCAACTGTCGCAAACCAAACGCGGTGCTGCAGAATCGGGAAATAAACCGGATGCAGAAGGGGGTCAGGCAGCGAGAAAACGAGGCGAAAAATTAACTTTTGATATTTACGCGAATACTTCTTTAAACACAAGAAAAATAATTACCAAATCTATTTTATCCGTCCCTGCAATCGCAACAGGCCATCCAGAATAGTGGCCGGATGGGGCGGACAGCCGGGAATGTAGAGATCGACCGGCAGCAGCGTATCAAGGCCCAGACTGATCTGCGGAGAACCGCTGAACGGACCGCCGGCAATGGCGCAGGCACCGCAGGCCACCAATATTTTGGGGGCAGGAATCG
>NZ_JAOTRZ010000274.1 GCF_030247655.1 Trichlorobacter sp. | reverse complement strand
CCATTACGACAGTCTATCTGGCCCAGGCAAGCGGTACGCCCCAGGCTGCTGATGATGCTGAAGAGCTTGCCTTGTTTCTTCCAGAGCAGCTCCCCTCCCCACTCTGTTTTGATCATGCCCGGATACTGGCCGACTACATTTCCTTCAAGACCGCATGCCCTTGAACCAGTTCACCAATGCATTTCTGACGCAACACCTTTAAGGCCTGATCCGCCGGCAATGGACGACTGATCAGAAACCCCTGTACCTGGTCACAGTTATTATCCCGTAAGAAATCCATCTGTTCCTTTGTTTCAACCCCTTCAGCAATCACCTTCAGGTTCAGGCTACTGCCCATGGCAATAATTGCCGAGGCGATCGCTGCATCAGTGGAGTTGCTCTCCACATCCCGCACAAATGATTTATCGATCTTCAAGGTATTCACGCTGAAACGTTTCAAGTGCGACAGCGATGAATAGCCGGTACCAAAATCATCAATCGAAATATGAATTCCCAGACTGGATATCTCATTCAGCACCTCAACTGCATAATCAGGGTTCTGCATAATCACACTCTCGGTGATTTCAAATTCAAGCAGTTCACCGGGCAAACCTGTTTCATCAAGGATGGTACGAACCGTTTCAACCAGACGGCTATGCTGCAGCTGATAGCCGGAGAGATTCACCGCAACCCGCAAGCCCTGCATGCCACCCTGATGCCAGGCCATGTTTTGACGGCAAGCCTCCCGTAACACCCATTCACCAAGATCAACAATCAGACCGCTCTCTTCTGCCAACTGGATAAATTCGGTTGGTGCCAGCAGACCCAACTCAGGATGCTGCCAGCGCACCAATGCCTCTGTGGCAACAATACGGTCACTTGAGACATCCAGCTTGGGCTGGTAGTAGAGCCGGAATTCACCACGATCAAGGCCACGTCGTATGGAATTGGCAATGGTGAAACGACGGGATGCATTTTGATCCATACTATCGTTATAGAACTGGATGTTGTTCCGCCCCAGTGCTTTGGCATGGTACATGGCGATATCCGCCTTCTGCATCATGGTCTCAACATCATCCTCATCATCTGGGTAGGTGCAGATACCACCGCTGGTGGTTACAAACAGCTCATGATTGCGAATCATGAACGGCTGGGCAAGCTCAACAAGCAGGTTGTCACACAGTAAACTGATATCCTCCCGATCAGCAACATTCAACATCAGTACAACAAACTCATCGCCACCAATCCGGGCCACCGTATCCGTCTCACGGAAGCAGCCCTTGAGACGGTGGGCAATCATCCTAAGCAGATCATCTCCCACCGCGTGTCCCAAAGTATCATTAATGATCTTGAAGCGATCCATATCAAGAAACAGCAATGCAAAACGGGAATGCATCCGATGGGCAAGGGCCCGGGCCTGTTGCAGTCGATCATGCAGCAATATCCGGTTTGGCAGCCCGGTCAGCACATCGTGGTGGGCCAGCTTGATCAGCTCACGCTGGGCCAGATTCCGCTCCGTAATATCGTGACAAACGCCCCAGATCATCTGATCCGGCACATCTTTGCAGCAGGTTGAAAGGCTCACTTCCAGATCCAGTGCTCTGCCGGCAACCGGAGAGACCAGGCGCATCTCGAAGTGTCCGACATCTATCCGTCGTGTTACTTTTTCAAACTGGCGCGCCAGTAGCCCCTTACCTTCCTCATCGGTTAGACTGAACAGGCTGGCATCATCGGACAACGTCTCCAGTGGACCAATCATATCCTGCCCCACCTGATTCAGATACAACAGAGTTCCATCCTGACGGCAGCAAAAAATAAGGTCGTGGGCAGTACTGATAAAGCCGGTCAGGGCCTCCTCACTTTGCTTGACCTTCTGATGATCAGAGCGAATCTTATCCATCAGGAAGGCGCCAAAAAATGATACCACGGTATTAACCCCGGCAACCCAAAGCCACATGAGCAACTCAAACAGAATACTGGGGCTTTCATCCTCCATAAACGGCATCCTGATCGTTGCTATAAAATCAAGCTGTTCAGCCAAAAGCAGCAGACCATACAGGGCTGCCCCGATCATGCCGATCCCCCAGACCTCCCGTTTTTTTTCAAACAGAAAGGCGGACTCCAGAGAAACCAACAGATAGGCCGGCCACAACCAGCTGACCACGCCACCACTCCAGTGAATTGCTGCAGTGACAAACAGAAGATCAACCAGCACCTGCAGATAGATTACCAAACGACAATTTTTCCAGACACTACAGGGGAGAGAGGTCAGCGGAAAGACAATTGCAAAAAATACAGCTGCAGCTTTAAGCGAAAAACTCCATTGTTCGGGGTGAAAAACAGGCAGATCCACATCCGGGGCAAGCAGCAGTTCAGCAAGTAGCACGTAGCAGAACAACGCAGCCAGCATAGCCCAGCGCAACTTAACCATTAATGAAACACGCACGCACTGTTCCACCAGTCGCTCCCCAATAGAACGATTACGTCCATCAGGCTGAATCAAGCGCGAGAGCGAGTCAAACCAGTTAGCATCAGGGGATGCACTGTTTGTTTGAGAAGGTGCGGGTGTCATGAGGGAAAGAATTTCAGCTGCGGTCTTGACGTTATCAAACCCAACTCTGCTGCCAGTTGATAAAAACGGTCAAGGCCAGCCAGATGAGCCTCGTCCAACTGATAGGTAATGGCATTGCGCCAGTAATCAGCCAGTGGCTGGACACCGACCCAGGCAGCTTCCGGGGCCTCTGCAGCAAGCAGCTCGGCATCAGGTATAATCCGCTCGCGGGCCTGCTCCAGCAGCTGACTGAACTGAGTTAATGCGCCTTCTTTTCCTGCAGATGAAGTCCGGTTAATCAGCCAGAGTGCATAGACAAAGGGCAGACCAGTCAGCCCCATCCACTCCTGGCCAAGGTCGTAACAGTAGACACCGGCACTGCCGGATGCCGCCTGCAAAGCACGATCACCGATCAACAGTAGTCCGGGAGACTGCTGCAATGCTTCCTGCCACGGCAGGGACGTTGTTTGCAAAGAACAACCGGACAGCCCCCCCCAGCGCTTAGCCAGTAAAATCTGAAGCAGCACAACCGATGTTGCCGATTCACTGGTCACCAGCAGCTGTTGGCCAGCCAGCTCCTCAGCCGGACGGGTGGTAAAAAACAGCACACTTTTAACGGGACCAACAGAACCGATACAATGGCCTGGCAGAATGGCATATTCATCTGCATGGCGCGAAAATTCAATTGAAGAAGAAATACAGATATCAATCTCACCGTTAGCCAGCTTGGCATTAAGGCTTGCTGGCACACCATGCACAATGGTGGTTGTCTCGCCGGACAGTGTTTTTTCCAACTGCATAAACAGTGGGGTGCAGTTTGCGTAGTCAATCCGTCCGATTCTCAGCATCAATTCAAACCCTTATATAGTGCATCAGGATCAAGGGT
>NZ_JAOTRZ010000273.1 GCF_030247655.1 Trichlorobacter sp. | reverse complement strand
CAAGCAGAGCCTCTTGACCTTTTAACCGTCCTTTGAAGCGCTTTAACGCCTCCTCACGCCCGCCCTAGGTCGCTTTTGACGTGGCAGGGAGGGCCTGAATTCTGTTTTTAAGATCACTCTGTTCCTGTGGGGTAAGCTCCTTGTCAAAATAAACAGTAACCTGAACTTTTTCACTCCAGTTATCCGCTGCGTTTTCAAGGTTTACAAACAATAGTAAAAACAAAGAGACTATCAGCAGTGCTAAAGTGATGGTACCTACCGTCACCACGTTTACAAAAACATTCTGACGAATATTGGTTAAGGCCCTCCCCATAAAATAACGCAGTCGTCCTTGGGCACCCGGTGCAGTCATGGCAGGACGCTTGTTAGTGAATTTCTTCATTGCGTACCTCCCCGTTGTCTGCAAGTTCACCATTTTGCAGTCGTATGATCCGATAGTGGGCATGTTCAATCAGTCGTCGATCATGGGTGGCAACAACCACGGTGGTTCCTCTGACGTTAGCCTCTTTAAAGATATTCATAATCTGCATCTTGTTTGCATCATCAAGATTGCCAGTTGGCTCATCAGCCAGCAGGATTTTAGGTTCATTAACCAGTGCCCTGGCAAGAGCAACCCGTTGCTGTTCGCCACCGGAAAGACGTTGAGGTGTCAGGCTGATTTTATTCTCCATTCCCATTTGACGCAGGATATGCATTACCCGTTTACTAATGTCAGCCTTGCTCCCGCCCCCCTGTACCTCAAGGGTGATGGCAACATTCTCAAAGACAGTCCTGTTCTGGAGTAGTTTGAAATCCTGGAATACCACCCCGATCGCACGCCGCAAAAAGGGCAGCTGAGACGAGGTTAAGCGGCTGACATTCTGCCCATCAATGAGTACCTGACCGCGTGATGGCGTCAGGGCGCCATACACAAGCCTTAAAAGTGATGTTTTACCAGCACCAGACGGACCGGTTAAAAAAACAAACTCACCTTTGGCTACGTTGAAATTGATGTTTTGCAACGCTGAAGCGTCTCTTTGATAGGACAAAAAAACGTTATGGAACTGAATCATCATGGTCACCAGTGAGTAAAGGGATGTTCAGATTGTAATAGCACAGATGGAAGTGAATGGGAAAACTGAAAAGTTTGAAGTACGGTAAGTACGTCATCAGGCCAAGCGCAGGGCTATCATCCATAAACCAGCAGATACAACTGACGTCCCCCCCCAGATTAGTGCTGGTCTGGATTGAAATACTCCTAAACGGGGAAATGCCTTGAATATGAATAGCAGGCTGCTGGCTACCCAGCACCAAAAGAAGGTAACGGCAATTACAGACCAGAGTTCCTTGGACATGTTACCTCCTGTGTCTCAACAGACTACTCAGCTTCAGTTTCCAAACCATCAGTACCGCTTCTCTTACAATCCGTTTTGACATCTTTGATTGTCCTACACGACGATCAATAAAGATTATCGGTACTTCACATATTCTGGCTCCAAGTTCTGCAGACCTGAAATGCATCTCGATCTGAAATGAGTAGCCGTCTGATTTTACACGATCAAGATCAATTAACTCAATCAGGCTACGACGAAAACACTTAAAACCACTGGTACAATCCATAATTGTCAGACCAGTGACCAAGCGGGTATACCAGTTGGCACCATAACTAAGCATGAGCCTTCGTAAAGGCCAGTTAACCACACTGATTCCGTTTAAATAACGCGACCCGATTACCAGGTCATGATCCTTAATCTGTTCAAGAAAAATCGGTAAGATTGAGGGGTCATGGGAAAAATCAGCATCCATCTCAATTAACAGATCAGCTCCCAGCTGCATAGCGCGCCGAAACCCATCTCGGTAGGCGGACCCAAGTCCCAATTTACCTGGGCGATGCAGTACATTGATACGATCATTTGTACTGGCAAGTTCATCAGCAAGCTGCCCCGTACCATCGGGAGAGTTGTCATCAACAACCAGGACCTGCAGGGATGCATCCTGTTGCAATACCTGCTCTATCAGGCGTTGCAGGTTATCCTGTTCGTTGTAGGTCGGTATGACAACAAAGGCCTTGCTCATGTTGATAAATTACCTCGTATCATTACAAAAAGAAAGAGGGTGCCTGGAGAGCACCCTCTTAAAACTAATGGCGGGGTTGACGGGGCTCGAACCCGCGACCTCCGGCGTGACAGGCCGGCACTCTAACCAACTGAGCTACAACCCCAAATTGTAAATAAATACTTTTAAAACCAGTTTGATAAAAAAAGGAAAAGTTGCCTTTTCCTTTTAATAGTTATGGTGGGTGAAGAGGGGATCGAACCCCCGACATCCAGCTTGTAAGGCTGGCGCTCTCCCAGCTGAGCTATTCACCCAAATCTACTTTTTAAAATGGCGGGGTTGACGGGGCTCGAACCCGCGACCTCCGGCGTGACAGGCCGGCACTCTAACCAACTGAGCTACAACCCCGAATTTGTATCAGGTATAACGTGGTGATGCAGACTTCTTACTTACCGTTTACAGCTTCCTTCAAGGTTTTGCCAGGCTTGAACTTAGGCACAGTAGCAGCAGCAATGTTAATCTTCTTGCCGGTCTGTGGGTTCTGACCTTTACGAGCAGCGCGCTTGCTGGTGCTGAAGGTACCAAAGCCAACCAGGCTGAGCTTATCGCCCTGCTTGAGGCAGCCAGTCACAGCGGAGACAAATGCAGCAACAGCTTTTTCAGCCTCTACTTTTTTCAGACCAGCTTTTTCAGCAACGGCGGTAATCAGTTCAGCTTTTGTCACGTTACACCTCCATAAGAGATTGGTTAGGGAAGAATCAAAGAGAAGAAGTTTTTATCAATGCTTTTCAAAACTGTCAAGCACTTTTTTCAGCATTTATGCGACTGCAGAGCTTACTGACTGATCATAGACCAATAAAGGCCGCTCTTTGTGGTAAATTACATCCTCACTGATAACAACTTCACGCACTGTATTCTGTGAAGGAATCTCGTACATTACATCCAGCATTGATCCTTCAAGAATGGCTCGAAGACCACGTGCACCGGTGTTGCGTTTTAATGCTTCCTTGGCAATGCTCACCAGGGCGCCATCAGTGAAACGCAGCCGGACACCTTCCATATCAAACAGCTTCATATACTGTTTGGTGAGGGCATTTTTCGGTTCTGTCAGTATCTGTACCAAAGCATCTTCATCCAGTTCGGTCAAGCTGGCAAGCATCGGTAATCTGCCGATAAACTCAGGAATATACCCATATTTAAGCAAATCTTCCGGCGTTACCTGTAACAACAACTCACCGGCCTTTTTTTCCAGCTTTTTCTTGACATCCGCACCAAAGCCCAGCGTCTTTTTACCGATCCGCTGCTGGATGACACCATCCAGTCCGGCAAAAGCACCGCCGCAGATGAAGAGAATATTGCTGGTATCAACCTTAAGGAATTCCTGTTGGGG
>NZ_JAOTRZ010000272.1 GCF_030247655.1 Trichlorobacter sp. | reverse complement strand
GACAGATCTCTTCAAGTATCTCTGTGGGGACCTCAGGCAACAATCCCGCTTGAATCAGTGATCCGTAGGGCGCCGCGTAACGGCGAAGCCCTTCGGCGCCGAACGCCTTAGCTAATTCATCGGCGGTCAGGTTATCAGGACAGCTTGAAAGGCGTTCTAGCTCAGTAAAAAAAAATAGGTGTCGACCAGCGCGCAAGTTGGCTGTCTTTGGGCCGAGCTCATGCTCAATCCGCTTTAGGTGTAGCATGTACCACTCCCGCCCCCAGTCATTTTTGAGTGCCTCACAATCTACTTGCGCATTTTTATAGAGGCGGGATGACCAGTAGCAGGTTTCACACTGTTTGGCGCTATGTCGGCGACCATGCTTGCCGCAGATAGGGCAGAGAAATGGCTCACCAGACAGACATGCTTGGCAGAGAGGCCTTCCGTGTTCGTTCCGGCCAGCAACTAGTCGGTGTTTTCCGCAGCCTGCACAGGTCTCATGGTCCTTTCTCAGGCACTTAGGACATGCAGGTTCAGTAATGCCCAAACGAAAATCACGTGTAAGGCGAACGCTTAAGGTTCCGCAGATCGAACAAGGACGTGGCTCTTTGTAGTATCGGGCACATGATGGGCACGCCACACCCCCTGGTAGCGTCAATGCTGCTCGAGGCACTGGCTTGCCACAGCGCAGGCAGTTTCGGTCAATGGTGCGGCAACTGCGGCAGCGCCCCAGGTCTCCGTCGTGCGGTGTATAGCGCTTACCACAGCTTGAGCAGGCAATTAGTCCAGGCCGTCCCATTAGCCGAGCCTCTTGGGGAAAGTGCGGAGCCGTGGGCCCAGCAGGCTGCGTTTGTCTGCGTACGGATCGTCGATAGGCGTAGGTGATTCTGGATCAGGGCGTAACGCGCCATCTTGGTGCTGCCGGGGCGTCGCCGTGATAGAATCAGGCAGCTGATCTGCCGGCAACAGCAGGTCGTTGGGACTGCACGAAAGTACCGTCAGCAGTGCTGATAAAAGCTCAAGGTCCAGTCGCCGAGCACCTGTTGCAACCAGTCGCATGGCGTGCACCGGTGTGATCGTGTGGCCTACTGCGGCAAGGCGGCGCTGCAGCTCGCTGGCGGACATTATTCCGCGTGCGTTCATCAGTTCCTTGATACGCCAGGTCAGTATGACGGTTGCCATTACTCAGATACCTCCTGGTCGACATTGCACAGTGCGATCAGCAGGCTGCGCAGCTCCTCCATGGTGGTCTCTTCCCCGATGTGTGAATAGATCTGTGTGGTGGATGCATAGGAATGGTTATGCAGTTTCCGGACAGTCTCCAAAGAGAACAAAAGAAGCTTATGGCTGACCGATGAATGTCTCAGTGAGTGAGGACAGAGGCCGCTGCCGTCCAAATTCGCAAATGCCAGAGCCTTGCCGAACATGTCATAGAATGATTGGTAGGAGAGCTTACTTCCACGCTCCGAAAGCAACAGAGCTCGTTGATTGGGATGCTTTGGACTTGTCAACTTTGGTCGTACTTCCTTCAGATAGAACTCCATCAGTTTGACGAAGTCGGGGTCGCAGAGCGGAATCCTGAACGGCTTGGGGCCGCTGCCCCTGCTGCCTTTGGTAAATCCTTTTACAATTCCGTAGTTTCCCATCTCCGGAATGAGCGGGTTCGGCTCAAACGAATCTAGAGTAAGGCTAACCACGGTGTCGGCACGCAAACCGGTCAGGTACGCCAGGTAGATGGCAAATTTGGTTCGTAAAAGCGGATAAAACGATTTTGTGCGAAAATTTTTGGCTTCAAGGATTGCTCTATCAATGGAGTCGAAAAGAAGATCAAGCTCATCGTGGGTCATAGCCCGACGCTCAGTGGCCAGTTCGCGGTCAAGCACATGAGGGATGCAGTTATCTTCGGTGCAGAACTGGCGCAGGGTGACCTTGGCCTGCTGTTTGACATAGTTGACAATGACGTCGGTACCAGTGAGATACTTGAACAATGACCTGATTGTTGACTGATATTTGCGCTGGCAGGCCGGTGCAAGCCCACGGTCAATGCCAAGGTGGGCGCACCATAGTTCAAAGTGTAGTTCATTCAGAAGATGAAGTGATGTGTTGGCATGGCTGCACAGATCCATGACTATAGCCTCTGCTTGGGAGATCGATTTCTCAGAGTGTCTACGCGATTGACGGTTAGCCTTCCAGGCATTCAGCAGGTAGGTCTGGAGCTGATGCGCACTATCTTGAGGTATTGTGGACGCTTCGGATACAATCTGTAAGGCTGACGATGAGTTTGATGGCAACAGACCGTGTTTTTGCTCGTATAGGCCGCGCATAGTGTCGAAGCTGACTATTTTATCTGCAGTGTTCATGGTTATTCTCCGAGTGCTGTCTGAATGATCAAGGTAATATCAATATAAGGGACAGTTGGGCTAATGGCAAGGGGTCTCTTTAAAAAAAGATTATAAATATCGGCATGTTACATATTATGATCATAATCAAGACGTCTGAGCAGCACGCAACCTGAATGGTTGTAAGCAACCTAAGAGGTTGTGTTTGGGGCGAGCTTGTGTGTGTAAATTCAGCTAGTTGTGAGTGTTAATATTGGAATAAGAAGGGTAATATTGGAGGGTTGGGAGCTCGTCCAGGAAAAGCAGTCCGTGGTTTGCCAAACTGACCTCTCCGGGGCGGGGTGATGAGCCACCACCAATCAAACCAACGTCTGAAATAGTATGGTGCGGGGCACGAAATGGTCGACTGGTGACCAGGGCATGGCCGGATTCCAGCAGACCGCTGACACTGAATACGGCGGTGGTTTCAATGGCCTCATCAAATCCAAGGGGAGGCAGAATGGAGGGAATCCGGCGGGCCAGCATGGTCTTGCCTGAACCTGGCGGACCGATCATCAGCAGATTGTGCCCACCTGCTGCGGAGACCTCAATGGCCCGTTTGGCATGGTCCTGGCCCCGCACTTCACAAAAATCTTCACCATGCTCCTCTTGCTGTTGAAAAAGTTGATGCAGATCAATCTGCTTGGGGGAGATCTCAAGTTCACCCCGCAGAAACTGGACCACATCGGCCAGGGTGGCAGCTGGCAGTACCTCAATCCCTTCAACAACAGCGGCCTCGGCAGCATTCTCTACAGGTAGAATCAGCCCGGAAAGCCCGGCCTGTCGAGCAGCAACCGCCACCGGCAGGGCACCCCGCACCGGTTTCAGGCTGCCATCAAGAGAGAGCTCACCCAGCAGAATATAGCGCTGTAAGCGATCGCCGGTGATGGTGCCGGTGGCAGCCAAGATGCCGATGGAGATCGGTAGATCAAAGGCAGATCCCTCTTTTTTCAGATCTGCCGGTGCCAGGTTTGCGGTGATTCTACGTGGTGGAAAATCGTATCCGCTGTTTTTTAAAGCTGCCTTGACCCGATCCTTGCTTTCTTTAACCGCCCCATCCGGTAGGCCAACGGTTGAAAACTGAGGCCAGCCCTGGGCAATATCAACCTCAACAC
>NZ_JAOTRZ010000271.1 GCF_030247655.1 Trichlorobacter sp. | reverse complement strand
CATCAACCCTGACTAGTCTTGAACCACCACAACGCTCAAAACTTTGCTCCGTCAATATGCGCAGGAGTTCTCCCTGCGCCCTTAAAGAAAGCTCTTGGATCTCATCAAGAAACAGGGTACCACCATCTGCAAGGTCCAGACGCCCACGTTTTTGGCTCGTTGCACCAGCATACGCACCACGTTCATGGCCGAACAGCTCATCTGCCAGCAACTGCTCAGGTACAGCCATGCAATTGATGGAGACAAACGGCTTATCACGACGGGGACTGTAATGGTGGATGGCCCGTGCCACCAGTTCTTTACCCACCCCTTCCTCCCCCTGAATCAGTACCGGGGTTGAAGCAGGCGCAATCCGCTGAATCTGTCCACGCAAGATCTCTAAAACGGCAGAAGAACCAACCATTTCATGCTCTTTCTGTACGGATTGGCGCAATGCCTCATTTTCCTTACGCAGTTCCTTAAAATTAAGGGCATTGGCAATGGTAATCAGCACCTTATCCAGAGAAAAAGGCTTTTCAATAAAATCAAAAGCACCCATTCTGGTTGCCTTTACTGCTGTCTCAATCGTTCCATGCCCTGACATCATAACCACGGTCAGATCTGGAAAAAGATTTCTGATCCGGTCAAGGGTTTGAATACCATCCATACCCGGCATCCAGATATCAAGCAGCACCAAATCAGGAACCTCCTCACGTATCAAATCAAGGGCATCAGCACCGTTTTCAGCGTTTAAGACCTGATAGCCTTCATCTTCAAGAATTCCCCCGAGTGAAATTCTGATGGTTTCCTCATCATCAACAACCAGGATCAATTTAGACATGCGCCCTCCGATGTGGTCTAGGCGACCGGTAGTTCAATAACAAAACAGGCACCGCTCGGGGAGTTATCTCGAACCCGAACAAAACCATTATGATCAGATACAATACTGGTAACAATGGCAAGCCCTAATCCTGTACCACCTTTTTTTGTGGAAAAATACGGTTCGAACAGACGTGATTTAACTTCAGCAGATATTCCTGGACCATCATCAGCCACACTACACGAAACCATTTTCAGCTCTGCATCATAGGAGGTTGTGATAACCACTGTGCCCTTATTGTCCATAGCAGCAACAGCATTTTCGAGCAGATTGATCAAGACTCGTTTAATCTGATCACGATCTATTTTTACAGTGGGAAGCTTTTGATCCGAAACAAACTGATAGACAACCTCACGATGCGCCTGCTCATAAAGCGTCAAGGTTTCACGCACAAGGTCATTCAAATTGTTATCAGCTGGTTGGACTGCCGGCATCCTGGCAAAATTAGAAAACTCATTCACAAGAACTTTCAACTCATCCACCGCACGGCTAATCATAGCGGTGCATTCATCAAAAACCTTACCATCCTCATCGCCGGAAAAGCGATCAAGATACCGCTTCCTCAAACGCTGTGCAGACAGTTGAATCGGTGTGAGTGGGTTCTTGATTTCATGGGCAATTCTACGTGCCACCTCACGCCAGGCAGCCATCCGCTGGCCTTTAACCATCTGAGTCAAGTCATCCAAAACCAACACCGATCCGAGGAATTCACCTTGCTCATCACGCAGCATACTCAGATTCATCTGAAGCACATATCGCTCACCACGCATCTCTAGCGTAATCTGACGGCTAATCGTGTCATGACGAGTTAGAGCCATATCCCTAAGTGCATCACGCACAATCTCCAGATGCGCCTCACGCATTACCTCACGGGAATTACGTCCAAGCACCTTATGTGTATTGATATGCAGCAACCTCTCTGCGGAAGTATTAATGGTGGTAATCAGACCATCGCGGTCAACTGATATTACTCCTGCGGCCACATTACGCAGTACAATCTCCATGTATCGTCTACGGGATTCAATCTCAAGGTTAATCCTCGTAAGTTCACTATTTGTTGAACTCAAGACCTCACGCTGTGTTCGCAGATCCTGAATCATCGTATTGAAAGATCCCACTAACATACCTATTTCATCAGGCCCCTCCGCATCAATAACCACATCCAGATCACCGTCTGCAACCGCACGTGTACCGTCAACAAGTGCTTGAATTGGTTTAGTCATACTATTAGCCAAGTAAATACCAATCCAGAAAGCAAGAAACACAATGACAGAGGCTATCAAAAAGAGAACCAACAAATATCCGGTAGTAATGGGATTTTTGAGTATTTTCAAACGACGGAATTCCTGGTATGAATCTGAAATCTGGCGCATCTTACTGACCAGAGAGTGGGGTACATAATAATTAACCACCACCACACCAACAACATCACGTGCATTGTAGGTTGAGTATATGGGGACGATACCACGTATTAGATCTGCCTTACCTACTGAGTTAACCTTCGTAAGCTCACGCCCAGCCAATGCCTGATTGATATCTTCTGAGGTGGGACTGGTTAAATCACCTAACGGTACATCTGGGTTAGAGGCACGAATAAGCTCTTCCCGCTGCGAAGAAAACACTTCAACGATGCCTAAATTATATTCCTTTTGCTTTTCACGAATTACACTCTTCATCCGAGGAAGACTATCTTCATTCAACAAACGTTCACGTTTTATGGTTTCACTCAGACGACGTGCATAAAACAGGGCATTACTGGCAGATGTTTTATAGTAGGTCTGAGCAACCTCCAGGGATTCACTCAAAGATGTTTCCACCTGGACATTGAACCAGTTTTGGACACTGTTACTGATAAAGCTTGCTGAGGCAAAAAACAGCAGCATAGTGGGAACAAGTGACAGACCAACGAACGAAATTACCAGCTTTGTTCTAAGACGTGTTGCCAGAACATTGCCTCGGCTTTCAACCAGAAGTTTGACAATATTACGACTAATAAGATAGACAAGAAGAACTACGAGCAAAACGATGACATTGATCATGCCAAAAATAACTACGTTACTTGATAGAGGTGCTTTTGAACTGATCTGGGTCAACCTGATTTCAATTCCTGTCAGTAGCACAATAAGCAGCACTGACAGCACGATTACAAGTCCTTCTCTAGTTCTCTTTTTGCGCTCTTCAACTGATAGCACGACCAGTCCCCTCCGACAAATACTTGAAACTTTGATTTGAGAGATTACCACACCGGATGCAGCTTGAAAACCGTATTCAGACTGGTATACTTATCACTGTGAGCGTCAACTTTTAATCGGGAGTGTCGATGAAAATTACGGATAAAAATAATATTCGGGATCTGCGAAAAGGACTGCAAACGACACCTTCAAAGAGTGGGGGCGCGGGGCTTTTTTCATTATTTTCATCTGAGCTGCAATCAAAACAATACGAAGTTGATCACTACAAACAAAGCATTGATGAACTTAAAACATCTCTTGACTCTGCAGGACAAACTCTGGAGCAAGAACCAACCATAAATAATTTCAAGAAATTCAGAGAATTGCTCAGCAAACTTGCAAAACAGGTTTCAAATGAGGCCTACCGCCTTGGAAAAGTCGGCGGCACACCGA
>NZ_JAOTRZ010000270.1 GCF_030247655.1 Trichlorobacter sp. | reverse complement strand
CACTGAAAACATACCAAAGAAGTAAAGCACTTGACCTTGATGCTGGGGGAGTCTATTGTACGGGAACAAGTACAATAGGAGGTTCTCTATGAGAGCTCTAAGTTATAGTGAGGCACGTGAAAATCTTAAATCAGTTATGGATCAGGTCTGTAGTGACCATGAACCACTTGTGGTAACTCGGCGTCGTGGTGAAAATATTGTTCTTATCAGTCAGGAAGATTATGAGTCGTTTGTGGAAACCGATTATCTTCTTTCTTCGCGTGTTAATGCCGCACATCTGCTTGAATCGTTAGCGCAAGCCAGACGTGGAGAGCTCATCTCACTTGAAGACGCACTGAAGTGAAAATTTCTTTAACCCCTAATGCTCTGGATGATCTGCGTTGGTGGCTTGTCAATGATCGTAAGCGTGCGGATCGTATTCTTGCCTTGTTGGGAGAGGTTGTAAAAACGCCTTTTGAAGGTACAGGAAAGCCTGAGCCGCTTAAACACCAACTTGCCGGATGCTGGTCGCGCCGGATTGATCGTGAGCATCGTCTTGTCTACCAGGTGACAGATCAGGAAATACTGGTAGTTGGTTGCAGGCACCATTATTGATAATCCGATCAAAGGCAGATGAAACACAGAGGCACTGGGAACGCAGAGAAAGTGCTAAAAAGAGGAAGTTGTAGAAATTAAACCGGACATTTGTTGGCTTGATGAGATAGGAGGCCTGTCTTGCCTGAAATTTGCCGTTTTTTGGGTATTGTCATCAGTATGTATTTTGATGAGCATAATCCGCCTCATTTTCATGTATCATACAACGAACATAAGGCTGCAATGGCAATCAAAACCTTGAATCTGCTTGACGGAACGCTGCCAGCCAGAGTTAGGGGTCTAGTTGAAGAATGGGCAGAACTTCATCAGAATGAACTGCTTGCGATGTGGGATTCACACGAGTTTCACAAGATTGCCCCCCTGGTTTAGGAGGCTGTCGATGATCGGTATACAGGAAGCAACATATCAGGAAGAGTACAGAATCTGGCTCCGTTTCAATACCGGCGAAAGTGGTATCGCAGACCTTGCAGATCTGTTGCATACTTATAAGGCGGCGCAGCCGCTACTCGATAAAAATGAATTCAAAAAATTCTACCTGGATGAGTGGCCTACGCTTGCATGGCCATGCGGTTTTGACCTTGCGCCCGAAAGCCTCTATGAACGTGCAACGGGTAAGCAGTTCTTGTGGCCTCCGCAGTAGCCTTGAGATACCTGGTTGGCTGATCGGCCGATCAAATGCGTATGAAACAGAGAAGCGCACAGGACACAGAGAAGCCTGAAAAACAACAAGTAGGGGAAAGGCAAAACAAAAAAGACCAGTTTTCGACTTTGCTTTACCCCAGAAAAATCAGATTTTATTCTTTTGCCTTTCTCTGTTGCTCCGTTGCTCTGTGTTCCAAATGATTTTGTGTACCTAAGAAGTTTAGTTTTCGCCGTTCTCTGTGTCTCAGTGTCTCAGTGTTTAAACTGGTTTTAGACCGCAAACCCGCTTCAAAGCTGCGTGCAGTATAAAAAATACAGATTTAGGCTTGACAGCCGTTATATTTATTGTATTATTCCCAGCAATTAGTAGAACATATAAGTAGTTGAATATTAAGATGATGATAGTAAGTTGTTTTAATTGTTCATAAATTTATATGAAGGGTGGTGAGACTCCCAGGCAATCAAAAACTGTAGCTTTAAGGAAGAAATTTCATTTATTAGGCAGTACATACACCACATGAAGGAGGAAAGTTTTTATGACCAAGTTTCAAAAGCAGATGTTAACCATCGCCGCAGCCGGTGCCCTGACCGCCGTAACTGCCCTTCCTGCAATGGCCTTTGAGAACGTTTTTAGTGGTTCTTTTGCCCTTAAGACCTACCTGTCAAACTACGATAATGCTCAAGGAAGTACTTTTAATGCTGCTACAAATTTATATTATCCTACTCAGGTAAGCCCTGTTGGACGCACTAACGTCAAGGTCAATAACTATACAGATCAGCGCCTGCGTTTGGGCTACACAGCAAAGGCAAGTGATGACCTTAAGCTGGTTACCCAATTTGAAATGAACACTCGTTGGGGAAACAGATCGGTCAATGCCGGTGGGTACCTTACACCGGCAGCTGACTCCGGCACAAACTCTTCCGGTATCGGCGGCGGTATTGATACCGACGGCGTGAATATTGCTACACGTTGGGCCTATCTTGATTTCAATATGGGTAAATCGGTTAACGTTAAGGCGGGTCAACAGCCCTACAAGGATCGGCTGAAGGGACTGTATGTGGATGCAGATCTGCCAGCATTACAGGTGGCATACAAAACTGGTGGTTACAAATTTAATTTTGTTTATAGCCGTTTTAATGACGCAAATCCTTTGAATTACGGTGATATGTCTTCAGACCTTTTTGGTTTTGAAAACACCTATGCATTCAGCAAGGACACCAACGTTTCGCTCGTGTATTATCTTAATAGTGACAACTCAACTCACACTGATACACCGAACGTGGGTATTTCTAGGCAAAAGAAGATCAATACCTTTGGTGTGAGCGGCGAGACGAAGTTGGGTTCACTTGCTCTGTCCGGCTTTGCTGCTATGCAGGCTGGCTACCAGAAGAACGCGGGTAATGCTCTTACTGTCGCAGGTATGAGAACCATGAATTATCATGGTTGGGCAGCTAACGTTGCGGCTAACATGGCTGTAGGTTCTGGTAAGGCAAAAACAGGTTTCTTGTTTGCCTCTGGTAACAACGCAACTGGTGACCGCACTGCCCATAACAATGCTTGGCAGACTTTAAGTGATAGTAATAACTCCGTTGGCCAAAACTCCTACAACGAGTCTGGTATGATGCTGCTGGCCCGTAACACCTCCATGGGCGGCACCAACACTGACAACTACTTCCGTAAGCCGGTTTCCAACATCGCCCTGCTGACCATGGGCTATGATGCCAACCTGACCGAGAAGGTCTATCTGAACGGTAATGTTGGTTTTGCATGGGCACCGTCCTCTGTATCAGAACTTCACCCTGATACTAAAGTTGGTGTAACTACTGCAGCTAATAACGCTAGCGACTTCATGGGTACTGAGATCAACCTTGAGACCGGCTATAAGCTGTATAAGAACCTGACCCTTAAGGCACAGGCTGCTTACGTAATTCTGGGTGGATATTACAAGAATGCAGGTTTTGGATCAGACGGTGTAACTGCCAAGACTCCTGATAATCCATTCACTACACGTCTTGCTGCAACTTACAGCTTCTAACATTACGTAGAGCAGGCTGTAAAGCTAACCAAAGGCGGCGCCGATTTCGGCGCCGCCTTTTTCAGTTGAGGCTCGTCGGGGGATGTGGCATACTCCTCCGGCTTTTGCGTATACGCGATCTTGGGGAGGAACTATGAAGCGATATCTGTTGGTGGTGCTGACGCTGTTAATGACAGCAGTGTCAGCCTTTGGTGCCGGCCCTTTGCGGGTC
>NZ_JAOTRZ010000269.1 GCF_030247655.1 Trichlorobacter sp. | reverse complement strand
CTTCTAATCTTGCTGGAGGTAAGCTACGTGCCTCTGTGGTTAAATTTGGTGGCAAACAAAGTGGTATGACGGTTAAGAGCGGTACTGCCGTAGCTGGAATCAAGGGAACTGAATTCCTGATGCTTTCGCAAGGTCAGGCCAACGTATTCTTTGGTAATGAAGGAACCGTGGCTGTTTCAGGAGACGGTAAATCTGCCCAGCAACCGCTGACTTCGGCAACCTACGTCCAGAATACCCGTGGCCTACCACCCGCAGAGCCGGTTAAAATTGACCAAGGTACACCTCTGGCCGAGGCAAAAGGAATTTTTGATGGTGTAACCGCTGCAGAACCCCCCAAGGAGTGGACAGACTCCGGCAAGATTGTTGATATCTGTGCTCGCTGGAATATCAATCATGGCCATTATCTGGCAGATAGCGGCAAGTATCATGATGCCCTGAATGTGTTTCAAATTGCGCTGGACCTGACCAAGGTTGAGACCGTACGAGCTGATGCTCATATGGAGCGGGGGGCGGTCTATGCCCGGTTTCTGTCTAACCCGGAGCTTGCCTTGGCAGAATATCTACTGGTATTGGAAGAATATCCCAGGTTGCCCCAGGCTGAATTTGCACTCTTTAATGCTGCCCAGACACTTGCTGAGATGGGCTTTAATGAGCAGGCCAAGCTACGCTTTGAGCAGTATTTGAAAATGTATCCTCAGGGAACTCATCGCAGCAATGCCGAGACGCTATTGAACGGTATTGGTAAGTAAGGCATACCAGGTATGAAAAAACGACTTGCTTTTCTAGCCTTTGGCCTGATTGCTGCGCTCATCACCTTTGTGGCTTATCGTCAGGCTCCTCAGGCCCTACAGCAGCTTGATTACCGGATGAAGGATGCCCGTTTCCGTGTGCGGGGGCCAATTGCGCCGGATAAAGATGTGGTGGTGGTGGCTATTGACCATGCCAGTATCAAAGAAATTGGTCGGTGGCCCTGGTCACGCGAGGTAACCGGCCGTCTTATTGAAAATCTGGTTTCATATGGTGTTAAAGTAACGGCTCTGGATATTGTTTTTTCAGAACCTCAAAATCCGGCTGCAGATGCTGCTTTGGCAAATTCTATTGCCAAAGCAGGAAATGTCGTCATGGGTTACTTCTTTCGTGAAGAAGATCAGGCAGTGGACCCTGTTGCCATTGCACAGATGGAAAAGGCAACCGTTAAGTTAATGAAGGTTGCTGAAGGGGTCCAGTCACTCCCGCTGACGCAGTATGAAAACCTTGATGCAAATATTCCACAATTAGGTGCTAAAGCACTGGATTTCGGTTTTTTTAATGCAAGGCCAGATGGTGACGGCTTGTATCGTCGTTCCCTGTTACTATTGTTGTACAACGGAGATGTCTATCCATCTTTAGCAATGAAAGCACTGCGTCACTACCTGGGTAGTGACATTATGATGGAGGTCAAGTCCTACGGCATAGATGGTTTACAGATCGGCTCTCTACGGATTCCCTCTCGTGAAGATGGCGCTATGGCACTGAACTATTATGGCCCGGCCCGTTCCTTCCGGACAGTTTCTGCAGCAGACGTAATCAAAAAACGGCTTAAACCTGATGAACTGAAAGGGACCATGGCTTTTGTGGGGGCAACCGAGATCGGTATCTACGATATCCGTCCCACCCCTTTTGACGCGTACCAGCCCGGTGTTGAACTACACGCCACTGTTGCTGCCAATGCCCTTGAGCAACGCTTTCTGAAATATGATGGCATTACTCAGATGCAGGAAATATTCTGTATTCTACTACTGCCGATCCTGCTGGGTATTATTCTTGCTTTTATGCCCGGTACTTTTGCTGGTCTCGCGGCATTTGCAGGTACAAGCGGTCTGTTCCTGGTTGTTAACTATTTTGGCTTTACCCAAGGGTTACGGGATATGACCATCATCTATCCGATGCTGGGGCTCGGTCTGACCTACCTGGGTAGTGAGTCATGGCGTAATCTTGTGGTTGAGAAAAAAGGCCGACAGCTTAAAAAGGCATTTTCCAACTATGTTTCACCGGATCTGGTACGAGAGATAGAGAAAAACCCTGATAAGCTGGTGTTGGGAGGAGAACAACGTGAAATTTCTATCTTGTTCTCTGATATACGTGGGTTTACGACTGTTTCTGAAAGCCTGACACCTCCTGAGCTGGTCACGCTTTTGAACGAATATCTGTCACCCATGACCAGAATTGTGCTGGAAGAAAAGGGAACCTTGGACAAGTTTATTGGTGATGCTGTTATGGCTATTTTTAACGCCCCGTTGGATGTCCCTGGCCATGCAGAACATGCCTGTGTGGCTGCAGTAAAAATGATGGAAGAGCTTACGCGTTTGAACGTTGGATTTACTGAACGTGGTATGCACACGTTGGATATCGGGGTTGGCATTAACACCGGACCGGCGGTTGTGGGTAATATGGGAGCCGACATCCGTTTTGACTACACTGCAATCGGGGATTCGGTGAATCTGGCTTCAAGGCTGGAAGGTCTGAACAAGTATTATGGCTCACACATACTGGTAAGTGAAGACACTCGCAAGCAAATACCTGAAGGACGTTTTACGTTCCGCGAAGTAGACCGTGTCCGGGTAAAGGGCAAGCATCTGCCTGTTGTAATGTATGAGTTAATGATCAACAATCTTGAGCTGTTGCCGCGCTTTGAAGAGGGACTTGAAAAGTATCGTACACAACAGTTTACTGCTGCTCAGGTAGTCTTTAACCAGCTTGCATCGGATTATGCTGATGGCCCGTCAAAGCTCTACAGCTGCCGTTGTGATGAATACCTTGCAACACCTCCGCCTGCAGACTGGGATGGTGTCTATACGGCCAAGAGTAAATAATGCCAGAGTTGCCGGAAGTCGAGTCTGTCCTGCAATGCCTGACTACCAGCCGTCCTTCGCTCATTGTGCGACAGGTTCGTGAAGTCTGTGTTTTGCGTAACTCCGTGGTTGATGGAGAGACAGATTCCCTGATTCACGCAGTAACAGGTCTACGTTGTTACGACATTTGCCGACATGGTAAATATTTGTTTTTTAGTTTTCAGGATTCCCCGTCAAAAAAGCTGACATGGCTGGCACTGCATCTGCGTATGACCGGACGCCTGTTTCTGGTACCAGAGCAGCAGTCAGTAGAGCGTCATACCAGATTTGTACTCAAACTGGATCAGGGATTGGCGCTACGTTTTGATGATCCACGCGCTTTTGGTCGTGTCTGGTTACTTAATGACCCAGCGGAGGTGACCAGCAGGTTGGGACCTGATGCGTTATCGGTGCCACAGGACTTTTTTTTATCTCGATTACGCAGCACAAGAAGACAGTTGAAACCTTTGTTGCTGGATCAGTCTTTTGTGGCTGGTGTTGGTAACATCTATGCTGACGAAACACTATTCCGTGCTCAGTTACATCCACTAAGAGGCACAGCTGCTCTTTCCTCACAAGAGACGGTTCGTCTGTATGATGCGCTACATGGTGTGTTGACCCA
>NZ_JAOTRZ010000268.1 GCF_030247655.1 Trichlorobacter sp. | reverse complement strand
ACTTTAAAAGTACAATCATTTTCAAACTCCTTCCAGAATGCAGCAATCTCTTCTGACCCACGCGAGGTTAGCTTCATTGCGCTCCCAGTTGATGGGACAGGTGTCAGGCTTGCAGGGATTGCTGCGTAATTATTGTACGGTGCGACGTGCCGGGTTGTCTTTTGGTTGCGGCCAGTTCCAGAATAGGTTCTTTGTCCTGTATCGATATACACTTCGTATAGACTCGGAAGGAATAGCAAAACGGTTTTACCGGTTTCTATGGCTTGCTTGATTTCACGACGCCAGTGCTCGCAACACTCTTTTAGCTGGAAAGATGATGTGTCACTCAGGCTTGGTTTTCCAAGATAGTTTTCGGTATAATATTCTACGAAATCCCCAATCTCAGGCTTAAACAGAATAATATCCCAGTCAAGTAGTGATAATTTTGATCGAAAGTTTGCATATTGCGTTTCCGATGAAGCAAGTTCAAGCCCGATGGTCAGGATTTTTCTCTTGGACATTTTTTACTCCGTTTAGTGATGCGAATAACGGGGTGAGGCTGACCGGCCCTCAGCCGGTCTTGCCGATGGTTGAACCTTCCTAATGAAGCTTATCCCTCCACCTTCCTTGTATGTAATCTAAGATATTTCTTCAGTAATTCTATGGTTTCAAAGATTGGTAAGCCCTTTTCTGCCGCTGAAGTATCATGGAACAACGCATCACGGATTTTTTTAATCCTTACAAATTCTTCTATATCAGCTTCGACTGCTTCATTACCGATACATGCAGCCACAATTACAAACTGATCAGCGATGTTATATTTCCCCTTCATAACTTCACGAATTCGACGGAAGTATCTGTGTGTAGGACTTGTCAGCTCTGCCCCAGGTAGGCTTTGTGCAAATAATTTTTCGTACTCTTTAAATACACTTGTAATGAGAACTTCGATGCCTGCCCATCCGAACATGAATCGGCGAAGTTCGTCATTTTCTCTAGATATTGCCTGTGTTAGAAGTTTGTTGACCTTGGTCAGTGCTTTTTTGTTTGATTTCTTGAGCTGAACTTGAGTTTCTTCAATAATTTCTTTCGTGATTGGTGTTGCGGAGAACATTTCACCACTACCTGAGAATTCCATCGAATAAACTGGCAATTCTTGCTCATTGATTAGATATACATCACCGCGTAATCGTTTCACTTGTATGGACGGGCCAACCAATGACAGACAGAGGGCAGCTATGGTTGCGTTAATATGGTCTCTGTAAGTGGAAACAATCTCCTCTTTGTTAATAATATCGAAACCAACAACGTAATCAGCAGTTTCTCTATGTGGGCGACTGAAATCCGGAACAATATCACCCTCAGCAATGAAAACAAGAGCTAAAGAACCTTCTAAATTTTTCTTCCTAGCTTCGCGAATCTCGGTAATTTTACGGTTTACATCATCTGCTTCTCGTTGTCCTACAAAGCTTTTCAGCATCAAATAACCAAGTGCCAGTGAACGATCTAAATCGTTGCAGTATGGATCAGGGTTACTGGTGATAATGGATTTTATAACGTGACTAGTGCTTTCTTTTGAGTCTATTACGGTGTCGTTTTCGTTAGGGCTGCATGTTAATCCCCGTATTTGATACAAAACGATATATTTATATTTCATTCTTGAATTCTCCAGCGTTCAACTCGATTATATACGGTATCCCTATATAGGTTGCTTGCTACCTATATAAGTTATTTGTTGCCTATATAGGTTATTCTTGTGGGTTGCCTATATAAGTGTCTTTGTTGGAATGCTATTCAACTAATATTCGTTCTTCAAGTGGCGTACCACGTATCAATCTATATGGCACAAACCATAATTTTGCCTGTGAATCCCAACGGGCTCGTAATGTACGGAGTTGTTCACGAAGCTCCATTTCATCAAATTGTACAGAGATTGACACAATATCTCCGTCCTTGAAGCGGGATGGGGTATGCTGCCTTTCTTCTACGATAATTTCTACGGTTTTAAGGCGAATACCGCGTTTTTCGTCATACCGGTAGCGAACACAGAGTAACGAATCGCCATACTGTTCAACCAACCGTTTTGTCCCCTTTTGACCAGGCTTTAAATGGTTGTATGATTTCATATCTTTCAGCATGATAATGTCCGTAGCTTGGATGTAGTATTTTTCATAAAATGCATTTGAACAGGAATTTCAAGAAATATACGCATTGTTTGGTAAGCTGTAAAAGGATTTATCGATGAAAGGTGCGGGATTATGTTTCAACTGCCAAGCCAATTAACAACTGACTACCGGGAATATCTTGTCTCAAGTGGTATCAAAATTGACATGTCAGGTGAGTACTTGAAATGGCTAAGGTTTTTTCTTGATTTTTGCGATAAATACAAGATTAAGGGGGGGAATACAGATCGCCTTCGTCTCTTTATCAACAAGTTGAAGGAGAAGAATCAGTCAGAAGACCAGCGCCGCCGAGCCTATCATGCAGTGTCTCTCTTTTTTGCTATGATGAGTCAGGATGGAGCAAAGCCGCAATCATCCGCAATGTCGCCAGCACCGGTAGATCTGCCACCACCTGTTGGTGGAGCTCGGAAGTCATTTTATTCGGAAGCCGGTTATCAGGAAAAGTCTGATTCGCTGGAATGGGATGCTGTTCTTAAGGCTATGGCAGATGAGATTGCGGTTCGACATTATTCGCGCAAGACCTTGAAGACGTATGCCAACTGGTCGAGAAAATTTCAGCATTTTTTAAAAAATAAATCGCCACAGGAGCTGACCGGCGATGATGTGAAAGAGTACCTGACCCATCTGGCAGTTACCTGCAAGGTGGCGTCGACAACGCAGAATCAGGCGTTCAATTCACTCCTGTTTTTTTATCGTCATGGCTTAAAACGAGAGTTTGGTGAGCTGCGTGACGTACCCCGCGCCAAGAAATCCTTGTATATCCCCACTGTCCTTTCTCGTGAAGAGATCGATGCTATCCTTGCCCAGCTTGTCTATCCGTTTGATTTGGTGGTCAAACTGCTGTTTGGCTGCGGTTTGCGCCAGTTTGAGTGTTTGCAGCTGCGGGTGCGTGATTTTAACTTTGATGCGGGAAAACTGACCATACATGGCAAGGGTAAGAAGGATCGAACGGTGCCGATTCCAGAGGCGATTCTGCCAGAGTTGAAGCGCCAGATTAAGCTGGTGGGGGAACTGCATGAGCGGGATCTGGCTGCAGGGTATGATGGGGTGTTTCTGGATGATGCAGTGGAGAAGAAGTATCCCAAGGCACCCAAGGAGTTTCTCCATCAGTGGTTCTTTCCGCAAAAAAATCTGACCTTGGCTGCGGAGACCGGTCAGCGGCGGCGTTGGCATCTGCATGAGTCTGATCTTCAGGAGGCGCTGTATCCTGCCGTGCGTAAGGCTAAAATACCGAAACGGGTTACGTCACATACTTTCCGCCATTCTTTTGCCACCCATATGATATCCGCGTGATCCAGACTCTATTGGGGCATTCCAGTCTGAAGACTACCATGATATATACCC
>NZ_JAOTRZ010000267.1 GCF_030247655.1 Trichlorobacter sp. | reverse complement strand
GGTGACGCCGCTCATTCAAGCGTACAATCGGGCTCTTTTCCCAGAGGCCGTCTTGCTCGGTCTTCAGTACCTGTGCGGTTGCGCCCAGCTCACGGGGAATCAGCAGATCGGCTGCCTGCAATGGCAGGGCAGAGGAGAGCATAACAAGCAGTAACAAGAATGATTTTCTAAGCATTACAGACTCCTTTTTTCAACCGTTCAAACCGCTCCAGCCCGGCCTCAACATGGCTGTTTTGGCAGGCAACCCATTGCTGCAACTTGTTCAGGGCTGCCCCGCTTCCCAGAGTTGCCTGGGCCATGTCTACTCCCTGTTTCAGATCAGCGGCCTTGCCTGCGGTCCAGAGCAGCGCACCGGCATTCAGGCTGACAAATTCTTCACAGGCGCCAAAACGACCGGTCCCGCTAATCACCTGCATGAAACGGCGGATCTCTTCTTCCCGTGTGCTGCAGGCGGCAATCTCATCGCCACGTTGGCAGACCAGCCCGATATCTTCAGGAACGATGCTGAACTGCTCCTGCTGTTCGCCATGGAAGCGGCAGATGGTGGAGGGGCCGCTGATGGAAAGCTCATCCATACCCAGGCCGCTGGCCTGATCAATACCATGGACCACCATGCCGTGTTGGTAGCCGATCTGGGCCATGACTGCAGCGGTGGTGGCGACCAGCGGTTTGCTGTAGACGCCTCGCACCGCCTGGCGGGGACGGGCCGGGTTGGCCAGTGATGCCGCAATGTTAAGGGTAGAGCCGAAGCGGATCTGGGAGAGAATCCGGCCCAGCCCGCCGGGGTGAATAGCCGGAGACATGCCGTTGAACAGGCCGATTCCGGCCTGGCGGATGCTGTCGGCCACCTGTGTTGGGGCACATTCCACATCAACCCCCATCGCCTCCATAATATCCACGGTGCCGCAGCGTGAGGTGATGGCCCGCGCCCCGTGGCGCGCCATGTTCAGGCCGTTGGCTGCCCCTATAATGGCAGCGGCGCTGCTGACGTTAAAGGTCTTGAAGCCGTCCATACCGGTGCCGGAGTTCTCAAACAGCCGGTCCGGCAGGCCTTCGGGATGAACCGTGTCACATTCGTCAATGGCCTGCCAGGCCCCGGCAATCTCATCAATGGTCTCACCTTTGGCGGTCAGGGCAGCCAGAAAAGCCCCCTGCTGCAACGGACTCTGCTGATCCAGCATCAGCTCACGGAACATCCGGTAGGACTGCTCCCTGGTCAGGTGCTGTTTTTGAATCAAGCTCTGGATCTGCCCACCAAACTGTTCTGGGGTCATCGGCTCCATACCTTACGCCTCCGGGTAAAGGTGAATCTTCATACATTGGCGGCTGGCAACTAGCTCCAGGGCTTCAGCCAGTCGGGACAGCGGCAAACGGTGGCTGATCAGATCCCGCACCTCAAGTCTGCCGGACTGCAGCAGATTGATGGCTTGTCTGCCGTGGCGATAACAGCAGCCGTAGGCCCCCACAACGGTCTGTTCCAGGTAGTGCAGCTGGTTGAAATCAGTAGTGATAGCGGGAGTTTCCTTTGAGAGGCCGGAAAAGACCACCAGCCTGCCACGGGGGGCCAGATGTGCCAGGGCCTGGTGATAGGCTTCATTGTTGCCAACTGCCACCACGCAGACATCGAACAGCTGCTCAGGCGGCTCAGCCAGGCCATGGGCCAGTTCTCGTCTGGCCTGATCAGGTTCAATCACCGTGGGCAGGGCATCGTAGGCGATTGCGGCGCGGGCCAGCAACTGTCCTGCCGGACCGCCGCCCCAGATGGCAATGTTCTCAAAGGGGGCCAGCCGGGCCAGCTCCAGCGCATTCAGGCAACAGGAGAGCGGCTCAGCAAAGACCGCTTGCTCATCGCTCAATCCTTCCGGTAGCGGAATCAAGCTTTTAAGCGGGGCAACCACGTAACCGGCAAACCCGCCATCGCGGTGGAAGCCCATGATCCGCATGAAACGGCAGAGGTTTTCAGCGCCTGACCGGCAGGCCGGGCAGCTGCCGCACCATTCACCAGGGTAGACGTAGACACGCTTATGCAAAAGAGTTGTGTCGTCGCATCCCGGCCCCAGCGCCACCACCTCACCCACCACCTCTTCGCCGGGGATGCGGGGCAGCAGCAGATCGCGATGTCCAACCTGGATGATCTTCAGATCAGTCCGGCAGAGTCCGGTAACGGTCACGCGCAGCAGCACCTCACCCGGTCCCGGTTGGGGAACCGGACGCTGCTCAAACTGAAACGAGCCGATCTCAGCTACAGAGACCGCCTGCATGGTGGCGGGTAACGGTGGTGTCATGGCTTATAAACTGGAATTATTGATAGAAATTGCGCGGATTGCTGCTGATTGTACATGAGTTGCCTCCCCCGAAGCGTGCGAATGGAGCGGTGTTCCGGCTCAGGGCGACCTACTTGTCCGCCTTCCCAGTTTCCCAGTGGCTGTACCCTTCCGCTTCCATTTCAAGGCGCTGGCTGCGTTGGCTTCGTTGTCGGCTTCCTCAACGTACTTTGCTAGTACGCCTTCGTCGCCTCCTCCTTGCCGTCTTGCCATCATCCTTGAACTGAAACCGGTACTAACTTGGGTTGGACGTTCGTTCCCTTTACGGCTGCGGGGCAGCGGGGGCCTTTAACCCCTCTTCCTCGCTTCCATTCGTGTATGAAAGTGTCTGTGACAGATGCCAAGAAACAGTTCATCTGTCAAGAATTTACTCAAAAGGTTGCGGTTGTTTTTTCACACTCCATACCGTACTATCCGATCTCTATTTGTGAAAAAAGTTTGGAGCTTACCCATGGCATTACCGGCAAATATTCTGGTCGTTGACGATTCACTGGCAAACGGCAGCATTTTCGTAGATATCCTTGAGGCGCAAGGCTATCTGGTCTCTGTTACCGCATCGGCTGAAGAGGCGATTCCGCTGTTCAAGGAGCAGGATTTTGATCTGGTGCTGACCGGTCTTATGCTTTCCGGCATGAGCTGTTTCAATATGATGAAGCTCTTCAAACGTCATAAACCAGAGATAGATATTATTATCCTCACCTCCAATGACTCAAGTTACAACATCATCAAGGCGCTGCGTCACGGCGCCTATGACTACATTGTCATGCCGCTGGATGATGAAAGCGTGCTGTATAATGTGATCGAAAAGGCCCTTGAAAAAAAGGAACAGTTGCGTAAAAGAGCGCATCTGTTGGGTGAACTGACCAGAAAAAACAATGGATTGCAGGATACATTGGAGATGATGAAATCAGCCAACCAGATCAGCGCGGCGCTTATGTCAACCTTCAGTGTGCCGGAGATCATGAAAAAGCTGGTAGAACTGGTTACCGAGCGTTTGCGGGCACGTCGTGGCTATATATTATTGCTGGACAAGTCAGGCACAACCTTGCAGGCAAAGGTGGCCACCGGTCTGGACCCGCTCTATTCACAATACTACAGCCTGGCTCTGGGCAAGGGGATTTCTGGCAAAGTTGTTGAAGAGGGTAAGCCGCTGATTATCTGTGATATCACTGACGAAGGGTTTGTGGATGATGTCAGGGAGGAAGATCCTGACGGTGCCATGCTGGCGGCACCCAGTGTACTCTCG
>NZ_JAOTRZ010000266.1 GCF_030247655.1 Trichlorobacter sp. | reverse complement strand
GTAGTGTAGGGTATTTTAAAAATATTCAGCAGTTTGTGGGCTACTTGACTGGCATTTTCGGCATCAATGATATTCTGGGTAAAGATGGTGAATTCATCACCACCCAGACGAGCGATGGTATCACAATCGCGGAGCACCAGGCTCATCCTGTCAGCAACTTGCCGAAGCAACAGGTCGCCGATGCGGTGCCCCAGAGTGTCGTTTATATCCTTGAACCGGTCAAGATCAAGAAACATCAAGGCAATAACCTGATCGGCCCGCAACGCCAGGCACATAGCCTGTTGCAGACGGTCATGAAAAAGCATCCGGTTTGGCAGACGGGTCAATGGGTCAAAGTGGGCCAGATTTTCCAGATGTTCCTGACGCTGACACAATACGAGATCGCGCTCCTCAATCTCTTGTAGCATTTCATTGAAACCGTCGTACAGTCTGCCGATTTCGTCGTTGCCAGCTTTTACTACTCGCAACGAGAACTCCTTGGTTTTTGAAACCTTGTGCATGGCATCAGATAGCTGCAGTATCGGATCAGAGATGAGCCCCTGCAGACGCATAGAAAGCAGATAGGCTGCTATCGTTGCCAGCGCCAGAATCAGGGATGAAATCAGCAAGGTGTCCAGTAGGCGCGAACGTAGTTCACGCATGTCGGCAAATAACACCACCGTGCCGATCTCCTGATTATCAAGCCTGATCGGCGTTACCAGGGTCACCTGATCGTTAAGCTGCAAGAAATGGTTGCTGTCTGTCTTCAGCTTTTCCAGCACGCTCCTGCTGCTATCGACAGAAGGAGTAAGCCCCAACTGCTCAAAAGGGAGCTTGTCTGTCTGAATCCCTGAAGCAAGATAGCGGGCAAATATTGTTGTATCAGGTCTCAGGATGTAGGCAGCCAGAATGTCGGATTTAACCGACAGAGAGTTCATGCTGTCCAGGGCTGATTTTGGGTCGTTGAAGGTCAGTGATGCTGATATGTTTTTGCCGAGAATATCGGCCAGTGAGGACAGGTTCCTGCGCTGCTCATGGATCAGTGAACCGGTTTCCTTTACAACAAACACTATGGTAGTGGCAAGCAGGATCAGACCGCAGGTGAACATGATCAAGAGCATCAATTTGCGGCGGATTGAAAGGTGTAACAGGTATGTCGGCAGTAACCATTTCATATACCGTCCTGGGCAACATTATATGAATTAAGGAGGTGATGTGTATCTCATAAAAAGCAGATATTTTATTCTGTTTCGTCTCTATCCATAAAGACGTTAATTGTATTCCATACCATATACGTATGATATTGCAAGGTGAGCCAATTTTTTTCTAATGGCACCCCTGGGCTCTTCTTATTCGCTCGCGTGCAACCATTGACATTCATAAATAGAAATTGTATACACTATACACTTTATTCTGCCCCATATGTACGCTAAGTACCTATCAAAACAAGGAGGATGTACGAATGATCGAAGCATATCTGGCCCATGAAGCCGAGCGTGCAGCCCAGGGTATCCCTGCACTGCCCCTGACCCCTGAGCAAACCGCTGGTCTGTGTGAACTGCTGGTAAACCCACCTGCTGGTAAAGAGGCATTTCTGCTTAACCTGCTGAAAGAGCGTGTTTCCCCAGGTGTTGACCCTGCTGCAAAAGTAAAGGCAGAGTTCCTGGCCGCTATTCTGAATGGCAGCAAGAAGTCTCCGCTGGTTTCCAAGATTGATGCAGTTCGTATCCTGGGCACCATGATGGGTGGCTATAACGTTAATCCGCTGGTTGATGCCCTGAAGGATGCAGAGCTGGCTGATGAGGCTGCCTGCGCACTGTCCGGCATGACCCTGGTATATGATGGCTTTGATCAGGTTGTTGCCCTGTCTGCCTCCAACGCTGCTGCTAAAAAAGTTCTGACCTCCTGGGCAAATGCAGAGTGGTTTACCAACAAGCCCGGCGTGCCTGAGACCATCAAGGTCAAGGTATTCAAGGTTGAAGGCGAGATCAACACCGACGACTTCTCACCTGCCGGTGACGCATGGAGCCGTCCTGATATCCCACTTCATGCCCTGGCAATGGGCAAGACCCGTTTCCCTAACCGCCTGAAAGACATTGCTGACTGGCGTGCTGCCGGTAATCAGGTTGCCTTTGTGGGCGACGTGGTTGGTACCGGTTCTTCCCGCAAGTCTGCCTGTAACTCCGTGCTGTGGCACATGGGCCAGGATATCCCCTGCGTACCCAACAAAAAGACTGCCGGTGTGATCATTGGTGGCGTTATCGCACCGATTTTCTTCAACACTGCCCAGGATTCCGGCGCACTGCCGATCAAGGCTGACGTAACCAAGATGAACGACGGCGATGTAATCACCATCAACACCGTTAAAGGTGAAATCAGCAACGCTGCTGGTGAAGTTATCTCCACCTTCAAGCTGGCCCCTAACACCATTGCTGACGAGTTCCGCGCTGGCGGCCGTATTCCTCTGATTATTGGCCGTGCAGTAACCGAAAATGCACGTAAGGCACTGGGCATGGGCGATACCGATGTCTTCACCCTGCCGGTTAACCCTGTTGCCAAGGCTGACCAGGGCTACTCACTGGCTCAGAAGATGGTTGGCAAGGCCTGTGGCGTTACCGGCATCCTGCCGGGTACTGCTTGCGAGCCCAAGATGACTACGGTTGGTTCACAGGACACCACCGGTCCGATGACTGCTGACGAACTGAAGGAACTGGCCTGCCTCAAGTTCCTGTCCCCGATGTTCATGCAGTCCTTCTGCCACACCGCTGCCTATCCTAAGCCGGCTGATGTGAAGATGCACAAGACCCTGCCTGCATTCATTGCAGAGCGTGGTGGTGTTGCCCTTAAGCCAGGCGACGGCGTTATCCACTCCTGGTTGAACCGTCTGCTGCTGCCTGACACCGTTGGTACTGGTGGTGACTCCCACACCCGTTTCCCGATCGGTATCTCCTTCCCGGCCGGTTCCGGTCTGGTTGCCTTTGCTGGCGCCATGGGCTTCATGCCGCTGGATATGCCTGAATCCGTACTGGTTCGTTTCAAGGGCAAATTTAACCCCGGCATCACCCTGCGTGACGCTGTTAACGCCATTCCGTACTGGGCAATCAAGCAAGGTCTGTTGACAGTACCCAAGAAGAACAAGATCAACATCTTCAACGGTCGTATCCTTGAGATGGAAGGTCTGCCTGAGCTGACTGTTGAGCAAGGCTTTGAGCTTACTGATGCTGCTGCCGAGCGTTCTGCTGCTGCAGGCTGCATCCAGCTTTCCAAAGAGTCAGTTGCCACCTACCTGCGTTCCAACGTGGCTCTGATGAAGAAGATGATTGCTGAAGGCTATCAGGATCCCCAGACCCTGCAGAACCGGATTGATGCAGTCAATGAGTGGCTGAAGAATCCGCAACTGCTGGAAGCTGACAAGAATGCTGAGTACGCTGCTGTGATCGAGATCGACCTGGCTGAAATCACCGAGCCGATCCTGGCCTGCCCCAACGACCCGGATGATGTCAAGCTGCTGTCCGATGTTGCTGGCACGCCGATCAACGATGTCTTCATCGGTTCATGTATGACCAACATCGGTCACTTCCGTGCAGCTGCAGAGATCTGG
>NZ_JAOTRZ010000265.1 GCF_030247655.1 Trichlorobacter sp. | reverse complement strand
AAGACCATGTTTGTGATCTGGCCCGACCCGCTGGTGGCAGCCGGGCCCGGTTCCATGCTGGATGATGCCATGAAACTGTCCGGCATGACCAACATCGCCAGTGATGCCCGTTCCGGCTATCCCCGCCTTTCGCTGGAGGCGGTCATCACCCGTAACCCCCAGTTGATCATTGCCGGACAGGGAGAAAAGCTGACCGGGCCGATGAAGCGGATGCTGGGCCACCTCAATTCCCTGGATACCGTCAAACAAGGCCGGGTCTGCATGGTCAGCGATGCCCTCTACCGGCCCGGCCCCCGCATACCGGAAGGGATTGCCGAGCTGAGGCATTGCCTGGAGTTAATGCGCCGATGAAACTTACAACACTCCCTAAAACATTATTCACCGCAGAGGGCACAGAGGTGCGCAGAGGAAATCCAGAGGCCGGAAAATCATGGATAAAACCAGAATACAAACCATTGATTTTTAACTTCTGGTTTTGTGTTTCCCCAAAAGAATCTGATTCTAAAGGTTTTTCCCCCTGTTTCCCTCTGCGTTCCTCCGCGTCCTCTGCGGTTAAATGGTGTTATTGTCCATGAAACGCCACCCCCTGTTCATCATGCTGGGCTGCCTGGTGGCTGTCCTGCTACTGTCCCTCTCCCTGGGGCAGCAGGTCATCAATCCCTTCAACCTTGACCCGTTACAGTTCAAGATCGTGCTGGAGCTGCGCCTGCCCCGCATTGTGGTGGCCCTGCTGATGGGTGGATCACTGGGGGTGGCCGGTGCAATCCTGCAGGGGGTCTTCCGCAACCCGCTGGCTGATCCCTATGTACTGGGCACTTCCAGCGGTGCTGCGCTGGCTGCCGCCTTTGGCCTGCTGGCAACTCAAGGGACGGCGGTCTGGCTGGTACCCGGTTTGGCCCTGGTCGGGGCGCTGGTTACCAGTGCGGTGGTGGTCTCACTGGGACGGGATGCCTGGGGGGTGCGGGCAGAGCGATTACTGCTGGCCGGGGTGGGGATCGGCTTTTTCCTGTCAGCCATCCTGATGCTGGTGATGTCCCTGGCCCAGGCTGATGGGGTCAAACGTGCCCTGCTCTGGATGGCCGGTGACCTGGCCGGTGCTGACTGGTCTGTGGTACCGGTTGCCAGCCTGCTGATGTTATTCGGTTTTGTGCTTGCCCTGGCCCGGCGGCGCGGACTGAACGCCCTGGCCCTGGGTGATGAAGTGGCCTTTGGGTTAGGCCTGGAGCCGGGACGGGAACGGACCCTGCTGGTACTGGCAGCCTCCTTGTTGACCGCTGCATCGGTTGCCCTGGGCGGTATTGTCGGCTTTGTGGGGCTGATGGTACCCCACGCAGTACGTGCCCTGGTGGGGGCTGATGCCCGGCGGGTACTGCCGCTATCCGCCATTGGCGGCGGCATGCTGCTCTGTCTGGCTGATACCGTCGGGCGCAGCGTGTTGCCGCCGGTGGAGATCCCGGCCGGGGTGGTCACCGCCCTGATCGGTGCCCCCTGGTTTCTGATCATGCTACGCCGGGCCACGGGCGGGGGGATGCGATGAGCAGTCTCCGGTTTGATCAAGTCTGCTTCAGCTACGGAAATGCCCCCTGTGTGGTGCAGTTCTCCTGCAATCTGGCCAAGGGTGAGCTGGTGGGGCTGATCGGTGCCAACGGTTCCGGCAAATCCACCCTGCTGCGGCTGGGGGCAGGCCTGCTGACACCCACCGTTGGACAGGTAGAGCTGGATGGCAAACCGGTCCGTTCCTGGCGGGGTGAAGAACGGGCGTCTCGCCTGGGCTACCTGCCCCAATCCATTGAAGCGCCGTTACCGTTTTTAGTGGGTGAACTGGTGGAGATGGGCCGTGCTGCGGCCCGCAAAGATCATCTGCTTTCCTGCCGGGAGGTGCTGGCAGCGGTGGGGCTGGAAGGCCATGAGCAGACCCCGCTGTCCCAGATCAGCGGTGGAGAACGACGGCGGGCCTTCATTGCCATGATCCTGGCCCAGGGTGGCAAGACCCTGCTGCTGGATGAACCGCTGGCCGGGCTTGATCTGCGCTACCAATATGAACTGCTGACCCTGCTGCGGTCGCTCTGCCAGACCCACAACCTGACCATCCTGCTTTCCCTGCATGACCTGATCCTGGCCCGCAACCTTGACCGCCTGCTGGTGATCCGCCAAGGGCAACTGCTGGCCGACGGTCTGCCGACAGAAATTCTCACTCAACAACTGGTGCAGCAGACCTTTGATCTTGATCCACGGTTTCAGGTGGCCGGTATTGGTGGGTAAGGTTTAACTACTCCATTTCCCACCCTTGATCTTTGAACTGCATTGTACTAAGTTATGTACATACTTATTCGTGCAGGAGATAAAAGCTATGAATGCCCTTACGTATACTTACACGCGACAGCACTTGGCAGATGTTATGCGATCAGTCAACGATGATCATAATCCTGTGGTAGTAACCAGCCAGCGTGGCAAGCCGGTTGTCATCCTCTCTCTTGAAGATTACCAGGCCTTTGAAGAGACGGCATACTTGCTCCGGAATCCGCAAGGTGCCAGACGTCTGCTCGATTCGGTCGAAGAACTACGTGCCGGAGGCGGTCAAGTTAGCGAGCTGATGGAATGATGATTAAATTCTCTACTGCTGCATGGGAAGACTACCTCTACTGGCAGACGACCGACAAGGCAATGCTTAAGCGCATAAATAATCTTATTCGGGATATTCAGCGTGAGCCTTTTGCCGGCATCGGTAAACCAGAACCGCTTAAGCATCAGTTGGCCGGTTTCTGGTCTCGCAGAATAGACAGCTGTCATCGTTTAGTGTACGCAGTCGAAGGAGATACCTTGCTGATTGCACAGTGTCGTGATCATTATTGAGCCAGTAACAAAGGTTCTCTACGCCCAAACAACTGTAATTTCTTAATCCTTCAGCCGTTTCAACTATTGATAGGATGCGTCACAATGGGAAAAACGGGAAGCATCCCACTCTTTCCCCGGTTAGCACTTCTCCCGTCCTGATCTACGTCTCAAGTTCCAAAAACAAAGCAGTGCTGCCAGATTACTAATACTGTTGGCCGGGATGCATCTGCCATGCCTCTCTTTATGGACGCACATTCCCCAGCCTCACCAATTACCTCTCCCACTTACTGCATCCGCTTCCCTATCTCTTTAACCTTTGGGTTATTAAGCAGCCGTAGAAAAGCGGGATTATTGAGCAGTACGCTGTAATCACCGGACTGCACCGCCCGGATAACCTCAGGATCGCTTAACAGGGCCTGCATCTCAGGGTCATGCTGCAGGGCGCGGATCTGTTCCATCGCCCCTTGATCCTGCATCATCCTGTCTTTCATGGCAGCTACACCGCTGAAATCATTACCGCCTTTTACAGATACAGAAGAAGATGCTGCCGGACTGCCTGCAGAGGTGTTGATCCCCAGCGGCCTGGCACTTTTCCGGTAACTGGCAGGAATCTCTGCCAGCGATTCTGAAAAGTGTACGGTGCCAACACCATCAGTCCATTGGTAGGTTTCTGCGTGGGCAAAAGTTGTGACCAGAAGCAAGAGCAGCATCAGTTTTTTCATGGGCTATCCTTTTTGCGCGGCGTCAGCTCT
>NZ_JAOTRZ010000004.1 GCF_030247655.1 Trichlorobacter sp. | reverse complement strand
CTGGAAACTCCGCCCCAACCGTTCCACCAGCGTCTCTACGCAATGGTTGTTATGATCAAGCAGGGTTTGAGACTGGGGACACGATTCAGGAGGCGCATCTTTGCCATGCATACAAAGGTAGCAGCGGGACTGCACTGCCTGCGTTCTGGTGACACCAAGTGCATCCAAAGCGGCCTGATTGATTCTGAGGATGCGGTGGTTGGCATCAATGATAAAAATCAGATCAGCCATGGCATCAAAGGTCCGCTCCCACTCATCACGACTGCGGCGCACCTCGACTTCTGCCTGTTTGCGTTCAGTGATATCGTGACTGATGCCGATGAGACCAACCACCTGCCCGGCGCTGTCGCGGAAGGCCATCTTGGTACTTTCCACCTGCACCTGACTGCCATCCTGCATGATTACCAGCAGCTCATAGCTGATCGGCTGTCCGGCTTCCAGCGCCTCACGGTCTTTGTATCGTATAAAAGTGGCCAGTTCCTGATCCTGAATCAGTTCCAGATCAGAATGGCCGATAATCTGCTCTCTGGGCAGGCCGATAAAACGCTCGGCATACTGGGTATTACAACCCAGGTAGCGGCCGTTGGCATCTTTGTAGAAGATCAGCGCAGGTATAGTGTCCAGCAGGGTATGCAGAAAGGCACGACGATCCTGCAGATGCTGTTCCCGCAGGTCACGCTGGTGGATCAGGTCTTCAATGGTAGCAGCCATCTCATTGAAGGCGGTGACACAGGTATCGATCTCCGGCAGGCGGCAAAGCTCTGCCCTGATATGGTAATCACCATTGCCAAACCGTTCCGCAGCCTGTTGCAGACTACGCAGTGGCCGTAATGCTTGCCTGATAACAGGCGCCATCAGGCCACAAAAGGCGATCAGACCAACGAAAAGAAAGGATCCTTGTAACTGCAGTAAGCGCCAGAACAGTGCCTGTTCTTTAGCAGGTGAGTAGCCCAGGACCAATTCGCCGTAGGAACGTCCACCAACTTCTACCAACCTGCTTTCACGACGTTTATGAATATCAGTGAGTTTTCCAAACCAGGCCGGAGCCTGCTTCCTTGACGCGTTGTCAACCACTTCAAGCACCCTGCCAGACGGATCGGTCCAACGAATCAGATAGATACGTTCATGTTTTAGCGTACTGCGCAAGACCTGTTCGATGCTGCGATAATCACCCGAAGCAGCATTACCGGCAACAACAACACTGAGATCCCGCAGTTGATCATGCAACTCTTCCCTGATCCGTTCACGCATGCTGTCTAACTCATGCAGTGCCTGAAACCAGACCAGCAGAGAGGTAATGACAAACATGACAAAACCGCTGACCAGCAACAAGCGGGTGAACAAACTCAGGCGAAGCAGCTTAAATGGGCTGGTCATAGGTAAGGCTCCGATGCCATGTTGATGGCCCAAGGCAATGTTTCACTGCGACTCTATCAGACCTGGTGAGCAGATGCAGATGTACCTCCTGGTATCGCCGCCAATGCTGCCAGCAGCAGCTCAATATCCACCGGCTTGGCTATGTAGCTGTCAAACCCTTCTGCCAGGATCCGTTCGCGGTCACCCCGCAAGGCATGGGCGGTCAGGGCGATAATGGCGGTATGGCTTTCTCGCTGTTGTTCTTCCTGACGAATCATCCGGGTGGCTTCAATGCCATCCAGCACCGGCATCTGCACATCCATCAAAATACAGTCCCAGTCTGCGCTACGCCACTGTTCAAGTGCCTGAAAGCCATCCTCCACTGTAGTGACCTGATGTCTCATCCGGCTCAGGATGGCAGTCATACTGCGGGCGTTGATCAGATTGTCCTCTGCCAGCAGGATCTTTAGAGAACGGGTTGGCCTCTGTTCCGGGAAAGCATCCTTAACCACCTGGCTCCGGGGTAGTTCCGTCTGGTTCTGCAGCAGAAACGGCAGTTCAAAATAGAAGCTGCTACCAGCCCCTTCTTTGCTTTCTGCCCAGATCCGTCCACCCATCAGCTCAACCAGACGTCGGCAGATGGAAAGCCCCAGTCCTGTCCCGCCGTAGCGGCGGGTTGTTGAGCTGTCTGCCTGTTCAAAGGGAGCAAATATCCGCTCCATTGCAGCTGCCGACATACCAATGCCGGTATCACTGACCGAAAGGCGCAGGGTTATCGTGTTACCGTCCCGGGAAATGGGCTTAGCCGCAACGGAAATGCTCCCCTGTTCAGAAAACTTGATGGCATTCCCCAGCAGATTCAACAGGATCTGCTTGATACGCAGCGTATCTCCCTGCAGTGCATCGGGCAGATCATCCGGCAGGTCGGTGAGCAGCTGCAACCCTTTCTGTCTGATGTTGTAAGACTGGGAGGCAATCACCTCCTGCAGCGTCTGACGCAGTGAAAAATCAGCATATTCAAGCTCAAGTTTACCTGCTTCAACCTTTGAAATATCAAGGATATCACTGATCAGCGCCAGCAGTCCCTTGGCCGACAACTCCATGCCATCCAGACAATCCTGCTGTTCTGCATTTAACTCCGTTAAGCCCAACAGGTGGGCCATGCTGATGATCCCATGCATTGGCGTACTCAGCTCATGGCTCATGTTGGCCAGGAATTCTGTCTTGGCCCGGCTGGCAGACTCTGCCCGTTGTTTTGCCTCCTGAAGCGCAGCCTCAATCTTTTTCCGTTCGGTTATATCCCGTACCAGCCCCAGGTTATAGCCCTGTCCATTAAACTCAAGGTAATTGGCGGTAACCTCAACCGGATAGAGCTTACCCGACTTGGTCCTGTGAGTTCCCTCAAAGGTCATGCTGCGCCGTGCAATCAGCTGTTGCCAAAGGGCAGGCCAGCTATCCCGTGAAAAATCAGTATCGATATCACCAATCCCCATAGCCAGCAGTTCTTCGCGGCTGTACCCGGTGGCACGGCTGGCCTCCTGATTGACATAGTAAAAGCGGGCATCCTTGTCGGCCATATAGGCTGCCTCATGGACCGTATCCAGGGCAAAATTCAGCAGGGTCATCTGCCGTTCTGCCTCTTTTCGCTCGGTGATAATCTCTTTGATCGCCACAAAGTTAATGATGGCTCCGGTATCATCAAGCAGGGGGGTGATGGTGGCCTGTTCCCAGAATTCAGTACCATCCTTGGTCCTGTTAAGCAGCTCCCCCCGCCAGGGCAGGCCGGAGGTTATGGTCTGCCAGAGGTCGGTGTACAGCTCTGGAGGATGCTGGCCTGATTTCAGAATGCGGGGGGTTTGACCAATGGCCTCTTCAAGACTGTAGCCGGTCACCTCGCTGAAGCGGGGATTAGCATACTGAATCAGCCCGTTCGGATCAGTGATCACCACAATATTGGCACTCTGCTCCACTGCCAGAGACAGCCGTTTCAGGGCAATTTCACCCTGCTTACGTTCTGTGGTATCAATGATACTCCAGACAACCCCGATTTCTCCATCCTGCAACTGCAGCTTGATCCCGGTTAAAAAACACCAGAAGATACGGCCATCTTTACGGCGCATCGGGTATTCGGCACTCAGATGCGTCTTGCCATCCCGCGCCTCCCGAAAAGTAGGTACCCAGTCTTCATAATGCTGCTGGTCAACATGCAGCATCCGTACAGACTGACCCACCATCTCTTCTGCCTGATACCCGAACAGATCACAGAACTGCTGATTGACCTTCAACATCAGCCGTTCAGAGGAAACAATCAGGTTGCCGGTACCGTTGTATTCAAACAGGGCTTGAAGATGGCTGCGTTCTGCAAGCAGTTCTTCCTCTGCCTGTTTACGGTCACTGATATCTGTCAGGTTCCAGACCACCCCTCCATCACCATCAGGCAGGGTAATGGCATCGCCAGAGATAACGGCCCAAAAGCGACTATCATCCTTACGGCGGTACTGCCACTCAATCTGCACCAACGGTTCATTTGCCTTGGCACTGACAAACCACCGCCCAAAACGCTCGTACTGTTCTCGATCAAGGTGCAACAGCTCAACGCTCTTGCCGACCAGCTCATCTTTGGCATACCCGAACATCTCACAGAGGCGTCGGTTCACCCCGACGATCACCCGTTCAGAAGATACCGTCAGAATGCCGGCGGTGGTCCGTTCCAGCAACGCCTGCTGAAATTCGGCCCGCTGCTGCAGACGGCGGTTGCATAGATAGAGCAGCGGCACCGCAATCAGGCCACAACCCAGGACAGCAAACAGTAAGGCGCTATTCATGATCTGTTCCTGTCAACCGCTTTAATTCAGCCAACAGCACCGTAACATCCACCGGCTTGGCAACATGGGCATCAAACCCCTGCTCCAGCAATCGTGTCCGCTCATCATCCATTGCATGGGCCGTCAGGGCGATAATCGGGATATGCCCGCCACGCTGCTGTTCCTGCCGGCGAATAATGCTGGCGGCGGCATCGCCCCCCAGCACCGGCATCTGGATATCCATCAGGACAATATCAAACTGCTGCTGCGCCACCTGTTCAAGCGCCTCCAGACCATTTACCACTGCAGTGACCTGATGCCCCAACCGTGCCAGTAATTTTACAATAAACTCTGTGCTGATCGGATTATCCTCTGCCAGCAGGATGGCCAATGACCGTGACACCGTTTCACTATCCGCCTCCCCCCCATTACGCTGCTGCTGAATGGTTGACTGATCCGGCACCCCAAACGACAGTTCAACATGGAAGGTGCTGCCTTCCCCCTCCTGGCTTTCAGCCCAGATCCGTCCCCCCATTAACTCAACCAGACGGCAGCAGATGGCAAGACCCAATCCACTGCCGCCGTACTTGCGGGTGGTTGAGTTATCAGCCTGTTCAAAGGGGGCAAATATCCGCTCCAGCAGAGCCGCTGACATGCCGACACCGGTGTCTGAAACACTCAGGCAAATCAGCGCCTTGTTATCGCGGTGTGCTACCAGCGTTGTCGAAATAGTAATACCACCCTGCTCGGTAAACTTGATCGCGTTCCCCAGTAGATTGAGCACTATCTGGCGGGTACGCAGTTGATCACCCCACAGGATATCCGGCACGTTGTCCGGGATAGCGACCTGGACAGCAAGTTTTTTCTGGCTGATCGAGAACTGCTGACCAGCCAGCAGCTCATCAAGCATCTTGCGCAGCGAAAAGTTGACCTGCTCAAGTTCCAGTTTTCCTGCCTCGATCCTGGAAAGATCCAGAATATCCCCGATCAAGGTAATCAGGCTGTTTGCGGAGCTTTCAATATTGGCAAGGTACTGTTCCTGCTCCCGGCTCAGCTCGGTGGCACCCAGCAGGTGGGCCATACCGATCACGCCGTTCATCGGTGTGCGGATCTCATGGGACATATTGGCCAGGAATTCACTTTTGGCACGGTTGGCAGCCTCTGCCGCCTCTTTGGCCTGCAACAGCTCGACCTCAACCTGCTTGCGATCACTGATATCAATCACACTCCAGACAACCCCCTGGTCGCCATCAGGCAGGGTCAAGCGCACGCCGGTGAAGACACACCAGATAATGCTGCCATCCTTACGCAGTGAGGGATGTTCAGCTCTCAGGTGGGTAACACCGTTGCGGGCCTGGATAAAGCGAGGTGCCCAATCCAGGTAGTGTTGTTCATCAATATGCAGCATACGAACCGACTGCCCCAGCAGCTCCTGTTCCGTATAGCCCAGCATCTCGCAAAACTGCTGGTTCACCTGCACAATGATCCGTTCCGAAGAGACAATCAGGTGGCCGGAACCGCCATACTCAAACAACACCTTCAGATAGTTGCGATCCGTCTCCAGCTTCTGCTCAATCTGTTTGCGCTCCGTAATATCCCGGCCCACCACGATCAACCCTTTGCGCCTGCCCTGCTGGTCAAAGGTTGGAACCTTGATAATATCAAAGACCTTTGCGCTACCGTCGGGGCGGGGGATGATCTCATCAGAGCGGGACACACAGCCCTTGCTCCAGGCGACCTCATCACTTTCCTCACAACAGAGAAACGCCTGCCTGTAGAAACGGCTGAAGGCAGCCAGCTCAGAATCTTTCTTGCCCCGGTAATCAACCCCCTCCAGTTGAAACAGCTGCAGATCAAATGCATTGGCCTCAAGCCACCTGCCTTCAGCATCCTTAAAACAGACGATATCCGGCATGGCATTAATCAGCGTCCGCAGCCGTTCCTCACTGTCGATACGTTCGCCCTCCGTCTTTTTCCGCTCGGCAACCTCATCCTGCAGACGCTTGTTCAGTCTGTAGAATACAACCACCAGGCCTGCCAGGAAGCATACCAGGCAGAGCAGGATGATACGTTCTGTCATGGGAGATCCTTTACTATCGGTAGTTCCACAAGAAAACAGCTCCCTTTGCCCAGCTCTGATGCAACCCGGATCTTCCCGCCCATCAACTCGGTCAAACGTTTGCAGATGGCAAGCCCCAGACCGGAGCCGCCAAACTTGCGGGTGATTGTTCCATCAGCCTGGGTAAAAGGTGCAAATATCTGTTTCTGCTGCTCCTCGGAGATGCCGACACCGGTATCCCTGACCGCTATCTGCAACCTTGCCGGCTTGTCTTCTTCCGGCAACAGACAAGAGGCGCTGACCTTGACAGTCCCCTGGGGGGTAAATTTGATGGCATTGCCCAGCGGGTTCAAGATGATCTGCTTGAAACGCAAAGGGTCACCCTGCATCTGCTCCGGCAGATCATCGGCCAGATCAAGTTCCAGTTGCAGCGATTTCTGTCGGGCAGTGGCACTCTGGATAGCCACTACTTCTTCAAGCACCAGACGGATCGGAAAGGTGGTCTGCTCAAGTTCGATCCGGCCGGCTTCAATCTTGGAAAGGTCCAGAATATCGCTGATCAGAGAGAGCAGGGTGCTGGAACATAGCTCCATATTCTGCAGATATTCCTCCTGCTCTCGGCTTAACTCGGTATAGCGCATCAGCTGCACCATCCCCAGCAGTCCATTCAGCGGGGTACGGATTTCATGGCTCATATTGGCCAGAAATTCACTTTTAACCCGGTTGGCAGCCTCAGCGGCATAGCGGGCCGCAAGCAGCTCTTTTTCATGCTGTTTACGATCACTGATATCCCGCGATAACACCACGAAACGGGGTTGGTCCGTCACCACGCCGGTTTTACGGGCAACTGACAGCTCAAACCAGAGCTCGCCGGTTGGCGACGGCAGAACAAACTGACGGCCATGGGAGTGGCCGGTGGCAACTGCCTCCTGCAGTGCGTCAAGACAGACTCCTGCTGCCTGTGGTGGCAACATGTCCTGTACCGTCCTGCCCAGCAGCTGCTCGGCAGGCACCACCAACAGCTCCTGCTGGCGGGCGTAACAGGCATAGTAACGGCCATCCAGCCCCAACTCAAACAGCAGGTCCGGTATGGCCTGAATCAGGCTGTTAAGACTGGCACGTTCAGCTTCCAGGGCCTGCTCAACAATAATATGACGTTCCATCTGAAGAAACAGCTGGCAGACCAGCAGTGTGGCAAGGGGATAGATAACCAGAACCGGCAGCGTAATGGTTGCCAGTGTTTTGGCAATTACGGCAGAAGGAAGCAGAACGGTACAGCCGATCATCCAGAGATGTACCAGCAACCCGAACAGATACATGCCGGGCAGGCCGGCCAAACCGGGATGGCGGCGGCGCAGGTAGTAACCGATCACGCCGATGCCGCCAGCACCGATAATAACGGCTATTCCCATGGCTGCCCCGACCCCGCCCAGCCAATAGCGGTAACCGGCAGCCATAGCGGCGGCAACGCCAGCGGTAATCGGACCGCCAAACAGACCGGCCACGGCGATGATGATGCTGCGCCCATCAAAGATCAGGCCGGGCTGCAGGATCATCGGCGTCATGATCCCCACCAGGGCCACTCCGCCAAACAGCAGGCCAGATACCAGGGCATACCCGAGCCCCTGATGCCGGATTCGACGCAGCAACAGGCCATGCAGGAAGGTTAAGGCCACCATCAGGGCTATATTCTGTATCAGGGCAAGATAGATCATGGGATACCCTTGGGCCTGGAGGCCTCAATTAAAGACAATTATTAAAAATTAAAGTAAATAGCGATACAGATCAAGATACAACTATTTTTTTGTCACCCGTTCCAGTTCAACCGCAAGTTCCTGTAGTTGAAACGGCTTGGCGACATAGCCATCAAACCCTTCAGACAGCAACCGCTCCCGGTCACCTGCCATGGCATGTGCTGTCAGCGCAATAACCGGGGTGTGGCTGTCTCCCCCTTGCTCCCGCTGTCTGATAAAGCGGGTAGCCTCTCGCCCGTCCATAACCGGCATCTGGATATCCATTAAAACGACATCAATCCCGCCCTGCATCCAGAACGCCAACGCTTTTTTACCGTCTTCTGCGCAGAGGGACCTCAACCCCAGCTTTCCGACCAACCCTGCAGCAGCCTGCAGGTTGACAGGATTATCTTCGGCAATTAAAACGGTCATAGGCCGTCCCTGCCAACTGGGCTGGGCAACTACTTCTGACACAGCACCTTGTTCATCGGCCCTGCAGGAACGTACAAAGGGAAGTTCCACACTAAAGCTGCTGCCTTCACCCGGCTTGCTGCTAACCCGCAGAGATCCTCCCATCCGCTCAGCTATTCTGCGACAGATGGCTAACCCCATACCGGTACCGCCAAACCTTCTGGTATTGGACATGTCAACCTGTACAAACGGCTCAAAGATCCGCTCCTGATCAGCCGGGGAGACACCAATACCGGTGTCGCTGACAGTAAGCCTCAGGAGCACCTTGTCCATCACGCCTGCACAGGTATCAGCACTGATCGTAACCGTCCCCTGATGGGTAAACTTAATCGCGTTACCCAACAGGCTACTGACAATCTGGGTCAAACGGGGGCCATCTCCCACCACCTGCTGATTAAGATTGTCAGACAGATTAACCGTAAGACCAAGTCCCCGCTGTTCCAGAGCAGTATGATGGGGATCGATGCCAGTAGTAATGCTGTCCCGCAGCACAAACGGGGCTGCATTGATCTTCAGGCCCGATGCCTCAAGGCCGGCAAGGTCAAGCAGATCATTTACCAAAACCAATTCATTGCTGGCAGAGGAGCGAACCATCCCCAGATAGTCGCTCTGTTCATCAGACAGTTCTGTCATTTCCAGCAACTGAACACCACCCAACACACCGTTAAGCGGAGTTCGCAACTCATGACTCAAGGTGGCCAGCAGTTCGGTCTTTGTGCGGCTGGTCGCCTCAGCCATCTCCTTGGCGCTGGTCAGCAGCTCTTCAATCTGCTTATGTTCTGAAATATCCTGCATGGTACCGGCAACATACAACCCCTCCAACCCTTCAAGCCTGCCGATACAGCGAAAATCAACCCAAAAACGGCGTCCACGTGAGGAGATCATGCGGCAGTTTAGCGTGAAGGAGACGCCCTCAGCAATGGCAGCTTCCAGTGCCTGCTTGACCTGCGGCAGATCCTGAGGATCAAAATACCTGAAACAGGTGGTGTGACTGATTGGCTCGTCTACCGGATGTTCCATCATCCGGTAGAGCTCATCAGTCCAATACAGCATATCTGTGCCGGGATGTGACTTCCAGCAACCCAAGTGGGCAACTGCCTGACTCTCCCGCAAAAACAGTTCCTGCTCAACAAGATCGGTTTCAACTTTTTTACGGAGGCTTATATCGGTAACGGTGCCGACATAACCGATAATGCCGCCTTTATTGTCAAAGATCTCGGCTGACTGGCCATAGACCCACGAGACTGAGCCATCAGGCCGCTTGAACCGGTATTCCAGAGCAAAAGAACGATGCTCTGCAACCGATTGCTGCCACTCGCCAAACACCTTTTCACGATCATCAGGATGCAGCGCTTGCCCCCAACCATCTCCCCGTGCCTGCTCAAGCGATAGCCCGGCAATGGCAGACCAGCGATCATTGACATAACAGCAGGCTCCGTTCAGATCGGTCTGGAAGACACCGGTGGGAGAGGCGGTGGTTAATGATGCATAGAGGGCTTCCTGTGCCCGCAGGTCATCTTCAGCCTGCTGGCTGAGACGCTGCTGGCGCAGATAAATGGCACTGGCAATGGTGATGCCGATCATCCCCACCAGCCAGATGCCGACGTGGGCCAGACGAACGCCTCGCAATCCACTCTCGCCAGCCTGCAGATATGGTTTTAGTGGTACAGCTGCACTGATGCCGCCCCTAATCCCTCCCACAGGGATATTGGTATCAGCATGGCACTTCAGACACCCCTGCTCCATCTTCATCGGCAGGATCAGACGGTAGTAAGGGGCACCATCGATGGTGGTAAGTTCATTGACCGAGTCCGCACCCTTTTCAAAATCAAGCAGGGCAGCCCTTTCCCAGGCATCCGGCGCATTACCGGGATTTTTGGCCAGCAGGCTGGTGATATGCCCCTTGACACCAAACTGCTCGCCAAACATGCTCATGACCTGACGAGTCATGTAGGCCGGGTTCATCAGGGTCAGTTTGTCGCCGTCTGTTGTCACGACATCACGTTTCGGAACGGTTAACCAGGGATTGGGCGGAGTCTGTTCGGTGGGATGCACATAGACGCCACCATGCATGGTGGCCCAACGCCGGAAGGCCAGGTCTTTGTTAATGACCGTTGTTGCTTCATGACGGGAGTAATCATAGATCTGCTGCCGAATCAGTCGTTCGTTCCAGAGCAATGAACAGCCGATAATGAGGCTCCAGAGTAGCCCCCACTGCAGTAACGCCATCCAGACTGTACGATACTTTTTCATGGCTACTCCAACTCTCCAGGACTATCTCAAAACCGATTGTTAGAAGACGGTTTAAGGTAGATAAAGTCTGCCATTAAACAACAAGATGTCAAGCAGCTCCGCGTTGTTTTGGAGAGGGCAAAAAAAAGGCAAACAGGGCCGCAGAGAGGGTAATGGCAGCAGCGCAGAGATAGGCAGGGCTGAACGAACCGTACAGACGCGCCAGCAGACCGGCAACTGCTGGTCCGATGGCCTGCCCAACCGCAAAAAAGAGGGTAATGGTGGCAAAGGAAGCGGCAGCTCTGGCGCTGCCCAGATAATCACCCACCGCAGCCGCCATGATGGCCGGTATGGCAAAAACAGCGGAACCGTACAGGACAATGGCAAGCAGCAGACCAACGCTTCCCAACTTGAGACCGGCCAACAGATAGGCGGTGCTCTGTACCATAAAAACCAGTATCAGCCCCTGCTTACGGCCGATCCGGTCAGACAGGGCGCCAAAACCGACCCCCGAAAAGACACTAAAGAACCCTACCCATGACCAGTACTGCCCGGCCCGGACCTCGCTCAGACCATACTCCCGCACCATGCTGGTGACAATAAAGGTGCCGAAGACCATGAAGGTTGCGCCAAAGGCCAGATACAGAAGCCCCAGCCTGAGCAGCAACCCGCCATCACCGCGATGTTCATGGGGTACCGGCATGCTGCCGTGTTGTTCGTGCTGTAACGGCCCCAGCGGTTCAAGCCCCTTTTCTGAAGGGGCATTACGCAGCCAAAGGACAGCAATCAGGGCGGTCAGCAGGGTAACGGCTGCCAGCAGCAGCCAGGCCATGCGCCAGCCATCAGCAGCGTAAGAACGATTAAGCAGAGGGATCAGATAGCCGGCACAGATGATTGCCAGACCATTGCCGCCAATGATCAGCCCGGCGGCCCGGCCACGGGTCTGACTGCGGAACCAGCAGGGGACCAGGGCCATAAGGGGGATGTTTGCAAAACCACCACCCAGGCCGGTCAACGCATAGAGCAGTGCAACCGGAAGAAAGCCGTGGGATTGGCTGATACCGGCCATGCAGAGTGCTATCAACAGCAGACCGGTACTGATCACCGCCCGGGGACGGAAACGGCGGATCAGCCAGGGGGACAGCACCACGGCAACCAGATAGCCGCTGAAGTTGGCGGTGCCGATCAGCCCCATCCGGTCATAGGACAGTTGCAGACCGGCCTGCATGGCAGGCAGCAGCATGGTGTAGGCGTAACGGGCCAGCCCCAGGCAGGAGAACAGCACCAAGGCACCGACCGCCACAATGACCCAGCCGTAGTGCAGTGAACGGTTCGTATCTGAGGCTGAAATGGGCATGGCGCATCATGCCACAGCTGATTACCAGAATCCAGCTGCATCAACGCCTGCATGGTCCAAAAGCTGTTGACAGCAAACAGCTGTTTCGCTAGTTTGTGCCAACTTTTATCCAGAGATCCAAACGGTGTGATAAAGCTTTTCAACTTCTACGCACCGCGACAACATCTGAAAGGGACGTATGCCATGAACAAGCCGCTGGTTGGTATTTTGATGGGCAGCGACAGTGATCTGCCGGTAATGGAGAAGGCTGCCGAAGTTTTGAGCCAATTGGGAATCGCCTGGGAAATGGATATCAGCTCTGCCCACCGCCTGCCGGACAAGACCGCTGTCTATGCCCGTACCGCCCGCGAACGGGGGATTGAGGTGCTAATCTGCGGGGCAGGCATGGCTGCCCATCTGGCTGGCGTTGTAGCCTCCCACACCACCCTGCCGGTAATCGGCGTACCGCTCAAATCCGGTGCCATCGCCGGGGTTGACGCCCTGTATTCCACCGTACAGATGCCTCCCGGCATCCCGGTGGCAACCGTTGCCATTGATGGCGGCAAAAATGCAGGCTACCTGGCTGCCTCAATCCTCTCCATTAAGCGACCAGAGTTGGCAGATAAACTGGAACAGTTCCGTGCCGCTACTCGCCAAGAGCTTGAAGCAAAATCCAGCCAGCTGCAGACCCGCCTGAAGCAGGCTTGAAGGAGAAGCAACAATGCAGGATATTCAGAAATTTATCCACGGCTTCCGTAACTTCCAGGAAGAGTACTTCCACGAAGACCGCGAGCTGTTTGATTGTCTGAAAAAAGGGCAGCGCCCCAAGGTGGTGCTGATCGGCTGCAGCGATTCACGGGTTGATCCTTCCATGATGGTTCGATCCGAGCCGGGTGACCTGTTTATTGTCCGCAACGTGGCCAATCTGGTCCCCCCCTGCGAGCATGACCAGGCCTACCACGGGGTCAGTGCCGCCCTCGAGTATGCGGTCTGCCACCTTGAGGTGGAACATATCATTGTGCTGGGCCACTCCAACTGTGGCGGCATCCGCTCCTTGATGGAGGGGATACCGTCTGACAAAAACGGCGAGTATATCAGCAAGTGGGTCAGTATTGCCGAGCGGGCCAAGCAGCAGGTGCTGGAAACCTTTTCAGACGCCTCAGCGGAGCGTCAGGCCAAGGCCTGCGAACATGCCTCGATCCTGGTTTCATTAGAAAACCTGCTGACCTTCCCCTGGGTACGGGAGCGAGTTGATGCCGGAAAACTGGACCTGCATGGCTGGTACTTTGATATTGAGTCCGGCAACCTGTACAGCTACCACCCGGCCAGCGGCGAATTTGCGCTGCTTGTTTAAAACCTGTTGAAATAACGCAACAACAAGACCGATCGAATCCCCTTGACAAGCAGAGCAAGGCTGATTATGATTTCTTTCGTAAAGGGGAGTAGCTACCGACCGGAGACATGGTCGGCCCATGGTTCGTCAAGACAGTTCTGTAACAAGGGCTCGGACGTGGGACGAGAAATCGCCAGCAAGACCTTTATCCAAGGTGCAGAATTTTTATTTCGCCGTGGGTAAAGGTCTTTTTATTTGGCCCCCGGCTTTATTAAAGCAACCTAACGGAGGAACCAAACAATGATGAACCAGTTTAAAACAACCTTATTACTGTCACTATTAACAGTGCTACTGGTGGCCATGGGCGGCGCTATTGGCGGGTCAGGCGGCATGCTGATCGCCTTTGTCATGGCGGCAGTCATGAATTTCGGCAGCTATTGGTTTTCAGACAAGATCGTACTGCGGATGTACGGAGCCCAGGAGATCACCCGCAATGAGAACCCGGCCTTCTACGAGATGGTGGAGCGGCTGGCACAGCGGGCAGGTCTGCCGATGCCCAAGGTCTACATCATCCCTGACCAGTCACCCAACGCCTTTGCCACCGGACGCAACCCCAGCCATGCTGCGGTAGCAGCCACGGAGGGGATCCTGCGGATACTTTCCCCGGAGGAGCTGGAAGGGGTGATGGCCCATGAGCTGGGGCACGTCAAGAACCGCGATATCCTGATCTCCACCATCGCCGCCACCTTTGCCGGTGCCATTTCCATGATCGGCAGCATGCTGCAGTGGGGAGCCATGCTGGGTGCCGGTCGTGATAATGAAGAAGGTGGCGGTCTTGGCGGTCTGGTGGGATCTCTGGCCATGGCCATTCTGGCACCGATCATGGCGATGCTGATCCAGATGGCGGTTTCCCGTTCGCGGGAATATCTGGCTGATGCAACCGGCGCCGAGATCTGCGGCAAACCCCGTGCCCTGGCCAGTGCCCTGGGACGGTTACAGAATGCGTCACACCAGATTCCGATGCATGACGCCACACCGGCCACAGCCCACATGTTCATAGTCAACCCGCTGACCGGCGGTGGCATGATGAGCCTGTTCTCCACCCATCCGCCCATGGAAGAGCGGATCGCCCGCCTGCAGGCAATGGCCCAGCGCTAGATGCTGCATTGGACCCTGCGTAAGGCCCGCCAGATGGTGGTGGGCGTGGTGGGTGTCACGGTGGTGATCATCGGCATTATCATGATTTTTACCCCCGGTCCGGCAATCGTGGTGATACCACTGGGACTGGGGATACTGGCCTCGGAGTTTGTCTGGGCCAGGGACCTGCTGCATAAGGTAAAGACCTACATCGAAACAAAGACAAACAAGAAAAAAAATCAAACGGAGGAATCACCATGAAACGAATCATGCTGTTGATTATGGGAACCCTGCTGTTGGGGATGATGTCCGGCTGCGGTTACAACACCATGCAGGCCAATGAAGAAGCGGTGGTTGCCGCCTGGGCTGATGTGGAGTCAACCTATCAGCGCCGTAATGACCTGATCCCCAATCTGGTTGAGGTGGTCAAAGGCTATGCCAGACATGAGGCCGACACCTTGAAGGCGGTTACCGAGGCCCGTGCCAGTGTGGGTGGTATGAAGGTAAGCAAGGACGTTATCAATGACCCGGCTGCCATTGCAAAGTTCCAGCAGATGCAGGGCCAGATGTCCGGCGCCCTGTCTCGCCTGATGGTGGTGGCAGAAAGATATCCTGACCTGAAGGCCAACCAGAACTTCCTTGATCTGCAGAAGCAGCTGGAGGGGACTGAAAACCGGATCAATGTCGCCCGAGAGCGGTACAACAAGCAGGTACAGGCTTTCAACACCAGCATCCGTACCTTCCCCAACTCTTTGACCAACTCCATGCTGCTGCACCTGAAGCGCAAGGAGCCGTTCAAGGCCGAAGAAGGGGCCAAGGTTGCACCGAAAGTGAAGTTCTAGGTGGAGCTGTCCACCTTTATCGGCACCTTTGGGCTGATCTTTCTGGCAGAGCTGGGTGACAAGACCCAGCTCACTGCCATGGCCCTGGCGCTACGCTACCCCTGGAAACGGATCTTCATCGGTATTGCCGCCGCCTTTGCGGTACTGAATCTGGCAGCAGTGCTGGTGGGCAAGATCCTGTTTCTGGTACTGCCGATCTTCTGGGTCACCCTGGTTTCTGCCCTGCTGTTCCTCTACTTTGGCTACAGCACCCTGAAAAACGCCTGTGTTGCTGAAGATAATGACGGACCGCCGCCAACGGCAGCCGATGCGGTACGGACCGCCTTTCTGATGATCTTCATGGCGGAGCTGGGTGACAAGACCCAGCTGGTCACCGCCAGCCAGGCAGCCCAGCATTCCGGTAGCCTGAGCGGTATGGGCACGGTCTTTGTGGCCTCAACCCTGGCGCTCTGGCTGGTCTCGCTGATCGGCATCTTTGCCGGTAAACAACTGGTTAAGTATATCCCGGTCTGCTGGATTCATCGCACTGCCGGCTTCATGTTTCTGGTATTTGGTGTTGCCATGTGCTGGAAGCTGCTCTCTCTGTGACGGGAAGATTTTCCTGATGACCGGCTTTCATATGCCGATCACGGTTTTAACCTCGGCAATTGTCTCGTTAGCACTGCGTAAACCGAAAAATGATGAACTGCTGGAAACAGCTTGACAAGCGCCCAGGCAAATCCCTACTATTTAGCTATGCTACAAAAACGTATCCGCATATTCAGCACCACCCTGATGAGCATACTGGCACTGGCAACAATTCTGATGGCTCCGGTGGCTGCACTGAGCCATCAGCAGGATATGCCCAAAGTCGTCAGTTCTGCCGCTGCTGCAGCCACTGACTGTGATGATTGTCATCATGATACAACGGATACCCAGCAGGATGATTGCTGTACCAGTTCAGCCTGCGCCTGCGCCTGCCATGCCCCGCTGAGCCTTAAAGCCATCACCGTACCTTTGCCGGTTATGGTAACCAGTATTTTTACGGCGCTTGAGCCACAACAACCACCGCAAGTCTATCTCTCCATCTTTGTACCTCCGCAAAACCTCTCCTAAACCGGTTACACCACGCGACATGTAACGTTGTGTGTCTTTGCGTCTTTAATGCAAGGACTGACTATCTGTTTCAGGAGATCCACCTATGACGACTGAACACCGTTCGGTCAGCGATCAGGTCATGCAGACCTTTGCCTCGCTGCGCCTCACCATGGCTGTACTGATTCTGCTGGCCCTGGTTTCCATCATCGGGACCGTTATTCCCCAGGGGCAACTTCCCCCTGAATATGTCGCATCCATTGGCGGTGAACAGGGCAACCGCTTCCGCCTCTATGGCCTGCTCGGCTTCTTTGACATGTACCACGCCTGGTGGTTTCAGGGGCTTTTGGTCTTGCTATCGATCAACCTGCTGGCCTGCACCATCAAACGGCTGCCCCATGTCTGGCGGATCGCCACCAGACCGGACACCACCCTCAGCAGCGCCCAGGAAGCTGCTGCCACCTGCAGCGTTGTTTTAGACCTCCCGGAGTCTATTAACCGCGACAGACTGACCGCAGCAGTTACTGCCGTTGCAGGCAGGCCGGTCGTCACGGAACAGGATCATGAACTGCATCTGTTTGTGCAAAAACGCCCTTGGGCCAGACTTGCGGTCTATGGCGTACATGCCAGTGTGATCCTGATCTTCATTGGTGCCATTATCGGTAACATCTTCGGATTCAAGGGTTTTGTCGCCATACCGGAAGGCGACACGGTCTCCAGCTTCACCGACCGTAAAGGGCAGGAGCGCCCGTTGGGTTTTGAGCTGCGCTGCGATCAGTTCACGGTCAGCTTCTATGATGCCCCCGGAGGCGGCCCCAGCCAGATGCCCAAAGAGTTCAAGAGCATCCTGACGCTGACTGAAAACGGCAAGGAGATCCCCGGTTACACACATGCCCGCCTGATTGTCAACGAGCCGCTGACTTACAAGGGGATCACCTTCTATCAGTCCAGTTACGGCAACACCGGTAACCACACCTTTACCGTCGGCACCACACGCCTGACGGTCAGCAGTGAAGAAACCGCCCATCTGCCCGACGGCAGCAGCATGCACCTGATTGAGGCGGTACAGGATGTCTCGCCATTCCTGCCGGGGAAGAGCGGACCGGCTGCCAGAATTGATGTGCATCCCGCCAATAGTGGTCCGGCAGTGACCCTGTTGAGCCTTGCCAACTACCCAGAAGAGAACAAACGCGAGGCAGCCAGACTCAGCCTGCCGATCATCACCTATCAGGGTGGCACCGAGCGCCCTTACACAGGCCTGCAGGTCAACAAGGACCCCGGTGTCTGGGTCGTCTGGATCGGCAGCCTGCTGATGTGTATTGGTCTGTATGTGGCCTTTTTTCTGCCGCACCAGCGGATCTGGTTCAGGTTTGGCCACGCCAGACTGGTGATTGCCGGCCATACCACCAAGTCACAGGCGGCCTTCCGGCAGCGGCTTGAACGGATCGAACAAGAGCTGAAGGCAACACTGCAACAGGAGGAAAAACCATGATCAGCGGATCGTTGATGAACGCAACCACCATCTTCTACATGCTCTCCACCCTGGCCTTCTTTATCTATATGGCCGGACGCAATAAGCAGATCGGTCTGGCAGGTTCGACGCTGGCCTGGACCGGTTTTGCCATCCAGACCGTCGCACTGGGGCTACGTTGGAAAGAGTCCTACGATATGGGGGTCGGCCATGCGCCGATGTCCAACCTGTATGAGTCGGTGGTCTTTTTCGCCTGGAGTATCGTGCTGATCTTCGGGATCATTGATGCCAAGTACAAATACCGGGTGATCGGCGCCTTTGTGATGCCGTTTGCCCTGTTGGGCATGACCTGGGGGCAGCTCTACCTGCCCAGCGACATCAGCCCCTTGATGCCAGCCCTGCAGAGCAACTGGCTGACCTACCATGTCATCAGCTGTTTTCTGGGCTATGCGGCCTTTGCCGTGGCCTGCGGTGTCTCGATCATGTATCTGATCAAGGCCAAAAGTGAGCAAAAGGGAGACGAGGCTGCCGGTGGAATTCTGTCGGTCTTCCCCCCCACCAGGGTGCTGGATGACCTGAACTACAAGGCGATCATGGTCGGTTTTCCACTGCTGACTCTGGGGATCATCACCGGTGCGGCCTGGGCCAACTATGCCTGGGGCACCTACTGGAGCTGGGATCCCAAAGAAACCTGGTCACTGATCGTCTGGTTCGTTTATGCAGCCTTCCTCCATGCCCGCTTCACCAAGGGCTGGGTCGGCAAACGGGCAGCCTGGCTTTCAATCATCGGCTTTGCAGCCACCATCTTCTGTTACCTGGGTGTCAACCTGCTGCTGTCGGGACTGCACAGTTACGGAGGAATGTAACCATGAAAAAACTGTTAGTTCTGATGATTCTGACACTAACCGGCATGTTGGCAGCCTGCAGCAACGGCTCGCACAAGACAGTGCAGGCAGACGGCAGCGTGGTGAAGATTCCGCTGGCAGATCTGAAACCAATGCAGGCCTCCTTTTACCGGATTACCCTGGACGGCAAAGAGATCCGCTTCTTTGCGGTCAAAGGCAGTGATGGCCGGATCAGGACCGCGCTGGATGCCTGCGACGTCTGCTTTAAGGAACGTAAAGGCTATCAGCAGCAGGGGGACGTGATGCTCTGCCGCAACTGCAACCTGACCTTTCCGATTGACCGGATCGGCCCATCATCAGTGGGGGGCTGCAACCCGCACTTCCTGCCGTCACAGGTGTCAGGTGATCAGCTGCTGCTGCCGGTTGATGAACTGAAACAGGGGGCACGGTTCTTTCCATGAGACCCTATCAGATCGCCTTTAAAAACCTGATGCGGAGACCGGCCCGGATGTTCTTCCTGACCGTGGCCCTAGCAGTGGGCCTGGCTGCGGTGGTGGCACTGGTCACCCTTTCAAACTCCATGACTGCTGATATTGAGCACACCATGGACCAGTTTGGGGCCAACATCCTGATTACCCCCAAGAGCAACGATCTGGCCCTCTCCTACGGCGGCATCAGCCTGGGACGGGTCTCCTTTGATCAGCGTGAGCTTGATCCATCGGTGCTGGAGCGGATCAGGACCATCAAGAATCACCAGAACATCGCCGCCATCGCCCCCAAAGTTTTGGGAACAGTGACCGTACAGGGCAAGGAACTGCTGCTGGTGGGGGTTGATTTTGCCGCTGAGCTGCGGATGAAACCGTGGTGGCGGTTAACCGGTGCAGAGCCGTCGGCTGATGATGATGCCTTGCTCGGCACTAGCGCCGCACAGGTGCTGGGGGTAAAACCTGGTGACCGGCTTACCGTAGGGGGCAGATCGTTCAAGGTAGCGGCGCTTTTGCAGGAGACCGGCTCCCAGGATGACGGCCTGCTGTTTGTACCGCTGGCAGCTGCCCAGGCCATAACCGGCAAGCAGGGTAAAATCACCTTGATCGAAGTAGCGGCACTCTGTTCCGGCTGTCCGATCGGCGAGATGGTGGATCAGATTGCCGGAGTGCTGCCGGATGCCAAGGTCAGTGCCATTAAACAGGTGGTGGAGGGACGTTTGCAGACCATCGGCCAGCTCAAGCGATTCTCGCTGGGCATGGGTGGTGTGATCGCCCTGATCGGCCTGTTGGTAGTGTTCATCACCATGATGGGCAGTGTCAATGAGCGCAAGGTGGAGATCGGCATCTTCCGGGCCATTGGCTACCGTACCGGCCATGTGATGGGGATTATCCTGCTTGAGGCCGGACTGGTAGGGCTGGTGGCAGGCCTGACAGGCTATCTGCTGGGGGTTGGGGCGGCGGCTGTGGCCCTGCCTCTGCTGGCGCAATCCGGTCACCCGCACCTGCTGCTGCAGTGGCAGGTAGCCATTGCCGCCATTGCTGCCGTGGGGCTGGTCAGCCTGCTGGCAGCCATCTATCCGGCGCGGCGGGCAGGCAGGATGGACCCGGCAGACGCATTAAGGAGCCTTTAGGAAATGGTCTTTTTCCGCCCTGGCACAGCCTTGCTGCGGAAAGGCTTGTGCGGCGTACTGATTTGTACGCCTCCGCGCCGTTCCTTGCTCGTCAGCGCCAGAACAAAAAAATTCACATTTCCCGAAAAACGAGGAAGCATATGATAACCACAACCAATCTGACAAAAAACTACCCTTCCGGTGAAGGTAACGTGGCTGCCCTGCAGGGGATTGACCTGACGGTGGATACCGGCGAGTTTGTCTGCATCATGGGGCAGTCCGGCTCAGGCAAGAGCACCCTGCTGACCATTCTGGGGGGGATGTGCCATCCCGACAGCGGCAGCGTAGAAGTGGATGGCACGGCCATTTACAGGCTTGATGACAATGGTCTGGCTGATTTCCGCGCCAGGCATTTCGGCTTCGTCTTCCAGTCCTTTCATCTGGTGCCCTACCTGACCGCGCTGGAGAACGTCATGCTGCCGTTGGCCCCGCTAAAGATGTCAGCGGCGGAAAAACGGCGGCTGGCCGGTGACGCATTGGCACGAATGGGGCTGGCAGATTGCGCCGGACGCCTGCCCGGACGCCTGTCCGGCGGCGAACAGGAGCGGGTGGCCATTGCCCGGGCGGTGGTCAACCGCCCGGCGATCCTGTTTGCCGATGAACCGACCGGCAACCTGGACAGCGCCACCAGCGATCAGGTCATGGGGCTGTTTGCAGAGCTGCACCAGGCTGGCCAGACCATTGTGATGGTCACCCACAACCCGGATAACGGCCGTTATGCCCAGCGCACCATCCGGCTAAAGGACGGTTTGGTGCTGCACAGGCCAAGCCCTTAAACACAAAATGGGCCGCCTCTCACAAAAAGGCGGCCAACCTGAACAACAGCCTGCAATCAAATCTTTTCATTCATTAAACATATTGTTCTGCTGCAATTCTGCCCGGCCTGGTATATAATTAAAAGCTTGCTACAGAGGATCAGCAGCGCATTCCTTTTGATTGGTCAGGATATATGCCCCGAAAGTTTCTGAAAAAATGGACGCCGCACCCTACATCGCTCAAGGAGCACAAGCACCTGCGCTTCCTGGGAACTGCACTGCATGCGGTTCATCTCTGGCAGATGAACCGGAGCACGGTGACCAGGGCTTGCGCCATCGGCATCTTCTGCATGTGGATACCGGTTCCCTTTCAAACCGTGCTGGCGGCTTTAGGGGCGATACTGTTCCGTGCAAACATGCCGGTTTCCGTTGCGCTGGTGTTCATCACCAACCCGCTTACCATGCCGCCCATGTTTTATTTTACCTACAAGGTCGGGGCGGTGCTGCTGGGGTTGCCTCCGCAGAAATTTAACTTTGAGTTGAGTCTGGACTGGCTGACAACCGGCATGCTCCAGATCTGGAAGCCGTTTGTACTGGGAACTTCTCTGGTCGCTGTGGTAACCAGCCTGCTTGCCTACTATGGTGCACAGCTACTCTGGAACATACATCTATTCAAGCGGATGAAGGAGCTCAGGAAGATCAGGTCAGAGCGGGAGCAGCAGTAGAAACAGGGCCGGGTTTCAGTCACTGTTCCAGCTGACTACAGATGGTGGGAACAGCAGGAACGGTCCATTAACAGCCAGTATCTCCAAACACCTCGGCAGAGAAGATGTAGATCTCGCAATCCTTTTTCCAGGCCGTCTCCGGCAGACCGGCTTTCAGGCAGGTATGGCGCAGGAAGGTCTCCCGATCCCAGCCATATTCAGCCGCCACCTGGGGCAGCAGCACACCATGGGCATGTCCTTTAATCAGGTAGAGGCCATGAGTGCCGACCTGAATCTCATCAACCGACTGGATCAACTGCAACGGTGAAAGCACCGAGATCTCCAGCTGAAAATCAGTCAGATCAGCAGGGTGCATCGGGTAAAAACGGGGGTCACGGGTAGCAGCTGAGACAGCCATCTCCCGCACAGTCTGCCAGAGCGGCTGCTGGGCCACAAAACTACCGATACAGCCCCGCAGTTGCCCCAGCTGTTTAATGGTCACAAAACAACCGGAATGGGATAGCAGTGGCTCTGATGGCTTTTCAATGCCGGGCAGTGGCTGTCCGTTAACCTGTGCGACAATGGTTGCTCTGGCCAGCCGCAGCAACACCTTCTGTTCAGTCTTTTTCATCTTCGCTCCCTAACGGTAGCTTTTTCTGCGAAACAGCCCGGTGGACACACTGATAACCCGATCCAGAAAAAGCAGACCGTCCAGATGATCCATCTCATGCTGAATTGCCACCGCCTCAAACCCGGAGGCAGCCACTTCCCGCTCCTGACCGCTCTGGCTATCCAGAAAACGGACCGTTATCTCGGTGGCCCGCTCCACATCGCCGGTATAATCCGGCACACTCATGCAGCCTTCCCGCATCACAGCTTTACCGCTGCGGCTGATGATCTCGGGATTTACCATACAGAGCAAGCCATGGTTGTTATCCTTGCCATGACGACTGTTGGATACATCCACCACACAAACCCGTAACCCCACCCCGATCTGTGGCGCAGCCACCCCCACTGAACCAGGACCGGCCTGCATGGTATCAAGCAGATCCTGCACCAGAGTATGAATAGCTGTATCCAGGGCAGCAGCAACAGGGTGAGCCATCTTTTTCAGTAGCGGATGCGGGTATTTCAGGATTGGTTGAACCGCCATTACAGCTCCACCGGGGTGACGATCCGCACACTGATTTCAACCTGCAGCTCCTGCTTCAGCCCATCCAGAAGCGGCTCCACCGCTTCCGGCGAACAACCATCGGGCAGGACCGCCTCCAGCAACATGATGTAGACCGGCTCCTGCTCTGTTCCGGCCAGCTTGGTCTGCAGATCCATGATGTTAATCTGGTGTGCTGCCAAGGTGCTGGTGACGCGGTAGACGATCCCCGTCTGATCAGCACCGTAGACCGTGATCTGGCAAATCTCGCCCGGTGTTTCCTTGCGATCCTCTTCGCCCAGCGGCAGATGACGCACCGAAAGGGTCATGGCCATCCGCTCACAAACCGGCTTCAGCTCTTCAATCAGCAGCGCCTTGGTAAACGGTTTCTTGTGGGACACAATCAGGATCATGGCGAATTCGCCGGCCAGCATGGCACAACTGGAGTCGGCGATATTACAGCCCAATTTATAGAGTGCCTCAGTAACTCCGGCAACAATGCCGGGACGATCAGCACCAACGACAGAGACAGCATAATGGGACAGCTCACGATGAGGCATGGTTTACTCCCGACAGGAATAGTAGCTTGTAATGGTTTGTGCGGACTGGTTACCATTATTACAATTATGCTGCAATTGTTTTTGACGATTGACAAACCGGCAGCCCCCTCTTTAGAGTGACCGTTCCATGAACAAAGAACAGATAAAACAGCGGATGAAGGCGATTCTTGCCCTGGACGACCACCCGGCCAACATTGCCGCCGGGTTCGCGGTAGGGGTGTTTATCAGCATCACCCCGCTGTTTGGCATCCACTCCGCACTGGCCGTTGCAGCAGCCTTTATCTTTCGGCTCAACAAGCTGACCACCATCACCGGTTCCTGGGTAAACACACCATTAACGGTAGTGCCGATACTAATGGCCAGTTACCACCTGGGTGAATTTATGCTGGGGCGCGAGCCGCAGATAGTCTCCTTCTCGGTCCTTGATTGGCACCATTTGAAGGAGTACGCCTCTGCACTGTTTATCGGCAGTGCCATAGTCGGTCTGGTTGCCGCCCTGAGTTCCTACTTCCTCTGCTACTGGCTGGTGGTCCGCTTCCGCCGTAAAGATCCGGGCTTGGCAGAACTTACCCGTGAATCAATCACTGCCGGTGAAGATCTTGAGTTGGAACCGAAGCAGGTGAAGCATGACCCGTGAACGGATTATAGAGCGGGTACGTAAACTGCTGGCCCTTTCAAACAGCAGTAACGAACATGAAGCAGCCCTGGCTGCGGCCCACGCCCAGCGCCTGCTGGCTGAACACAACCTGGCCATGTCTGAACTGGAGGTTCAGGAAGAAGGGGCTGGCGAGGCGGAGCTGGTGGTGGCCAAGACCGTTGCCAAATGGCTGTCATCCCTGTTTGCCACGGTGGCCAATGCCTTTGACTGTTTTCCTATTGTCACAACAACCCATGAGAACAGCCGGTTACGTTTCATCGGGGTGGGAGAAGACCCCGGTGTGGCGGCCTGCACCCTGCAGTTTCTGATCAAGGAGCTGCGCAGGCTGGCCTCAGGCTATCTCAGCAGCCTGGAACTCCGTGACGACACGCTGCACCCCACTGATCGCCAGCGGGTCCGCAGCTCCTACCTGCTGGGCGGTGTGCATGGCATACGTCAGGCCCTGCAGGCCCAGAAGGCCCAGACCCCCACCACCAGCAAGGCGTTGGTGCCGATCAAGGATGCCTTGATCAAGCAGTACCGGGAAGAGCATATCGGCGAGCTGAGAACCCGGCGTAGTCGCAGCTCCACCGTTGTGTCAGAGGCATTCCATCAAGGCAGACAGGATGGCGCTTCTCTACGTTTACACCCCACCATGAAAACTCTCCCCAAGGAGTAACAACCAATGGACCTGTTCCATGCGGCCCTGCTGGGCCTGATTCAGGGCGCCACCGAAGTGCTGCCGATCAGCAGTTCCGGCCACCTGATCCTGATCCCCCGCCTGCTGGGCTGGCCCGATTCCGGGCTGACCTTTGACGTTGCCCTGCATTTTGGCACCTTTCTGGCGATCTTTTTTTACTTCCGCAAGGATGTGGTTAGCCTGGCTCAGGATGGTCTGACCGGCCTGTATCAGTCGGGCGCACAAAAGAGACTGCGCCTGCCCTGGATGATTGTGCTGGCCTCTGTTCCGGCAGCGGTGGTTGGCAAAACACTGGAAGAACCGATCGAGGCGCTCTTCCGCAACAGCCCCTTAATGATAGCCCTGACACTGATCCTGTTCGGACTGGGCCTGGGACTTTCCGACCGTTATGGCAAGCAACTTCATGATGTTGCCTCAATCACCCTGGGCACGGCCATGCTGGTGGGCTGTTTCCAGTGCCTGGCCCTGGTGCCAGGGGTGTCCCGTTCCGGCATTACCATCACCGCCGGACTGCTGCTGGGACTTGCCCGCACTGATGCCGCCCGTTTCTCGTTTCTGCTTTCATTGCCGATTGTATTTGGTGCTGCCCTGCTGAAAGGGATTCATCTGGTGAAGCATGGCATTGAACCGGGCATGGCCATGCCGATGTTGGTAGGGGTAGTGGTCTCGTCGATTGTCGGCTACATCAGCGTTGCCTTTTTGCTGAAGTTCGTACAGAACCGTACTCTCTGGCCCTTTGTCTGGTACCGTGTTGCTGCCGGGATTGGGGTTATGGCGTTGTTAGGGTCAGGCTTCCTGTAATGGGCAGCAACGCCATCAAAGACTGGCCGGAAGATGAGCGGCCACGGGAAAAGCTGCTCAAGCGTGGGGCTGCTGCCCTATCTGATGCAGAACTGCTGGCCCTGGTGCTGCGTACCGGTGATGCTGCAGCAGGCAAGAGCGCCATTGATCTGGGGCGGGAACTGCTGGAGCGGTTTGACGGCAACCTGCGGGAACTGGCCCAGGCTGAATTAAATGAGCTACAGCAGATCAAGGGGTTGGGGTTAGCCAAGGCCTCCTCAATCAAGGCAGCCTTTACGTTAGGAAGCCGCTTTCAGGCCCGACGGTTGGAGACGCTGGAACGGTTTACCTCACCGGCCCAGGTCTTTGACTTTTTTCACCATGAGCTGCGAGACAACCGCAAAGAACTGTTTCTGATCCTGCTGCTGGACGGAAAGAACCGGATTACCCGCAAGGTGCAGGTATCAGAAGGCAGCCTGAATCAATCCATTGTCCATCCGCGAGAGGTCTTTACCCCGGCAGTGCGGGAATCAGCCGCTGCCGTGATCTTCATCCACAACCACCCCTCCGGCGACCCGGCCCCCAGCCGGGAGGACCGCGAGATAACCCGCCGCCTGAAAGAGGCCGGTGAAATCCTGGGGATCAGGGTACTGGATCATATCATCATCGGGGATGGCGGCTACTTTAGCTTCGTGGAATCAGGACTGCTGTAAAACTACTGTTAAGGATGCCTTGTATCCGGGCTTCCACAGGACGTCTTACTTTCTAACTCTTCCAACAGCTCCAGTGCAAAATTCTTTGCCCGGCCAGCCGGGGCGATCACCCCGTAGGCCATGGCTTCCTTCAGTTCGGCGCTCCCGGCGCCGGCTTCCTTCGCCAGGGCGAAGTGTTTCTTCAGTCAGGTAGGGCAGCCGACTGCCACGGCACAGCCGACCCGGATCAGTTCACGGGTCTTGCTGTCCAGCACCTCTTCATACTCGAAATCGGCAAACAGTTTTTTTCTGATCTTCATGAACTATCCTCCAAGTACAGTCAGTGCCTTATCCACCGTGGCCTGTGAGGCAGCCACACAGTCGTTCAACCCCACCCCTTTGAAGGCGTTGCCGGTCAAGAGCAGACCGGGCAGGGTTGCCAATCGCCCTTCAATCGCCTCCAACCGCTTGCCATGGCCCACGGTGTATTGCGGAATTGCCTGCTGATGGCGAATAATCCGGCTAAAACAAGGGACTTGGGTAATCCCCATGGCCGCCTGCAGGTCATCCCGCACCCGCTGGAGAAGGTCCGCTTCCGGCAGCGCAATCAGTTCAGGACGGCAGGCACCACCGGCCATGCTGCGCAACAGTGCCATGCCACCTGGCGCCCGTTCCTCAAACATGCTGGAATCCCAGAGCGTGCCCAACACAGTACGCCCTTCTTCCTTGGGCACCAGATAGCCGAAGCCATCCAGCGGATGCCCCAGACCTTCGGTCTTGAAGCCACAGCAGACCACATTCAGGGTGGAGTACGGAATCTGACGCAGGATAGCAACCAGGTCAGCATCAACCCCTTCCAGTACGTCGGCGGCAGCAAAGGCCGGTGCTGCCGAGATCACAAGATCAGCCTGCAGGGTTTCTCCGCCTGTGGTCCTGACCTCCCAACCATCACCTACCCTGGCAACCGAAGCAACCGCAACACCGGTCCTGACCCGCTCCCCCAGCTGAGCAGCCAGGGTGTCGGTCAAAAACTGAATTCCTTCCTTGAATGAGGTCAGGGTGCCGCCAGGTCCGGCAGCAGAACTGCTGATCTTGCCTTCCTTACGCTCCTGCTTCTTTTTCTTTGCCAGGGCCAGCATGGCCACAAACAGGCCGCCGTATTCCCGTTCCAGCTCAGCAATGCGGGGAAAGCAGGAGATCAGCGACATGGTTTCAGGATCACCGGCAAAGATGCCGGATGCCATTGGCGCAATCAGTTTCTGCAGAGCCTCTGCCCCCAGACGGCGACGCCCAAAGGCAGCCAGGCTTTCGTCATTGCCCGGCGGGTTGGCGGCAAACGGCTCACCCAGCAACCGCAGCTTACCGGGCCAGGAAAGCAGGCGGCTCCTCAGGAAGGAAGGGCCGTTTTCAGGCAGGCGATGCAGTTCTCCGCCGGTAAAAATATAGCGTTTACGGGCATTATCGTTACTGCGGTGCAGACGCTCCGTTATCCCCAATGCCGCGCACAGCTCCAGGGTCTGGGGTTTGCTGTCCAGAAAACCGTTGGGGCCCCACTCGCAGAGAAAGCCTTCTTCGTGGACCGATTTAATCTTGCCGCCCGGCTGTTGCTCCTGCTCAAGCAGACAGAGATCAATACTCATTCCTGCCTCTCTGGCCCGCTTGTCCAGCAGCCAGGCTGTGGAAAGACCGGAGATACCGCCGCCAATCACCAGCACCTTTTTCATGATAGTCCTCTCGTACTGTGGTAACAAAGATAGTACGGTGGCCCCACGGGACTGTCAAGCAACGTTGACAGTTGGCCCAAACATGCCTAAATTGTTATAAGAATGGATGAAAGGAGCAGGTGAACATGGCACAGAAAGAATACTACGAGGCGCTGGGTGTTGCCAAAGATGCCTCAGCTGATGATATCAAGAAGGCGTTCCGTAAACTGGCGGTCAAGTACCACCCGGACCGTAACCAGGGCGATACAGCGGCAGAGGAGAAGTTCAAGGAGATCAATGAGGCCTATGCGGTACTCTCTGACCCGGAGAAGCGTAAAAAATACGACACGTTCGGATCTTCAGACTTCCACCAGCAATACAGCCAGGAGGATATCTTCCGCAACTTCGACTTTTCCGGCACCTTCAAGGATATGGGGATGGGCGGCGGAGAAGATATTTTCTCACGTCTGTTCGGAGGTGCTTTTGGTCGTGGGGGGGGACGGGGTTTCAGCAGAGCTCCGCGTCAGGGTGGGGATCTTTCACTGGCCGTTGATCTCGGGTTTCGTGATGCTGCCACCGGCGGCGAGCGGCTGGTGGCCTTCCGCCGTAACGGCCAGCGGGAAGAACTGAAGGTAAAGATTCCGGCCGGGGTTGATAACGGCAGCAGGATCAGGATTGCCGGTAAAGGGAGTGATGGAGAAAACGGCGGCCCCAACGGTGATCTCTATCTTGATATCCGGGTTGCCCATGACCCGGTCTTTACCCGTGACGGCGGTGACCTGTTTGTGGAGCGGACCATCCGTTTCAGCGAGGCCTGCCTGGGGGTCAGTCTTGAGGTACCCACCCTTGAAGAGCCAAAACGGATCAAGGTACCGGCAGGTATCCAGCCCGGCACCAAGATCCGTCTGAAAGGATGCGGCATCAAGGCCCTCGGCTCAAACGCCAAGGGAGATCTGTTTGTTAAGATTGCTGTGCATGTACCGGAAGGGTTGAACAGCAGCCAGAAAAAGCTGGTGGAAGAGCTGGCCAAGGCCGGACTGTAACCCCCTGCACTGTTCTATTGCAGTTTTATACTGTATTTTTGTATACTTTCAGTAAGGCAGTCTATCCCAACGGGGCGCTGTAAAACGGAATGGCGATCATGGATCCCCTGAGTAGCATCAGCAACAGTGGTTACGCGGCAGTAACACAGACTGGCAGCACCAGAAACGCGGAAGATCGTCAGGCTGCTTCCGGTGCTGAACAGAACACTACAGCCACGACCGCTTCAGGGATTAAACTTCCAGAAGACACCGTTACCCTTTCAGTCAAACAACCTGACACGAAATCGACTGAGAAAACCAGCGACAATACTGAGCCTGCTCAAACAGCCCCAAAACCGGGTGAAAAGACCACCGTCACCGGCCAGAGCATTGAAGATCCCGCCATCCAGGCACAGGTCGCAAAACTGAAACAGACAGAAGAAAAGGTTAAGGCCCATGAGGCAGCCCACAAGGCGGTGGGAGGAAACCTGGCCAGTTCTGCCTCCTACAGCTATACCCGTGGGCCGGATGGCCGCAGCTATATCACCGGCGGCGAGGTGCAGATTGATATGTCTGATGGCCGCACTCCACAGGAGACCATCTCCCGTATGCAGCAGGTAATCCGGGCTGCCCTGGCCCCCTCAGACCCGTCAGGCCAGGACCGGTCTGTTGCTGCTGCTGCAGCCAGTCGAATGGCAGAGGCGCAACAGGACAAAGTACAGGCTGACAGCGCCGCGCCTGAACAAGACGCCGCCCAGCCGGTTGATCCGGCCAAAGAGGCGATTGACGCTGCCCTTGCCCCTGAAAAATCCGGCGAGAGTAGTGCCCGATCAGGCTCCAAAACAACTGATGCACAGGTTAAAAATGCCTATGGCAACCCTGCCGTCCAAGACTCTGACTCTTCTTCATCAAACAGATCCAGTCGCAGCCAATCAAACCGTTCTGTACGCGACATCACCTCGCTGATCTCCTCCTTTGCCTGAGCCGCCTGTGTCCCGTACTGCCCTGGTCTACTCATCCCGCTTTGAACAGTTCAGCTACGGCAGCCACCACCCGTTTCAGCTGCACCGTTACGGTCTGGCCCTGGATCTGCTGGAGGCCTATGGCCTGCTTGATCTGCCCGACATGGAGCGCCGTGATTGTCGTCCGGTAACTGACGAACAGATTCTCAGCTTCCATACCCCGGCCTACCTGCAACGCCTGAAGGAGTTCAGCGCCTCCGATGAACCACGGGCAGATTTCATGTTCGGGCTGGGTGATGCCGATTGTCCGGTTTTTAAAGGACTCTATGACTATGCCGCACTGGGGGCAGGTGCCACACTGGAGGCCTGCCGCCTGATTGTGGAAGAGCAGTTTGACAGCGTGCTGTCGCTGGCTGGTGGCTGGCACCATGGCCAGCGCGCCAAAGCATCCGGATTCTGTTATCTGAATGATGCAGTGATAGCCATCAACTGGCTGCGGCAACAGGGACGCAGGGTGGCCTACCTTGATCTGGATGCCCACCACGGTGATGGCGTGCAGGAGGGGTTTTACGCAGATGACCAGGTGCTGACCATCTCGCTGCATGAAAGCGGGGTCTATTTCTTTCCCGGCACCGGCTTTGAGGATGAGACCGGCATGGGACCGGGGCAGGGCTACAGCGTTAACCTGCCGCTGCTGGCCCACACTGATGATCCTCTCTACATGCGGGCCTTTGATGAGGTGGTCTATCCGCTGCTGGCCGCCTTTAACCCTGATATCATCGTGGCCCAGATCGGTGCGGACGCCTTCCGCACCGATCCCCTGACCCGGCTGGAGCTCACCACCCATAGCTATGCCTACATCATGCGCAAGCTGCAGGCCCTGAAGATCCCCTGGGTGGCACTGGGGGGCGGCGGCTATGACCTGATGAACACCGCCAGGGCCTGGACCATTGCCTGGGGAGCCATGAATAGGGTGGCACTTGCGCCACGGCTGCCAGCAGCCTTCATCAAAAAGATCACCCAACAGGGCTATCCCCACACCATGCTGCTGGATGCACTGCACTGGGCTGATGAACATGACCGTGGTCTTGCACTGGACGCACTGGAGCGCAGTATCAACATCATCAAAAAGCAGGTCTTCCCGGTTATTATCGGCGGGGATCTGGCGGAGCTGATCTGATGCCGAAACTGCCGGGAAACAGCCCAATGCTAAGCCGGGATGGTCATCCACTGACCTCTCTGGCTGCCATCAACCGGCTGGACATTCTGGAAAAAGAGGCCCTCTACGCAAAACTGCTCCCCAAACGCCTGTTCCGGATACTGCAGCTTAACCCGTTCACGTTCTGCAATCCGGCAGAAGATCAACTGATACGGGTAATCGCGCCGGAAGGCCTGAGTTTCGTCAGGATTGAGGTGCGCGCCCGGCCTGAAGATACTGACGTCGTCTTCTTTGTTGAACTGAGTGACACGCAGTTCCACCAGATGGAACTGGCCTTCTGCATCATCTGCGACCCCACTGCCCCGCGCTTTGCGGTTGACGTAAATGAAGCCGGAGCGGTAAACTACTTTTCTTCCCAAGGCAGAAACCTGCCGGAGGAGGTGCGGGCCATGCAGGCCGGGCTGTTTCCTCACCAGACCAGGCGTGGTCTGCGGATGTTCGGTGAGTTCTTTACCTTGCTGGAACAGTTTACCGACAGCCTGGGAATGGAGATAATCATTGGAGAACCGCTCTCCTATGATAACGCCATCCGCTATGAACGTTACGGCTTTGATTACCTGACCGGCAAGCGGTTGATGCTGGAGATTGACCGTGAATTCCGGCCTGGAGGAAAACTGTACCAGCGGCTGGACGGCTCCAGCCCGTTCAGAATGCCGGGGATGGGGCAGACCGTGCGGGGTCGCAGTTGGGCTATCCATGACGGGATTTTGGATACCCCCTGGGATGAGATCAGAATCTACAAAATGATCGGCGCAGATGCCGGAATAAACACCTTTCCGGACCGCCGGATTGAGGAGCAACACTAATGCAAAACTGCATTGCACCAACCCCGCTGGACGGGATCACCTATTTTCAGCCTCCTGCAGAGTTCCACATCACCGGCCGCGATGGACGGGTTAACATTCCGTGGGAGTTTCCGATCCCCCTGGCAGAGGAAAGTTACCGTGCAGCCCTGGAGCATGGCGCACCCAGCTACGACCAGATCGGACAGGGAATGTTCTTTGCCCTGCGCCAGAACCCGGACTGCACCTACGGGATCGATTATGCGCGGGTACTGCAGACTGGCTATCCCCACATCATTGCCGAGATCGGCGGTGAAGCGATCATGCTGGATGCGAAAGAGGTTGACTCCCCATATCTGGATCGCAAGGTCAACCTGCTGAAGATTATGGCCCTGCTGGAACAGGACAATGCCGCACTGTGGCGCGAGATCGGCCGCACCCTGATGGAAAAAGGGAGCCGGATGGAAGCTGCCCACCTGGCGGTGCAGTCCTGGTACGGAGCAGAAAAATACCTGACCCGCTCACTTGAACTTGCCCCGGATGACCTACACACCCGCTATCAGCTTGGCGAAACCCACTATGTACTGGGGCATTATGATCAGGCCCTTGCGTTGTGGCAACCGCTGGTTGAACAACTTAAGGATGGAGAGCGCCGCAGTCTTGAGGCCCGCATTGCCGCTATCCAGCGTGGCGAGCTGCCCAAGGTACCGGCAGTGGATTACCTGACCGCCCTCTCTGTTGCCTTTGAGCAGCATCAGGACGACCAGTTTTACGAGGCAGCCGCCATTGTAGAGGATGTGCTGGAAGATGCCGTCTTTTGCGCTCAGTTTCCCATGGCCGGAGTCTACCACTTTCTGGAACAATGCTACCGGGCGGTCAACCTGACAGACAAGGCCGATGCCATACGGGGGAGGTGCTAGATGTTCGGCTTCAGCACCGCCGACTGGCTGTTTGTCGGTTTTATCCTGCTGGTGATCGCCTTTTGCGTAGCAATCAGCGACATGCGCAAAAAGAAGTCATGACCGAAGACCTGCCGGATACAGGGGAGTACCGTCCCCGCTCCCAGGCCATGGTGATGCTGACCGGCCTGTACCTGTTTCTGCTGCTGATGACCGTGATGAGTTATGGTCAGCCGGTGCCGCTCTTCGGTTTTCTGTTGGAAGACACACCGGCCCGGATTTTTATCGTGGTGGACAGCCTGGTCTGCCTGCACCTGTTTCTGGGACTGTTAAAACGACAGCGCCTGACCTGGTATCTGCTGCTGATCTATAATGGCTACGAAATACTGAACACCCTGCTTAATCTCTGGCTGGTGCCCCACAAAGAGCTGGAGCGTCTGCTGGAACGCCAGATTGACCCCGGCGGCATGCTGGTCAGCAATCTGGTTACTGTGGGCATTCTGCTCTGGATCAGCTGGGTAATCCGACGGCAACGGGAACAGTTCACCAACCATTCACCCTATCTGTTTTAACGGTGTAAGGATTATATGGGAAAAATACTGCTCATAGATGATGATCCTGCCTTCACCCGCTTGCTGGGCGACTATATTGCCGATCAATATCCGCTTTTAACGGTTGATATCTGCAACAATCCCCTGGAGGCGCTGGCTGCTATCCGTAAAGCCCCCTATGACCTGATTCTGATTGACTTTGAGATGCCCACCCTGGATGGCCGTAAACTGATGAATTTTGCCGTACAGTCCGGCATAGAAAAACGACGGATTGTGATCCTCTCCAGCCGTGATGCTGATTTCCTCCATGAGCAGTGCCCCATGGGCAGTTGTCTTGCCGTGCTCAATAAACATGAAGTACGCCAGAGGGCTGTATTGGATATGATCTTCAGCTCCCTGAGTCAAAAGTCGGTTCACGGAGAGTAAGCAGCTTTGCTGGCTCCGCACCTGTCAACCTGCTAAGGAATGTAATCAAATGTCCCCCAAGAAACAGAAAGAACAAAAACCTGCAACTCCTGCCCCATTTCGGAACAACCCTTTTGCCACACTGAAAGGAATTGTCGCTGAGGCAACACCAGCGCCAGATCCGGTTAAAAAGGTTGCCACGCCAAAGCCTGAACCGGCTGGGGAAGAACTGTTCAGACAGGCCATGTCCGGGGTTCGCCGACTGGATGATGACGCAACAGCTGCATCAGCAAAAAATGTGAGCAGAAAAAAACATGGGGTAGCTGCCAGCAGACCGCAAGACCTCTTAACAAAGCCACTGGCCAGAGAAGAGATCACCGCCCGCAAGACCTTTCTACAGGAGGTTGAAAAGCTGCAGCTGGATGTCCGCTTTGAAGACAGCCTGCCGGATGATGAATTACGCCCGCTAAACGGCAATCGCCTGCGTCAGCTCAAGCGGGGCATCATCCAGCTGGATCGTCAGCTGGATCTGCATGGTCTGACCCGCGAAGAGGCCGTCGAATCACTGGCGCCGTTTCTGCAGGCCGCCAGAACAGCTGGCGAAAAAGGAGTGCTGGTAATTACCGGCAAGGGTAACCACTCTGCAGAAGGCCCGGTTCTGCAACAGGTGGTGGCTGCCTGGTTGCGCGATCAAGGGCGCGACCTGATTACCGAATACGCCCCGGCTCCGCAAGAAATGGGCGGCAGTGGTGCTTTTGTCATCTTCCTGCGTCCCCTTGACAAATAGCCAGAAGAACTACTATATTCAGAAACAGATATATCAGAAGGAGGCTGTTGCCATGCCAATGTACGAATACCGCTGTCAATCCTGTAATCACCAATTTGAACTGCGCCAGAAGTTCTCTGATGCACCGGCCGCTGAATGCCCCCAGTGCGGCGGAGTCGTTGAGAAGATGATCTCCCAGACTGCTTTCAGCCTGAAGGGCGAAGGCTGGTTTAACTCCGGCTACTGCCCCTCAAGCGGCGGCCCCAAACCGGCAGCCTGCTCAGCCGGTGGCTGAGGCGTTTAAGATTCCGGCCGGGTGTCGGAACGATCCAAGGTTTGATCCCCTGATAACACTCATCAGGGGATTTTTTATTTTTTCACGGCATACCGGCTTTACAAGCAGCAGACCTGAACGTATCATATAAAGCAATTCTAAGGCATCGATTGGAGACAACTATGGCAGCACAGATAATTGACGGCAAGGCGATTGCAGCAAAGGTTCGTGAACGGATCGGCAGCACGGTTTCAACCCTGAAAGAGCAAGGGATTACCCCCGGTCTGGCGGTGGTGCTGGTGGGCGATGATCCGGCCAGCCGGGTCTACGTCGGCATGAAGAAGAAGATGTGCGTAGAGCTGGGTATGTATTCGGCTGACCATGAGCTGCCATCAACCACCACTGAAGCAGAGCTGCTGGCACTGATCGGACAACTGAATGCTGACCCACGGGTACATGGCATTCTGGTGCAGTTGCCACTGCCGGACCATATTGATACAGACAAGGTGCTGGAGGCGATCTCGCCGGACAAGGATGCCGATGGATTCCATCCCTATAATGTCGGACGCCTGATGATCGGCAAACCCACTTTTCAGCCCTGCACTCCCTATGGTGTGATGGTGATGCTTGATGAGATCGGCTATGACCTGAAGGGTAAAGAAGTGGTGGTGGTTGGTCGTTCCAACATCGTGGGCAAGCCGGTGGCGCTGATGTGCCTGTCACGCCACGCCACAGTTACCGTCTGCCACTCCCGCACCAAAGATCTGCCTGATGTGGTCCGCAGGGCTGATGTCGTCATCGCTGCAGTGGGCAAGGCAGAGATGGTCAAGGGAGACTGGATCAAGCCGGGAGCAGTGGTAATTGATGTGGGTATTAACCGGGTAGGCGAGAAAAAACTGGTGGGGGATGTGGAGTACGCCGCTGCTGCCGAGCGGGCCAGCGCCATCACCCCGGTGCCAGGCGGTGTGGGTCCTATGACCATCGCCATGCTGCTGCAAAACACACTGGAATCTGCCCAAAGGGCAGCAACGAGGTAAGCGATGAAAGTCCGCAAGGCAATCTTTCCGGTGGCAGGCCTGGGAACTCGCTTCCTGCCTGCCACCAAGTCATCCCCCAAAGAGATGCTGCCACTGATTGATAAGCCGCTGGTGCAGTACGTGGTTGAAGAAGCGGTGGCAGCCGGTATTGACCAAATTATCTTCGTGACCGGTCGCACCAAGCGGGCTATTGAAGATCACTTTGACAGTTCACCTGAACTGGAGAACCATCTGGAGGAAAAGGGCAAGGAAGAAACCCTTCAGGCCATGCGTGAGATCTCTGATCTGGTGGATATTTACTACGTGCGCCAGAAAAAGGCCCTTGGCCTGGGACATGCCATCCTCTGCGCCCGCGACTTTATCGGCAATGAGCCGTTTGCTGTCTTGCTGGGGGATGACATTATTGACGCACCAGCCAACCCCTGCCTAAAGCAATTGCTTGGCGTCTATGAGCATTACAAAGGCAGCGTGCTGGCCCTTGAGCAGGTACCGTTGAAGCAGATCTCCTCCTATGGCTGCGTAGCGGTTAACCGGATCACCGACCGGGTCATGGAAGTAACTGATATGGTGGAAAAACCGAAACAATCAGAAGCGCCTTCTGACCTTGCCATCATCGGCCGCTACGTACTGACCCCGGCCATCTTCCCGATTCTTGAGCAGCAGCAGCCTGGGCGGGGCGGCGAGATCCAGCTGACCGATGCCATAAAACGGCTGTCTCAGGATGAAGCGGTATATGGCTGTCTATTTGAAGGGTTACGCCATGACTGTGGAGACAAGCTGGGGTTTCTGAAGGCAACGGTGGATCTGGCACTAAAGCGGGATGAGTTCAAGGATGAGTTTACAGCTTACCTGAAGGGGCGACTGGGCTGTTAATAACAAAAATAGGGCGAGGCATTACTACCTCGCCCTATTTTTCATTCAGCAGCTTTTTAATCAGATTTTCGATCACCTTGCCGGCCTGATCAGAAAAACCCATAACCTGTTCTCGAACCAGGCCATTTTTATCAATTACATACAGCACCGGCAGTGCCCGCACCCCGTAATCTGAGCTGATCTTGCCACTGGCCATGACAATCTGGTACGGAATCGCGTTTCTCTCAGCATACTCCTTGACGGTCCGCTCGCCCCCTTCATCCACACTCATCCCCACAACCACCAACCCCTGTTTGCCATATTTGCGATGCAGTTCAGCAAGATGGGGGATTGACTCCCGACAGGGAGGACACCAGGTGGCCCAAAAATCCAGCAACACCACGGAGCCCTTGAGCCCTTCAGTGGAAATCGGTTGGCCTTTGATGGAAAAGGTCTTGAAGGCTGGCGCAGGCTGGTTACGGCGCGGTGCAGCATCTGAATCCAGCGGGGCCAGGCTTAGCAGAAGGGCTGTGACAACCAGCGTCACAGCCCTGAAAATGCGTTGATTAAACCGTACCACCATCCTAAAGGGCCTTGGCAATCAGGGCATCCAGTTGGGACTTGGGAACCGCGCCAACCACCTGATCAATCACCTTGCCACCTTTAAACAGGATCAGGGTAGGAATACCACGCACACCATACTTGCCCGGGGTTGCCTGATTGTCATCAACATTCACCTTGCCAACCTTTACCTTACCGGCATAATCAGCAGCAACGGAATCGATCAGTGGGGCAATCGCCTTGCAGGGGGCACACCAGGTAGCCCAGAAATCCACCAATACCGGCAGGTCTGATTGCAGTACATCACGATCGAAATTGGCATCGGTCAGAGTTAGAACGGCGTCACTGGCCATGGAAAGCCTCCTTAAGTTTGGTTAATGTATTCAACTTTTTGAATACTACCGCGTTTCAGAAAAAATGCAAGCAGGAAATCCTGCTATCCAAATCAACTGACGAAAAGCTGTTGACGCTGGTAATAGCCAGCCCTTACAATGCCTACCAGTATTTGGCAGACATTTTTTGTTTCTACTTAATGAGTTCCGGATATCACCTAATGACAGAAATTTCATTTTACCTCACCGTCGCACTGTACGGAGCCGCAACACTGCTCTATTTAAGTTGTCTGGTACGTGCAACCCCCTGTCAGGCAATCACAGCCCGTCGCGTACTTGTCATCGGTTTTCTGGCGCACTGCCTGGCGGTAATCCACCGCTTTATTGCAGCCGGACATCTGCCGATCACCAACATGCATGAATCGCTTTCATTCTTTGCACTGTCAATTGTCGGCATTTACCTCTACTTTGAAACCCGCTACAAAGTCAGCACCCTGGGATCATTTGTGGTGCCGTTTGCACTGTTAATCATTTCTGGAGCAGGACTACTGCCTACAACGATCAAGCCACTTAATCCGGCCCTGCAATCTGCCTGGATCTATTCCCATACCATTCTGGCCTTTGGTGCCTATGCCTTTTTCACCATATCCTGTGCCGTGGCGGTTCTGTTTCTGATTCAGTCCCATTTCTTGAAGAAAAAAAATCTGGGCAATCTGTTTTTAAAGCTCCCTTCACTGGATATTCTGGATGAAATCGGCTATCGCTGCCTGGCTTTTGGCTTTCCGATGCTGACCGTGGCGATCATTACCGGCGCCATCTGGGCCTCCCGCGCTTGGGGCAGCTATTGGTCCTGGGACCCCAAGGAGAGCTGGTCGCTGATTACCTGGTTCATCTATGCTGCACTGCTGCACGGCAGACTTACCACCGGCTGGCGCGGTAAACGGGCTGCTATCCTGACGGTTATCGGCTTTCTGATCATGCTGTTTACCTTTATCGGGGTCAATCTCTGGCTGCCCGGTCTGCACAGCTACACCTAAGGGACTCTAACCATGAACATTATTGTGGTTGGTCTGTCCCATAAAACAGCCTCGGTTGATATCCGCGAAAAAGTCGCGTTTTCTCCCAACAGCATCGAAAAACCACTACGTGAACTGGTGGCCCTTGAAGGCATTGTTGAAGGGGTTATTGTCTCCACCTGCAACCGGGTGGAAATCTACGCAACCACCCGGGATATTGCAGGCGGCATTGCCCGCATCCGGCGCTTTATGGCAGAGTACCACCATCTGGCCCATGACCTGCTGGAACCACACCTCTACAGTTTCCATGGTGAAGAGGCGATCCGTCACGTCTTCCGGGTGGCCTCATCACTGGATTCCATGGTGGTGGGCGAACCCCAGATCCTGGGACAGATCAAGACCTCTTACGGGTATGCTGCCGAGTACAAATCATCCGGCATCATTCTGAACCGCTTCCTACACAAGGCGTTTTCCGTTGCCAAACGGGTCCGTACCGAAACCAGGATCGCCTCTTCAGCGGTATCGGTCTCCTTTGCCGCAGTAGAACTGGCCAGAAAGATCTTTGGCAATCTGACCGACAAGACCGTTCTGCTGATCGGCGCTGGAGAGATGTGTGAACTGGCGGCCCGGCACTTCCTGACCAACGGTGCCAAGGGGGTGATGGTCACCAACCGCACCTTTGAGCGGGCACAGAAACTTGCCGAAGAGTTCAACGGAGAAGCCATTCCGTTTGAAGAGCTGTTTCTGCACCTGCACAAGGCCGATATTGTCCTGACCTCCACCGGCGCGCCCCATGCCATCATCACCCCTCCTGATCTTGAAGAGGTGATCAAACGCCGCAGGATGCGGCCGATGTTCCTGATTGACATTGCCGTGCCCCGGGACATTGATCCGGCGGTCAATGAGATGGATGCGGTCTACCTGTATGACATGGATGACCTGCAGCAGGTGGTGGCGGCCAACCTGGAAGGCCGGATGCAGGAGGCTGACAAGGCAGAAGCGATCATTGCCGAAGAGATCATCCAGTTTTACAAATGGGTCGGTACCCTTGAGGTAACCCCCACCATTGTGGCCCTGCGCAATCGTTTTGATGATCTGCGCAGGGCTGAGCTGGATCGCACCCTGGCAGGCTGGAAGGATGCCCCAGCGGATGCAGAAAAACGGCTGGAGGCGCTGACCAGCGCCTTTATGAACAAACTGCTGCACCAGCCCACCATGGTACTTAAAAAAGCGGGGCAGGGAAACCGTAACGACCTGTATCTTGATGCCCTGCGCGCTTTGTTTGATCTGGAACTTGGCACCACCGAAACAGATGATTCACTGGAACTTGAAGAATAACTGATCACAAGGAGAGAACAGACATGGCACCAAAACGCCTCCGCATAGGAACCCGCGCCAGCCAGCTTGCCCTCTGGCAGGCCAACTGGATCAAATCTGAACTGGAGCGGGTTTATCCCGGCATTGAGGTCGAACTGCTCAAGATCAAGACCATGGGGGACAAGATTCTGGATGTACCCCTGGCCCAGGTCGGCGGCAAAGGGCTGTTTGTCAAAGAGATTGAAGAGGCGATGCTGCGGGGGGAGATAGATCTGGCTGTCCACAGCATGAAGGATGTGCCGACTGAATTCCCTGAAGGACTGGGACTGGTGGTGACCACCAAACGGGAAGACCCCCGTGATGCCTTTATCTCTGACAAGGTAAAATTCAGTGAACTGCGTCAAGGTGCCCGGATCGGCACCAGCGCCCTGCGACGTCAGGCCCAACTGCTCAAGGCGCGGCCTGATCTTGAGATGGTGATCATCCGTGGCAATGTGGAAACCCGCATCCGCAAGCTGAAGGAAGACAATCTGGATGCCGTGATCCTGGCTGCTGCCGGTCTGAACCGACTGGGCTTTGCAGATGTGGCCACCGAACTGCTGGATGTGAATTTCTCCATCCCTGCCATTGGTCAGGGCGCCCTGGGGCTGGAATGCCGCCTGGATGATGCTGCCACCATTGAGGCGCTCTCATTCCTGAACCATGCTGATACCGCCGCCGCTGTAGCTGCAGAACGGGCACTACTGAAGCGCTGTGAAGGTGGCTGTCAGGTACCGATCGCAGCCCATGGCACGGTGAGTGGTGACACCCTGTCACTGGTTGGCTTCATTGCCTCAGTGGATGGCAAACAGACGGTGCGGGACAGCATCAGTGGTTCAACAGCAGATGCGGTCAAGATGGGAATTGAACTGGCAGATAAACTGCTGGCAGCCGGTGGCAAGGCAATACTAGAAGATGTCTATCAGCGTGAAATTGCCCACTAATCCGCTACAAGGCCGCCGGATACTGGTAACCCGCGCTGCGGAACAGGCGGCTGAGTTTACTGAACAGCTGCATCAACGTGGCGCTGTGGTGGTGGAATGTCCCACAATACAACTGGAGCCACCTGAAGCCTGGACCAATGTAGATGCTGCCATCCACGATTTATCCAGCTTTGACTGGCTGATCCTGACCTCGGTAAACGGGGTCAGGTTTTTCTTTACCCGGCTGCAGGAACTCGGGAGCGGCATCCATGACCTGCAGAGCTGCAAGGTTTGCGCGGTGGGACCAAAGACTGCAGAGGCGCTGCTGGAGCTAGGCATCACACCTGACCTGATGCCGGAACAGTTTACCGGTGAAGGCGTTGTGGCTGCATTTCAGGGGGTTGATCTACAGGGCAAGCGGATACTGTTTCCCAAGGCGGATGGAGCCAGAGAGCTGATCCCACAACAGCTACGCAGTATGGGGGCAGAGGTGATTGATCCGGTGGCCTACCGCAACATCATTCCCCAGGCCCTGCCTGACGCCGCCCGACAGGCACTGGGGCAGCACCAGCTTGCTGCTGTTGTCTTCAGCTCTCCCTCAACCGTTCGCAATCTGGCGGCATTGGTGGGCGGTGTCACTCAGCTGCAGACGATGCTGTCAGATCTGGCAGTGGCCTCCATCGGACCGGTGACCACCAAGGCCTGTCAGGAGTTGGGGCTTAGTGTTGCAGTGGAGCCGGAACAGGCGACGCTGGATAGCCTGACCAATGCGCTTGAGCAGTACTTTGCAAGACTAGAATAGCCGTCCAGACTGATATGTTGCCATTGCCATTGGCGATTCTGCTGATCTCAGTGACACCAACGTCTGTCAACCGCCCCAGAACTTCTGCCAGAGTGCCATGACAATCTCAAAGGCGATCAGGATGATGATGATCCATTCCAGGCGGGCGGAGCGGCGGGCATGGGAGAGGTTTGAAAAGACATCGGTTACATCCATCAGAGTTTCTGCCTTGTGCTTGATCTCCTGATAGCGGGGCCGCAGTTCAAACAGGCTGGAAATGGTTAGATAAAATCGGTCTGCCTCAGCGTCATCCCAGGTGCTTTCCGGCTTGTCCAGCACCATGATATGGGCGATGGAGGTGTATTTGAAGCCAAGTATCACCGAAGCCAGCTTGGCCAGCCGTTTGTCCGGCAGCTCCAACACCCCCTGGCCCAGGCGGTTGATCATGACGCCTACTTCATCAAAGACCGCATCAACATGTTCTTCAATCCGTTCCAGGGCAACCGACTTTGCAATCACAAAGCAGATAATCTCCAGCAGCTCCTGCTTGAACTCCGGCATACTGGCACTGTCATTGGTTATGGATGGTTCAGCAGCCGGATTGATCTCCAGCCGGTAGTCTTCACGGAAAGGGAGCTGGGGCTGTTCCTTTAGCTGCTCAAGGTGCTGCTTCAACCCTTCAATGCAGCGGGCAACAATGTCATCACTGCAGTTCAGAAAGACCATACCTCCAAAATAATAGAGGTAAACCCACACCCCGTCACCTGCTACAGAGGGGGTAAAGGTAACCGGATTCAGCCGCATCGGCTCTTCCCAGCGGTACTTGCGATCAATCCCCAATCGTGTTGCCAGACGGTTCAGATCAAGATCGCCACCAATGGCAAAGGCGGTACATTGATAGCGCATCATGGCAGGCAGCTCTCTGTTGCAAACAGCACCTGCACCCCAAACGCCTTTTCAAACAGGTCTTTTTTGGCGCTGGCGCCAAACAGCTCCACGGCCAGATCTTCGGTACCGGAAAGGGTCAACCGCACCAGACTACCTTCAACGCAGCATTGCAGGCCGCTGACCGTTGAGCAGCGTCGCCGGTCAAGGCCATCGGCCAACCGCAGGATGCCAGCCAGTTTGATCACCGTTGCCTGTTCCTTGACCGTGAGGCGCTGGAACTCGTCATGTTTCTTTTTTGGCAACGACTTACGGTGGTAACGGGCAATTACGGCGATCATTTCACGTTCACGAGGGGTGATGCCAAACAGGTCAGCATGGCGGATCAGGTGGCAGGAATGCTTGTGGTGGCTATGGTAACTGATGTAGTAGCCGATATCATGCAGCAGGGCAGCAGCCTCAAGCAGCACCTTCTCACGTTTTTTCAGGCCGTAGCTGTCGGCCAGCCCATCAAACAGGGCCAGCGACAGGGTTGCCACCTGTTGGGAGTGCATATCATCCATCTGACAGGATCTACCAAAACTGACCACCGATTCACGCCATGAACGGGGCGATGGGGCATCCGGTGCCATGCCGCGCCGCTTGATCGCCTCAACAATCATCCCTTCCCGGATACCGTGGCTGTTAACCAGCAGGGTGTTGGCATGAAACAACTCCATCATGGTATCCACCAGCCCGACACCGGCCACGATAATATCAGCCCGGTCCGGCGTAAGCCCCGGCACCTCACGGCGCCCCTTGAGGTCACGACGCTGCAGCATGGCCAGCAGATGCACCACCTCGGAACGCAGCACCTCCAACCCATGCACCCCTTCCACCGGGTTGCGGCGCAGTTGCAGGGCCATCTGGGCAATGGCGTTGATAGTGCCGCCGGAACCGATCAGGGTCGGCAGTACCAGCTTGTCACCATCCAGCTGTTTCTTGACCGTGTCCCGAATATGTTTCTGAAACTTGCGGTAGTCGGTGGAGCGGAGCGGATCTGCCTTCAGAAACTGCTCGGTCATTACCACCGCTCCCAGTTCAAAGGAGTAGAACTCCTCCACATGCACCCCTTGGGCGGTGATCAGCTCTACGCTTCCGCCACCAACGTCCAACACACCAAACCGTTTTCCGTGGGTATCAAAGTTGCGCAGGGCTGATTGGGCTGCCAGGGCTGCCTCTTCATCACCGGAAATAACTCTGATCTCACTGCCCAGCAGCTCGGAAAAGCGCTTGACCAACCGCGGACCGTTGGCTGACTTGCGCATGGCACTGGTGGCCACCGCATCAATCGCCTTGACCTTGAGTCCGGTTACCAGTTTATGCATCCGGGTCAGGGCCGCCTCGGCCCGTGCCACTGCAGCAGCGGAGATCTCGCCGGTCTCGGCAATCCCCTCTCCCAGCCGCACCGTATCCTTTTCATCATCAAGAATCCTAAAGCTGCCGTCTTGATTACATTCAACCACAATGCAGCGAATGGAGTTGGTACCGATATCTATGGCGGCGAGACGGTCTTTGGTCATCAGGATACCCCCTACAGTTCGAAACAATACACAATCGGCTTGGCATCCAGCAAACCGCACAGTTTTTGGAGCAGCTTACGCTGTTCTTTGGCAATACTTTTCAGCAGATTTTCCCGCACCGGTTCTTGCAAATCAGCTGCCCCCTGTAGCAGGGCTGCAATCACCGTCCGGTCATTCATATCACCCAAAAGAGACTGGTACTGACGCAACTGGTCCAGCAAGGTCTGCTGTTTGCCCCCCAGGACATCATAGAGCAGCTCGGTGAAATAGCGCCACTTCTTGACCGCTATCCGCAGAGCATGGCGTTCCTCTACCATCTCCGTGGCCGCCACCAACGGCAGCAGGGCATGGATCGGGTAGTAAAAGGCCAGATTGCGTTCAGACAACAGCGCCAGCAGCCCCTGCGAAGCGACATTGTCCGGTGTCACCAATGCAGCTGCCGCGGCACGGAACTGGCGTTCCAGCTTCATGCAATCAAGCGTTTCAAGTAAACGTCTGGCCTGGGCTGCCTCCTGATTCCGCTGTTGTCCCAATGAGGCAAGCAACGGTTCCAGCCCTTTTTCTCCGGTTTTTTCCAGGTAGAGTATGGTCTCATCCAGATTTCGAACCAGACCAAGTTCACGGGTCAGACGCCTGATCGGACGCCGCAGACGATCCATCCGCTCTGTTCCGATAAACGGCCCCAGCTGTTCAACCGCTCCACGCAGACGGCGGCTGGCCACACGAAGATCATGGATATGATCAACATCAAAACAATTCAGGGTCTGGTGGCGTAATTGCAGGAGATCATCCCAACGGGTGATAAGACTGGTGGCAAAGGCCTCCAGCAGCTGACGGCTGCCGGGTAACGGCTGCTGAACCGTTCTATGCTGACTATTCGACGGAGACAAGGACTTTCTTTGCCGAACTGATCAGCTTGCCGCCGACTGGTGCGAACCAGAGAAAACGGGCCGGTTTGCCCGGCTTCGGACGCGGTTCCAGACAGAGACAGCTACCTTTGCTCAATCCAGACACCGGCTCTTTACCCAGCAACAGGGCTGCGGCCTGACTCAGCAACGGCTCATGTCCCACCAGCATGATACTCTTACTCTTATGCCGATTGTTAAGCAGCTCAAGCACCTGTTCAGCAGTTGATTCAGGCGCAAGCCGACTATCGGCAGACAACTCAGCATGGCTGCCGACTTCAGCCATCATCAGTTCTGCAGTCTGCACAGCCCGGGTCAAAGGGCTGGTAATAATCAAATCAGGCCGCACCCGCTTTTTGTGCAGGCGACAGGCAGCCTTCTGCATGGCCTTACGCCCTTTCTTGGTCAACCAGCGGGTCCCATCTTCAAGCCCTTCAACCGGTTCCACCGCCTCTGCATGCCGTACCAGATAGATCTCCATCAGCAGTCTCCTTTTCGTAGAGTCTAACGTATTTTGCCAAGAGCACAAGTCCCTCAGGCCGCCGGAAGTATTACCGTAAAGGTGCTGCCTTGGCCTGCCTCGCTGGAAACCGCGATCTCACCGCCATGCAACTGGACAATATGTTTAACAATGGCCAGCCCCAGGCCGGTGCCGCCCTGTTCCCGGCTGCGTCCTTCATCCACCCGGTAAAACCGTTCAAAAATCCGGTTCAGGTCCTTGGCCGGGATACCGATGCCGGTGTCGCTGACTTCGATTACCACCCTCTTGTTTTCCTGGCGGGTCCGTATCGCAATATCGCCGCCATCCGGGGTGTACTTGATGGCATTATCCAGCAGATTCAGCAGCACCTGTTCCAGCTGCCCCTGGTCTGCCAATACCTTGGGCACTGATTCCGGGCAGACAGCAGTCAGCCGGATCCCCTTGGTACGGGCATGATCCTCCATCAGCATCTGAGCCTTGCGAATGGTTCCGCACAGATCCAGTGGATGCAGAGCCAAGGCGGCATCCCGCGCTTCAAGCTTGGACAGGGTCAGTATATCATTGATCAGGTTGGTCAACCGTTCGGCATGACCGGCGATAATGGAGACAAAGTGACGCCCCCGTTCAGGTACATCCTCCAGTGCGCCATCCAGCAGGGTCTCGGCATAGCCTTTGATGACCGCCACCGGGGTGCGTAGTTCATGGGAAACATTTGCCACAAAATCACGGCGCATGGTCTCAATCCGCTTCATGTCACTAATGTCATGGAAGACCGCCACGGTGCCGCGCTTGCCATGCTCTCCAGACAGCGGCACCCAGTGGGCCATCAGCACCAGATTAGTGGCAGGAATGGTAATCTCGCAGGTCACTTCATCACCTGACTCACGCTGTTCCTCAAAGGCGTGCAGCAGATCAGGATGTCGACAGACCTCCACCAGCGGCCGTCCTTCCACCTCGCCAGGCAGACCGAACTGCTTACGGAAGGCCGGGTTAACCAGAATAATAGCCCCCTGGGTATCGGTCACCATCACCCCTTCACCCATGCCACGCAGGATGGCAGCCAGGCGCTGTTGTTCAGAGGTCAACTTATGCATCTGATCTTCAATCCTGGCAGCCATCTCATTCAGTACCCGGGCCAGATAATCGATCTCCTCACCTTTACCGGTGGGCACCCGTACGCCCCGCTCACCAATACCGATTCTTGCCGCAGCATCGGCGATCTCACGAAGCGGACGGGCCGTGATCTTGGAAAAAATGACGCTTAAAATCAGCGAGATGATCAGCAGAGCAATCAACGTACCGCCCAGCAGGCCATGCAGGGTGTCTTTAGCAGCATCAAACGACTCAAGGGGCAGGGCCAGCCGAAGCACCGCGGCCTGATCGCTTGCAACCGGCAGGGCCACGTACAGCATGGTGGCCCGTACCGTTTCAGAATAGCGAATGGCGCTGCCGCTGCCGGTCTTCAGGGCCTGTTGCACCTCTGGGCGCATCAGGTGGTTGTCAATGCCGAACAACTGGTCATCACGCAAATCAGATTCACCCAGCACACGGCCGTCGACTGCAATCAGGGTAACCCGGGACTTAATCGCCGCCCCTAGTTTGTGAGCCAGTTTCTGGGCAGGTTGGCCTTTTTGTTGTTCTAGCAGTAACTTGGCCAGTCGGGCCTGCTGCTGCAAATTGGAGCGGCTCTCTTCAACCAGCCGCTGTTCCAGCAAATGGTTGACATAGCCGAACCCGCCGCCTGAAATCAGCAGAGAAAGCACAATATAGGACAGAAACAACTTCCAGCGAAATGACATGGTCTACTCCTCCAGCTTATAGCCAAAGCCACGCACGGTTTTAATCATATCACCGGCATCCCCCAGCTTGTTCCGCAGACGGGTTACATGGGTATCCACGGTACGGGTATCACCCACAAAATTATAGCCCCAGACATCCTGTAGCAGCAGTTCACGCTTCATGACCCGCCCGTTATGCTCAGCCAGGTAGAGCAGCAGCTTGTACTCTGTGCTGGTTAGCTCTATCTCGACACCGGCCACGGTCACCCGGTGGCTGCCACAGTCAATGACAATCGTCCCCATGGTGATCTGCCGTTCCGAGTTGAGCGGCTCCTGACCGCTGCGTCGCAGGATGGCACGAATCCGCAACATCAGCTCCCGCATGGAAAAAGGTTTTACAATATAGTCATCCGCTCCCATCTCAAAGCCCACCACCCGGTCAATCTCGTCACCCCGGGCAGTCAGCATCAGCACCGGAATGCCACGGGTCTTGTCACTATGCCGCAGTGATGAGCAGACCTCGGTACCCATCATGCCGGGCAGCATCAGATCCAGCAGAATCAGATCCGGCAGCTCCCGCCGGGCAGTCTCCAACCCTTCCAGGCCGGTTCCGGTCACCAGCGCCTGATAGCCCTCTTTTTCCAGGTTATAGGCCAGCAACTCCGCCAGATCACGTTCATCCTCAACAATCAATACCTTCTTCATAATGGTCATCTCCTGTGCCACCAAACCAGAAAACAGCTTATTTTTAGATTGTAACAGTATCAGAGCAAGGTTACAGACTTGTTACACCAGTGCAAACAGTTTGTGGCAGAATACAAAAAGGCTGCCTCCAAACAGAAGCAGCCTTGTACAGACCATTATTCTCCACAGTAAACACTCAGCCAAGCAGCGGCAGCAAGACCTGATAGGTCATAAAGGCAACCAACGCCGCTGCCGGAATGGTTAGCACCCAGGCCCAGACAATCCGCTTGGCAACATTCCAGTTGACCGCGGTCAACCGCTTGGAGACACCAACACCTAAAATGGTTGAGGTGATCACATGGGTGGTACTGACCGGCATACCAATGGATGAAGCCCCCAGAATAACGCCAGCTGCTGCGGTTTCAACGCAAAACCCATGCACCGGCTGCAATTTAACGAAATCCTTGCCGATGGTTTTGATGATCCGCCAGCCGCCGGCAGCAGTACCCAAACCCATGGCAATAGCGCAGGAAACCTTGACCCAGGTAGGGACCTCAAAGGAGGGGATCAGGCCATAGGAAAGCAGGGCCATGGTGATAACACCCATGGATTTCTGGGCATCTGCCGTGCCATGTGAAAAGGCCATAAACGCAGCAGAGGCCACCTGTAACTTACGAAAATTCTTGTTCAGCGGACCTGGGTTACTATCACGAAAAAGACGCATAACAACCATCATGAATAAAAAGCCGACGGCAACACCGATGATCGGCGAAAGAATCAAGGCCATCACGATCTTTTGCAACCCCTTCCAATGCAAGGTAGCAGCACCGGAATGGGCAATAACCGCCCCCATGATACCGCCAATGATGGCATGGGAGGAGGATGACGGCATGCCGTAGTACCAGGTGATCAGGTTCCAGATAATAGCACCCATAATACCGGCAAAGACCACCAGCTGAGTAATATGGTTGGCATCCACAATACCTTTACCGATGGTTGATGCCACCTTGGTAGAAACCATGGCTCCGGCAAAGTTCAGAAACGCAGCCATGATGATCGCAGCCTTGACCGACAGGGCGCGGGTAGAGACACAGGTGGCGATGGCGTTGGCGGTGTCATGGAAACCGTTGATATAATCAAAGGCCAGTGCGGCAACAACCACCAGCACCAGCATGATCAAGGCAAGATCAGGCATTTTTCACTACCACGCTTTCCAGAATATTGGCAGCGTCTTCACACTTGTCTGTGGCTTTTTCAAGGGTTTCGTAGATCTCTTTCCACTTGATCAGGTTGATCGGATCTTTTTCCTCATCAAACAGACGGCTGATCGCCTCACGACAGACCCGATCAGCCTCGTTTTCCAGGGCATTGATCTCAACACAGCAGTCATTGATATCTTCGAACTTGCCCCCCAAATGCTTCAAGGCACGCTCAACGGTCTGACAGCACTTCAGGATGATAAAGGCCAGTTGCTGTGCCTCCGGGGTCGGCTTCTCAACATTGTACATCACAAAGCGCTGGGCCGAGGCATCGATCAGGTCAAGGATATCATCCAGTTTCGAGGCCAGGGAATAGATATCTTCGCGGTCAAGGGGGGTAATAAAGGTCTTGTTGAGAGTCTTAATGATCAGGTGGGTCTGGTTGTCACCTTTGTGTTCGGTATCCTTAATCTGGCGCTGGCTGGTAAGCGGATCAACATAATCATCTAGCATCACCTTCAGTTGCTGGGCACCTTCGGTAATTATCACGCCCATATCCTGAAACATCTTAAAAAACTTCTCTTCCTTCGGGATTAATCAAAACATGCTCCTCTCCTTTTTA
>NZ_JAOTRZ010000264.1 GCF_030247655.1 Trichlorobacter sp. | reverse complement strand
GCTTTATATATGCATAATCAGATGACTATTCCTTTGGGTCTAGTAGGCACTCATCTCTGGCCGTTTAAGGGTGCTATCGACTATATAACAAACGAACTTAACAACGATGATATTAGCAAGATAGTTGAAACTTGGCTGTCTGCTAAGGTTGCATACTCCACAAAAAACAAAGAATCTAAGATGTATTACTTAGCAAATGCCAGTGGTTCCCCGCCACAGGAGGCGGTTAAATTACATTCATGGCCCAAAAGTGAGTCTATAAGTGATAGCAAAACCAGTGCAGGTATGGACAGAACTGATGACATAAAGAAGGGAATATACCAGGTACTCAAAATTGGCACTGAAATTAAGGGAAATCATAATATCAAAACTGCAATAGTATCGAATCTTCCAGCATATCGTCACGGAGATGACTATGTTTTACCGTTTGAGAATATGCTTTGGGGAACTGAGACTGATGTGGTGGCACTGGAAGGGTTTACAGGAATAAAGAGAGCCGATTTGCGGAATGTATTTGACTATTTGATTACTCTGGAGAATCCAGTGTTAAGAGATTTGGTGCTATGACAATTAAGAATCACAGTACTAGAGAATATACTGGCATTGTGCTTGAGAGAATGAAACATCTTCCTATCGGTGGAAAGATGTCTGATTTACCAGTGCATTTACAACATGAGAGTTTCGTTAGGGTAGGCGATAAAAATACTGGTGGCCCCAACATGAGGCTACTGCGTCTTGAAATGGATAAACCTGCTCTAACCGTTACTCAATACATATTTAACAAATTTGTTCATCCTACAGAAGACAGGTACATTACGACTAGAGAAGCTGCTTGCTTACAGGATTTTCCTGTTGAGTATGAATTCTGTGGTACGCTTGGACAAACACAGATGCAAGTTGGAAATGCTGTTCCTGTTAGACTTGCTAAGGCGGTAGCTCAAGAGGTAGCTAAGTATTTTGAACGTCGGAACATTGGCGGTGAAATTAATATAGCTTCCTTCTTTACTGGGGCTGGTGGGCTTGATCTAGGATTTGAGCAAGCGTCAAATGAAATTGCTCAGTTCAAGACTTCATTTTCAACTGATATTGAGGAATGTACTGAAGCGACGGTTAAAGCTAACAGGCCACATTGGAATTTCAAAAGAGCCGACATAAGAGAATTGAGAGCTAGTGAAATACTACAAGTAATAGGCAAAAGGCCACTGATTGTTATTGGTGGACCACCTTGCCAACCATTTAGTGTAGCTGGTAAACAAAAAGCTACTGATGACCCACTCGGTATGCTGTATCGTGATTTTGTCCACAACGTAAGTGAGTTAAAACCTGAAATTGTCATCATGGAGAACGTCTATGGATTGGCTCAGGTTAAAACAGCAAATATGATAGATCGAATATACAAGTCATTTACTAGTATAGGTTATGAAATTACCCATAGAGAGCTTATGTCTGCTGATTATGGTACACCCCAGAAAAGAAGAAGATTGTTCTTTGTAGCTGCTAAGGAACTGCATTATTTTCAATTTCCCCAGCCAACACATTGTGAAACGGTCAATTTACTTGGTCTTCCAATATATGAAGGTGCGGGGAACTCATTTATTGATTTACCAAAACCTACTTTAGTAGAGACACGTAGCAGAAGGTAAACTCAGTTTTCTTCGTTGAATGTAACAAAAGCATCTGCTTCAAGTTGACTTCTTAGCGTAGTAACGTGCCTGTACTCCCCAGCGTCAACATTCCATTCCTGGCTCGTCAGCAGAATCTGTGGATTACACAAGGTTCTGGCAAGTTGCCAAGTGTATGATATAGCTCCACTTGCAGGCACTTAGTCGATTTATATGTGAATCGGCATCCAATATTGACCCTGTTCGGCGTTCAATTATGACCAAGTTGAACATAAGATATCGGATACTTACAAGAACTAGGTGGCTCAAAAAAGGCACTGATGTGGGTCATTATTCGATGCTGGTTCACACAAATACCTATAAACTTATTAACTTATTGTATTTTAAGACTGATTTCCCAGTTATCGGATTCGTCCTGATTGGGACGCCAACACTAATGCGGCCTTTTCCATCCAGTGGAAAAGGCCGCATTTACAGGTCGTCTTCAAGCCAGCACAACAAGCTAATAGCTAGCGTCCTCCTGACCTCTTCTGAGACTCTTTCAAAATATTTTTGCATTCCATTACTGCTGGAATCAATTCTCCAGGGGCACTATAGGGGTTACTATTCTTTAGCATATAATCCCAAGCAGATGTAGGAACTGCCTTTAGTCTTCCAAAGTGTTCTCCAAATAAAATTGCAACATTACATAGTTCTACTGCCTTATCATACTGGCGCTGATCATAGTAGGCTTGGCACAACAACAGACTGCTAATAAATGCGTAGACTTCATTTGGATGCTGCCGACGGGCATTCTCAAGACTAACGATTGCTTTGGCATAGTCACCTTTAGCGTAAGCATCAATTCCATCAGGCATTTCATTACACCAGTTACTTGCACAAAACTGGTTTACTTGTGTGATAACACCGCCTCCACCAGGAATCTTCTGCGGCATAGCGCATCCTGACAAACCGATTAACGCTAAAATAGCAATAAAGAACTGTACGTTTTTCACCTTCGGCCTCCTTGTTAAGAAAACGTTAACTTTATGCGACACCCTAGACTTCCTATACATCACAGTTTCAGGATGTCAAGCCACGCACCGAAACCAGTTGCAGTTGCAGAATGTTCCGACGATTGTATACTTTATTAGCAAACGGACAAGGACACCCGTTTCGGGAGGCCCCATGAAAACAGTTCAACGTTGCCTTATCTCTATTATCTGTTTGATAAGCTTTATGTCGCCTGCCTACGCACTGGATCCGCCCCAAACGCCCTTGCTGCGCATTGAAACTGGTCGCCACACTTCAATTATCAGACGGATTGATACGGATCGTTCTGGACGCTGGCTGGTAACAGCTTCGGAAGACAAAACCGCACGGGTGTGGGAACTTCCGTCCGGTCGGCTTACTCAAACTTTACGTCCTCCAATTGCGGATGGATTTGAGGGGGAGTTGCGCAGCATAGCAATATCACCTGATGGGGCTCTCGTTGCAGCCGGTGGCTGGACGCAGATTGGCAATAGCAACGGCAGAACCTCGCTCTACATCTTCTCACGCAAAGATGGCCATTTAGTGGGCCGCACTGAAGGCCATACCGACCTGATAACACATCTAAAGTTTTCACCAGACGGGAAGATGCTTGTTGCGGTACAGGCTGCACTGGGGATCAGGCTGTATGAAGTTCATACCGGCAGCGATATGCCACTACGACTTGTTGCGCAAGATACGTCATATGGCAACCAATCATACGGAGCTGATTTTTCTCCCGACGGCAAACAACTTGCGACGAGCAGTTATGATGGGTTTATACGCATCTACGATATTGCGGCGTTTAAAAAAAATCCCAATCAAACCATTAGCCCTGTTACCCGTGGCAAGGCTCCAGGTGATAATTATCTTTCTACGGTCAAATTTTCTCCGGACGGCACACGTCTGGCAGTAGGATTTAGCAATGTACCCCGTGTTAATGTCCTATCTATCCCTGATTTAGCAGTTCTTTATTCACCTTCAACAGA
>NZ_JAOTRZ010000263.1 GCF_030247655.1 Trichlorobacter sp. | reverse complement strand
TTCATAACCTTGCACTTGAAGTAGCTGATGAGTGTGACAATCTTATCGACAAGCAGCGTGAAATGAAGGCGCTTGTCGATCAAGTCAAGTCACTGGTGGGGGATGTCCGGCAACTCGTGACAAACGGTGAAGTTCGAGACGACGGATTTCAGGTTCACGTGCCAAGTAACGTGTATTTGCGGTTGACCAGTTGTTTAGCGGGTATCGAATCGGCGTTGAAACTGACCCACCCAGCAGAGACGGTTACGGTTGAATCTGTCTCAGTGATGTCACAACCAGTCAGTTACATACCATCGCTGTCAAAGCGTTAATCATATAAAAAAACCGGATAACCCAGGCGATCCCTGAGTTATCCGGTAGGTTCGGTTGATAGTCTCCTATCCGTTTATCGCCAGTTGATGTTCCACGGAACCACATTTTGCAGCGCATGGCTGAAGTCCACCAAATCAACATCCTCTTTTAATTTCGGGTAGTCATATTCTGCAATGTATATGTCATGCGTGTCTTCACCTTCATGACCGACTATAGCTACACGTTCTTCTTTGGGTATTTTCTTCTTTACCATCTCAGTAATAAAGTTTTTTCGGAAACTGTGGAATACCAGCTTCTTATCGGTAATGCCGAGGCTATCTAAAAATCTGCGTGGACCGTTGAACCATTTGGAGATGGTCTGACCGACATAGACCTTTTCATCCGGTTTGTTACGGTTCGGGTCGGTTTCCCATAGGTAGAGTTCTGGAAAGAGCCGAGTTTCGCCACGTGAGATAAGATAATCCACACGATTCTTGAATCCAAACCGGATCAAGTCATGATGGATCGGGACAAAACGGCGACTGGTTTCAGTTTTGATAGTGTGACCTTCTGCCTCATCATCAACACTGACGCCATAAACACCGTCTCTAACCATAATATCGGAAAGCTGAATCTGTGCGATTTCAGTTTGTCGCATACCAGACAGTAATGCAATCAACGGTGTCCAGTACTGGTATGTTCTGTTCGGTTTTTTACCAGTGAAGGTCTCATGGCTGAAGATTTTAAGCAGATCATGAGCAGTGAACGGATTGCGCAGACGGTGTTTAAGCCGACGGTCTTTTTGCTTCAAATCACAAAATGGGTTGTACACACCTTTGAAGGCCCACGTGAAAAGTGCTGAACAGTTGCCGATTATGCTGTTGTAGGTTGATATTTCGAGCAAGTCTTCTTTCGGAATCGAGGGGTCGGAAATAAGATCTCTGATGGTTCTGCCTTTATACAGTGGTCTTGTTTTTCGACGTGAGGGCAGTTTACGCAGGATTTTACTGAATGACAGAGCTCTTTGAGGGGTAACGATGACGAGTGACAGATCTCCCAACACTTCTATCAGTAATGTCAAATCAGATCGTACATCGTCAGCATCTTTGGTGTTTTTCCATTTTCCCATCTCCTTGCCGTGTTCCATGTAACCATCGATAGCTGCGGATAGTTTCATCTCACGGGTAAGAGTTTCTGCGTCATCATCAGCCTCAATTATGGCTGGAACCGGTGCTGGATGGACAACAGCAGGAGTAACGGGGACAGCAGGAGGTGGAATATTTTCAACAGGTGCGGTGACAGTGGAAACTTCAGCGGGATGTAAAATATTTCCAACTTGTTGCAAGAGGTTGGCAGCAATCTCAGGGTTGGCAGCTTTTGCGGTGATAAGTGCCTTAAACTCCTCTTCGCTCATTTCTACTTTACGATGAACGCTGGCACCGCCAGGCATTGTGACGGTGGACTCGGCAATAAGTTCGGTCAAACAGGGTATGTCGATTCGTTCTCCAGCCATCGTTGAACCTCGCAAGGTTTCAAATATTAGGTCAGTTTTATACGCTAATACCCTTGCCCGCTTCAAGGCTGTTTGTTTACTGCCGGTTTTTAACGATACCTTGAGTTCGCGACGGCCAAGAACAGTACGCAGTTCATCAGGCACTTTACGGCGGAAGAACCAGTTTGCAGGGGTGGCCAGCAGGTAGCTTTTGGACATAAAAAAGTCTCCTTTGCGCCGGTCGGTGTACCGAAAAGTGTACCGAACGCGAAAAGGAGACTCTACCCGAACAAAACATACTAATAATATCAGTATGTTTTGACAAAATTTTGGTGGAGGCGGTCGGAGTCGAACCGACGTCCAAAAGATCTACAAAACCAGACACTACGAGTGTAGTTCATTTTCTTATCTTACGCCCCGGTCGAAATAGAACAAAATCTCCAGAGCCTCAGAAGGTTTAACTGACACCTACAAACAGGATCACTCTCGTTTACTTACGTCGCTAGGCGAACAGTTACCAGAATTATCTACTGTTTACCCCACCCAGGATGCTCTCTGGGGATTGTTGACACTAGGCGGCGAGGCAAGCCCCGAAACCATAGTTGTCTGCTACTGCATTTTTAAAGTTGGCAAATATAATCTGCAGATTTTTTAACGCGGGCCATCTGCGTCCCTCGACTCGCTTCCAATTCCTTTAATCCCCTGTCGAAACCTTTACGCCCCCAATTTGTGAAAGAACATACTTTATACTATACGCTATCGAGCCTTAATTTTAAACTCTTTTGCATGTTCCCGTTTCAGATCGTTCTTTTTCATATCTTCCCGCTTGTCATGCAGTTTTTTGCCTTTGGCAATCCCCACCTCAACCTTAACCTTGCCATCCTTGAAGTACAGCTTAAGCGGTACAGCGGTACAACCCTCCAGACGGATTCTGGCATGCAGCTTTTCAACCTCTTTCTTGTGCAGCAAAAGTTTACGCTGTCGTTCAGGTTCATGGTTCTGGCGGTTACCGAAATCGTAGGGTGCAATATGCAGGTTATGTAGCCAAGCTTCACCATTCCGCACCAATACAAAGGCATCGGTCAGATTGGATTTACCGGCCCTTAGTGACTTAACTTCTGTTCCGACCAGCACGATACCGGCCTCCAGCCGCTCTTCAATATGGTATTCGTGAAAGGCCCGTTTGTTTGCGCAGATAAGTTTCTCAGACATGATTGGTAGACTGTAGCAGAGCCGGACAAAAAAGGGAATGCCGGAAACGTTGCATAAATGTTGCCTTGCGCCTCCCCTCTTCAGTTGACAAGCGCCGAACTGGAGACTATACAAAAACACTCGGTATTTCGCCTGTTACAGAGTTTATTCAGGAGGTTTTCGCCATGATCAAGGTTTACTACAATGCAAATGGTGTTATTTCAAGCCACCTGATCAGTGGTGATGAGATTGATCTGATAGAATCAAAACAACTGATCTGGGTTGATATGCTTTCCCCAAGCATGACCGAAGTTAGTGAACTTGACAAGAAACTGGGGCTTGATCTGCCAACCCGCCAGGAGACTGAAGAGATCGAGTTTTCTGCCCGCTATTGGGAGGATGAATTTGGTATCACCATCAACACCTATTTTCTGGTAAAACAGGAGACTACCGCCAGTAACGAGTCAGTTTCCTTCACCCTGAAAGACAATTTTGTTATTACCATCCGCTTTATTGAACTACCGGTTTTTGGTGATTTTAATCGCAAGCTGTTGCTTAACCCAAGCCATTATACTGATGGTGCCAGGGTGATGGGTGGTATTCTGGAAATGCGGATTGAAGACGATGCCGATACCCTGGAGGCGGT
>NZ_JAOTRZ010000262.1 GCF_030247655.1 Trichlorobacter sp. | reverse complement strand
ATCGGTACCTACATGGGGATTCTGGCCCTGGGGTTCTCCACCAACATGCTGACCCTGTTCGGCATGATCCTGGCCATCGGTCTGGTGGTGGATGATGCGATCATTGTGGTGGAAAACGTTGAACATAATATGGCCACCCATGGCATGACCCCGATGGATGCAGCCAAGAAGGCGATGTCAGAGCTGACCGGAGCCCTGATCGCCATCGTGCTGGTGTTGGGGTCGGTCTTTCTGCCGGTGGCGTTTCTGGGCGGCATGACCGGTACGCTCTACAAACAGTTTGCGGTTACCATCGCCATCTCCATGGTGTTGTCCGGTGTGGTGGCGTTAACCCTTTCACCTGCCCTGGCAGCCCGGATTCTGAAGCCGGGCCATGGCGAAAAGAAGGGTTTTTTCAAGTGGTTTGAAGATCGCTTTAATGCCCTGACTGAACGCTATACCGCCGGGGTACGCTGGCTGATTAATCACCGCAGTATCGGCCTGGGGCTGTTCTGCGGTGTGCTGGTGTTGGTGCTGCTGCTGTTTAAGATCGTTCCGGGTAGCTTTGTGCCGGAAGAGGATCAGGGCTATCTGTTTGTGGGTACCATCATGCCCGATGCTGCCAGTCTTGAACGGACTACAGCAGTCTGTGACCAGGCAGTACAATTGGCCCAGAGCAACAAGGCCATGGGAGACATCACCCAGATTAACGGCTACAGTCTGCTTGACGGCAGTGTCAAGGATAACGCCGGTCTGCTGTTTGCCACCCTTAAACCCTATAATGAACGGGAAGGGAAGGGGACAGATGCCTTCAGTGTGCAAAAGGATATTGGACGCAAACTGCAGGGTGTCAAAGAGGGGGTGGTCTTTCCGATCAACCCGCCTTCCATTCCCGGTCTGGGAAGTACCGGCGGTTTTGAGTTCTATATTCAGAGTAAAGGGGGCGGCACTCCCCAGGAGCTGGAAAAAATCACCAAGCAATTCATTGCCGAGACCCGCAAACGCAAGGAACTGTCCGGGGTTTCCAGTACCTTTTCCGCCAGCCAGCAACAGCTTTACCTGGATGTTAATCGTGCCCAGGCTGAGCTGCTGGGGGTGCCGGTATCCACGGTCTTTGAGACCCTGCAGTCCTACTTTGGTTCTGCCTACGTGGGGCAGTTTCTTCAGTATGGCCGGATCTGGCAGGTTATCCAGCAGTCTGAACCTGATTATCGTGACAAGCCCAACGACCTGACCCAGATCTATGTCCGTTCAACCGGTGGCAGCATGATCCCGCTTTCTGCCATGGCAACCATTAACTATGTGGCTGGCCCCAGTCTGCTGCCCCGCTTTAACGGCTTTCCGGCCTCCAAGCTGAACGGCAGCCAGTCCTCTGGTTATAGTTCCGGCCAGGCCATCAGCGCCATGGAGGAGGTGGCCAGAAAGGTGCTACCGGAAGGCTATGGCTTTGCCTGGTCAGGTCAGGCCTTTGAAGAGAAAAAGTCTGGCAATACCTCAACCATGGCCTTTGCCTTTGGTCTGATCATGGTCTTCCTGATTCTGGCAGCCCAGTATGAAAAATGGTCCCTGCCGGTGGGGGTGGTAATGTCGGTCCCCTTTGCACTCTGCGGTGCGTTGCTGTTTACCTGGGTGCGTGGTCTGGAAAATGATGTCTATTTTCAGGTCGGTCTGGTCACTCTGGTGGGGCTGTCTGCCAAGAACGCCATTCTGATCATAGAGTTTGCGTCTGATAACCTGAAAAAGGGGATGGAGCCGGCGGAAGCGGCCATTGAGGCTGCCCGGTTGCGTCTGCGCCCGATTGTGATGACCTCGCTGGCTTTTATTCTGGGCTGCGTACCGATGGCAACCGCTTCCGGTGCCGGTGCCAACAGCCTGCGTGCCATCGGTACCGGTGTGATCGGCGGTATGCTGGCTTCTACCCTGGTGGCATCCTTCTTTGTACCGCTCTTCTTTGTGGTGCTTGAGTCTGCCAGCGGCATCTTCAGTCGTTCAAAGGGTGTCAAGCCCCTGCCGAAAGGGGACTCGGATCATGCGTAATCTTCTTCTGTGTATACTGTTGCTGGTAACCGGCTGTACGGTCGGTCCCGATTATGTCCGGCCTGATATCAAAGCGCCTGATCAATGGAATGTGGAGTACAAGGCAGCCGCTGATCTGGCCAATACCCAGTGGTGGAGACTGTTTGGCGACACGGTGCTGGATGATCTGATTGAGACCGCAGTGCGGGGTAACCTGGACCTGAAGAGCGCCACGGCCAAGGTGGATCAGTACCTGGGGGTGCTTGATACCACCCGTTCCCAGTACTTCCCGCAGATATCGGCTGGCTTTAATCCCGGCGCAACCCATGGCGGAGGCACCACCACCCAGAGCTATCAGGCCACGGTTAACGCCACCTGGGAGCTTGATCTGTGGGGCAAGATCAGGCGTTCCAGCGAGGCAGCCCAGGCCCAGATTGTGGGCAGCGAAGCTGGTCGCCGTGCGGTGATCATGACTGTGGTCTCCAATGTGGCCAGTGGCTATATCACACTGCGGGGGATGGACCGCCAACTGGAAATAGCCCGTGATACGGAAAAGGCCTATGCCGAAAGTTTGAAACTGTTCCAGCTACGTTTTAAGCACGGTACCATTTCCGGACTTGAACTGTCCCAGGCTGAATCCAATTATGAGGCTGCCCGTCAGGCCATTCCCAGCTATGAATCGCTGGTGCGTCAGCAGGAGAACCTGATTTCGCTGCTGCTGGGGCGTGCGCCAGGTCCAATTCCGCGGGGCAAGACCATTGATGAGCTGATACCGCCAGGTATTCCGGCCGGTCTGCCGTCCCTGCTGCTGGAACGGCGCCCTGATATCATTCAGGCAGAGCAGAGCCTGATTGCTGCCAATGCTGAGATCGGCGTGGCCAAGGCAGCCTATTTTCCCAAGATCTCTCTGACCGGTGCCTTGGGGGTATCCAGTGGTGACATCAGCAAACTGTTTGTGCCGGGTGCCGGTATCTGGTCTGCGGGAGCACAACTGGCCCAGCCGCTTTTCAATTTTGGTCAGACCGCCGGACAGGTAAAACAGGCGGAGTCACAGCAACAGCAGGCCATGTACCAGTATCAGCAGACGATTTTAACCGCATTCAGGGAAGTTGAAGATGCCCTGATCAAGACCACCAAGGGCAGGGAACAGCTGGATGCTCAGAAACGGCAGGTGGATTCACTTTCAGAGTATGATCGCCTGGCTCGCCTGCAGTTTGAGGCAGGTACCTCAAATTACCTGCAGGTGCTGGATGCTGACCGGTCGCTGTTTTCCGGCAAGCTGGACAAGACCAAGACCCACTATGACCTGCTGGTGTCGTTGATTTCTGTCTACAAGTCGATGGGTGGCGGCTGGGTGGCTGAGGCTGACAAGTTGCAAGGAGCCGCGCAGAAGAAGTAACCAGATCCTCAGCAGGTCCAGCTGAAAGCCACCAATGAAGCGGCATGGCCAAGAAAAGAATGTTGATCACTAAAACTGTACAGCAATAGCACTGCAATCAGGGAGGCTTCGGCCTCCCCTTTTTTTTGTCTAGGGGGATCTCGTTTATACCTGTGGCGGGATAACGTTGGATTATTCAATAGAAATAATGATAAATGATTACAGCTTTTCAAAACGAAGGTATAAAATTCGTTTTATGCAAAACAAAAAAATAATTTAAATCGAAAAATACATCATAAATTACTTG
>NZ_JAOTRZ010000261.1 GCF_030247655.1 Trichlorobacter sp. | reverse complement strand
TTTCAAAAGAATATAATTATCTAATTTCATTTCATGATTTTGATAATTTTAAAAACCTGACTGATCAAATCAACATGGAAGATATTTCATGGGGGTTGGCATTAAATGGAAATGCTGTTGTTTTGGCAAAAGAAAAAGATGATATAACTATATGTAACTGCGATTTTATTCCTGAAAAAGATTTTACGGAGATACTAGAAAAATTCAAGATAGATGCTTTTATTGAAAAATACGAAATAATTAGAGATTAAGGGAAAGGCTGCGGGGAAAGGGGAAAGATTTATTTTGAGTAAATCCCCCAGTGTCAGGCCTACGCAATTGACAAACCGCCAAGGCTGTTGGGATTAAGCCTCTGCCGCCTTCCTGGGCGGCCTATGCTTCTCCGCAATGATGTCCACGTACTGGTCGGGACAGGAACGTTATTACAGGCGATTCGAGCGGAAATTCTGTAAATAACGGCCCATACACAGGCTATTTGCCTGGAGAATAGAGGGACACCATACCGAGGGAATAGAGGGACACCATACCCATTCTGTGCTGTCCCTCTGACACGAGGCTCAATGCTTCCACAATCGGTATATTATCCAGATAACAGCCGACTTCCCCGCCGCAAGCATGTACGTCACAGGCGGTGGGCATCACTGCGTAAAATTGCTGCTCAATCCGCCACCAACCCGGCAAATGAAACCACCAACTACACCTACGACAGCAAAGGCAACCTGCTGACCATCACCGATCCCCGTAGCAAGGTTACCAGCCTGGCTTATCATGCCACCACCAACGACCTGCTCAGTGTCACCCTGCCAGCAACCGGCACTCCACCCATTGCAGCAGTCTATCAGCTGACCCATGATGCAAACGGCAATACCCTGACCATAACTGATCCACTGGGCAAGACAACTACGTACACCTACAACTCCGGCAATCAGGTCGCAACGGTCACCAACCCGCTGGGCAAGGTAACCCGTCGAAACGTTCAGCGCCGTTGCCAGCGGGCTGACCAAGTGGGCGGGCGGATAGCTCGTCTCGCCCTCGTAATAGGCAATCACCAGCTTTGATACGCCGACCTTCTCCCCCAACTGCTGTTGAGTCAGCCCGCTTGCCTTCCTGAATGCTTCCAGCCTCTTGCCAAAATCCATACCCCAAATTAGGAGTTTTAAAATAGGAAAAAGATAATGTCATTTCAATTAATTAAGATGCTTCAATGTAGCTACTTTGCACTTGGTTGCACGAATGTTGGGTTTACCCCTAATTCCCACATACCACGCAAAGATTTATGTAAATTAACAGCCTGTCCTGGAGCAGTTAAAGATTTGATTCTTAGGATTTCAATCGCATCCCTCCGCTTTAGTTCAGTTACTAAACGATGGCCGTGTGAGGGGAGAAAATCTTTCTTCAACGCTAGAATCAGCGTATTTGACCATTTTTTAGTGTGAATTCTCTGGCTATGCTCGATCCATTTTTCCGCCAAAGCATTTACTGTAAGAACTTCAGGTTCAGGTGTTGGCTCAGGAGGAGGAGCCATGGGATCCATTCCACGTTCGACTTGCCCCAAAGCCTCTCTATGCAGCTTTCTAGCCTCCTCGAGTGAAACATAAGGATAAATCCCCAAATTCATTTTTCTGCGTTTACCATTGAGGATGTAATAGTACCACCAAGTTTTGACACCTGAAGGCAAAACCCGTATAGTAAATCCGTGCGACTCAGTCCAGGTCAATTCTTTCTCGGCAGGCTTGAGAGCATTAAGCCACTTGACGGTAAACGTGATTTTACCTTTTTTAGGGGGCATGGGAACACCGTGGGAACAAATGGATGGCGATAGCAAATGATTCGAGAAGTTATCAAATGTTATATAAAATGTCCACAACTACAACAAAACACAGTAATATTATTTGAGTAGGCGTGCAAAAAGTTATACTTTGTTACACATAGTTATTAATATATGTCAGCTTCCCAAGCTGAAGGTCGCGGGTTCGAATCCCGTTTCCCGCTCCAAAAGCTCCAAAGGCCGACACTTGTGTCGGCCTTTTTTTGTACGTATATGGAGTTTTATGCCTCACGTTATCATCATAGCTGGCCCCAATGGTGCCGGAAAATCAACGACCGCACCGGCAATCCTGCAGGGGGCGCTTGGTGTTACGGAGTTTGTAAATGCCGACACTATTGCAGCAGGTCTTTCCGCCTTCAACCCGGAAAAGGCAGCGTTTCAGGCTGGCCGGGTGATGCTGGAGCGTCTGCAGCAGTTGGCAGGAGATCAAGAAGACTTTGCCTTTGAGACAACTCTTGCCAGCAAGACCTTTGCTCACTGGATTCAGAATTTGAAGCAGACTGGATATACTTTTCACCTGTTCTACCTCTGGCTCCCCTCCCCTGAGTTTGCCATTGCCCGTGTTGCCGAACGGGTCCAGATGGGCGGTCACAATGTACCGGAAGAGACCATCCGCCGCAGGTACCATGCCGGGCTTGAAAACTTCTTCAACCGCTATATGCCGCTTGCCGATACATGGCATATGTTTGAAAACTCAGGGGGGATAAAACCAGAACTGATTGCATGTCATGACCGTAACTCTGGTATTTTTATACAGAATCATATAGTATGGGATCAAATTTCGGGAGAATACAATGGCTGCTCAATACAAAGATAGGATCGAAGAAGTAATTGCTGACCGTGACCGTATTAGCTTAGCTCTAGCTGAAGGCGTAAGGGATGCTTTGAAGCGCCATAAACAGGCTGGTAATCCGGTGGTAGTGATGAAGGGCGGTAAAATGGTTTGGCTGAAACCAGAAGAGATTCAGGTTTAATCTTTCGTAAAACTTTTGCAGGCCCATCTAATTTGGGGTGTTTTTAGATGCTTCTAAACGCCCCCCCCGTAGAAAAGTAAAGGCAGAATATACTGATTTTGTTGAGATAAGTTAAAGACAGCTGCATTTCAATCTTTTCATTTGATCGCGTAGACCCCCCGTTTCCCGCTCCAAAGAAGATAAGGACTTAGCCAATATCGGTTAAGTCCTTTTTCTTTTGCTGCGGGAACATTAGTGGGAACAAGCGGAAGACAAAATATTAACACCTATGACATTCTTTGGGGAGGGTCTACTGTCATACTGTGATCAAAGCTGAGAACCTTGCGCAGGAGGCCAACCATGAAACGCCGCACTCAAGGCAAAGAAGCAGAGATCAACGCCAAGCTGCCGTTTGTTCGTGATCTTGTAAGAAATGGTCAGCGTGCCATGAAAGCCGGGCAGACAGATCTGGCTCTTGCCTACTGCTGTGCGGCTCAGGAACAGTTGCCACTGCTGTTCAGCATTGGTGTGAAGGCCGCCAGAATCGCCCGAAGCAAATACCGGTTACAATTTGCCCAGATGCTTGCAGACAAGGTATCATCAGAATCGTACTTATGTGATTACTGGAACCAGAAAGCCCACACAATTTCAATCGAGTGCATGATCCGCCACATGATGCCATGGCTGGATTATGGCCTTGCCCCCAAAAAGGTATTCTCGTTTCAGGGTGAAGGTGGCTATGCCAACCTGTTTGAACTGGTTAAGAACCCACACCTACCTCCGAGAAAAAAGGTCTTACCCAAGACACAAAAGGTCTTTGACCGGCTTGGCAATGATCTGCACATCTACTTCAAGCTAAACACCTCCACACTGTTTGGAGAGTTCGACGGCCTTGATTTCCCTGTCTGC
>NZ_JAOTRZ010000003.1 GCF_030247655.1 Trichlorobacter sp. | reverse complement strand
GAACCGGCGGTGATACTGGCTGATGAGCCCACCGGCAATCTGGATACCACCACCACCCATGAAATCATGCAACTCTTCACTGACCTGAACACACAAGGCATCACCATTGTGATGATCACCCATGAACCAGAAGTGGCAGAATATGCCTCCCGCCGGATTACCTTTCGTGACGGTTCAATTATTTTAGACACGGCAGACCACAACTAAACCATGCTCCAACTAGTTAATCTCTCAAAAGACTATGCCGGTCGTGTTCTGTTTGCGAACATCTCCTGGCATCTGCGTAAAGGTGAGCGTGTCGCCCTGATCGGCGAAAACGGGGCTGGCAAATCAACCCTGATGAAGATCATTGCCGGGCTGGAAGAGTCCAGTAGCGGCGATATCCAGCTTGCCAAGGGTGCCAAGGCAGCCTACCTGCCTCAGGACGGCATTGTCACCAGCGGCCGCAAACTGTTCCATGAGGCTCGCTCTGCCCTGTCAGAACTGTTGGCTCTGGAAGAAGAACTGCACCGTCTGGGACAGGAACTGGAGCAGCTGCCCCATGATGGCAGCGAACATGACAACCTGCTGCATAGGTATGGTGAGTTGCAGGAACAGTTCCGACACCGCGGCGGCTACACCATGGAGGCCGAGATCGGCACCGTGTTGAAGGGCCTGGGGTTCAGTCAGGAAGACTGGCATAAGGACTGCGGCCAGTTCTCCGGCGGCTGGCAGATGCGGATCGCTCTTGCACGGCTTCTGTTGCAGAAACCGGATGTGCTGCTGCTGGACGAACCCACCAACCACCTGGATATTGAGGCCCGCAACTGGTTGGAGCAGTACCTCTGTTCCTACCCCGGTTCCGTCATCCTGGTCTCCCACGACCGTTTCTTTATGGACCAGGTCTGCTCCCGCATTGCTGAGGTCTGGAATCATACCATTGCCGACTACCACTGCTCCTACTCCACCTACCTGGTGCAGCGGGAAGAACGGGTGGTTGCCCTGCGGGAGGCCAAGAGGCTGCAGGATGAAGAGGTGCAGAAGACTGAAGATTTCATCAAGCGATTCCGCTATCAGGCCAACAAAGCCTCGTTGGTGCAGTCCCGCATCAAGCAGTTGGAAAAGGTGGAGCGGATTGAACTGCCGCCGGAGCGTAAGAAGATCCGCTTCCAGTTTCCTGATGCCCCCAAGAGCGGCAGGATTGTGCTGGAACTGCAGGGGTTGACCCGCAGCTACGGCAGCAATGTTGTCCTGAATAAGGTAGATCTGACCGTTGAAAAGGGTGAACGGCTTGCCCTGGTTGGACACAACGGGGCTGGTAAATCCACCCTGATGGCGGTGCTGGCCGGTGGCGAGTACCAGGGCGGCAGTCTGAAGTTGGGGCATAATGTGGTGGCTGACTACTTTGCCCAGGACCAGGCCAATGTGCTGGATGCAACCAGAACCGCCTATGATGAGCTGTACAGTGACTGCCCCTATGAGATGGTGCCCAGGCTGCGGGATATTCTGGGGGCCTTCCTGTTTTCCGGCGATGATATCCATAAAAAAGTCGGGGTACTGTCCGGCGGTGAGCGTAACCGTCTGGCCCTGGCCAAGATGCTACTGCGTCCCTCCAACCTGCTATTGATGGATGAGCCCACCAACCACCTGGACCTGTTCAGTAAAGAAGTGTTGCTGGATGCCCTGAAGGGGTTTGATGGCACCGTGGTGTTTGTCTCCCACGACCGCTACTTTGTGAACGGTCTGGCAACGCGGATTGTGGAGGTTGGTGAAGGTGCACTGACCGATTATTACGGCGATTATGAATACTACCTCTCAAAAAAAGAGAGTGAAGCCGTCCAGCCCACACTGACATCAGTTCGACAGGCCAGGCCAGCTGCCGACACCACAGCAAACGGTTCTCCTGAAGCATTGCCCCCCCAGAACAAGGATGAACGAGTCAAGGATCGAGAAGAACAGAAACGCCGCAAGCGGGAGGAACAGGCCCGCGAAAAGCAACAACAGACCATTGAAAAAGAGATTGCCGCAGTTGAGCTGCAGATTGCAACGCTAGAGGTCGAGATGAACAGCCCTGGTTTCTTTGATAATCCTGAGCAAGGTCTGGCAGCCGGTGAGCAGCATACCGCCTTAAATACCAAGTTAGAAGAGCTGTACCAACTGTGGGAAAGCTGCACCTGAGGTGGCCACAGAATTCTCCCCTGACTGCAGCAGCTTGATCCGTTTTGAGATCAAGCAGGCCCGTGGTAATGAGGTCTTCTTCATTGCCTGCCTGGATGATAATGGCTGCATGGTCTCTGCCGAGGCCATAGCCCGTGGTAACAAACACGCCGTGCCAGCTATTCTCTCTCGCGCCTCTGCCGGGCAGATGGTACTGCACAACCACCCTTCCGGTGAACTAACCCCCTCTGATGCTGATCTGGATCTGGCCTCTGTCTGCGGTAACAACGGCATCGGCTTCGGTATTATCGACAATGACTGCCAGCGCTGCTATCTGGTGGTGGCGCCCCATACTCCCCGTACCGGCGAACTGCTTAATTTTGATGAGCTGGAAAAGGTCTTTGGCGGTGATGGGATGCTGGCAAAGCACCTCAAAGGTTATGAAAAGCGGGATGAGCAGGTGCGGATGGCCTTTAGCGTGGCCACCTCCTTTAACGACAACACCGTGGCGCTGATTGAGGCTGGTACCGGCACCGGCAAGTCGCTGGCCTATCTTGTGCCTGCCTTGCTCTGGGCCATGCGTAATGACCAGAGGGTGGTAATCTCCACCAACACCATCAACCTGCAGGAACAGTTGATCAAGAAGGATATCCCCCTGCTGCAGCGTCATGCTGCCACAGAGTTCACCGCCTGCCTGGTCAAGGGACGGGGCAACTACCTCTGTCTGCGTAAACTGGGCGGCGTGCTGGATGAGCCGTCCCTGTTCCCGGACAGCGCTTCAGAGGAGTTACAGGCCATAGCTGCCTGGAGTGAGACTACCCGCAGCGGTTGCCTGAGCGACCTTTCCTTCCATCCTGCCTGGGAGGTCTGGGATGACCTGCGTTGTGAGGCTGACCAGTGTGGACGTTCCCGCTGCCCGGAGTTTAACCGCTGCTTTTTCTATAAGGCCCGTCGTGATGCTGCCTCGGCCCGACTGCTGGTGGTCAACCATGCCCTGCTGCTTGCTGATATCGCCCTGCGCCGTGAGAGCGGCTACGATGCCGTTGCCATCCTGCCCCCCTTCAGCCGTCTGATCATTGATGAGGCTCACCATTTGGAAGAGGCCGCCACCGGCGCGCTGTCAGTCAGGATCAGCCGGGGCGGGCTGATGAAGCAGCTGTCCCGGCTGGCACCATCCGGCGGTAGAGCCGGTATCCTGGCGGTGCTGAACACCAGGATCGGCAAGGAACTGCCGGAAGAACTGGATGCCCTGTATCAGGAGCTGTCCGGTCTGATCGAGGCGGCCCTGCTGCCCCAGACCCATGAGCTGTCAGGCAGCGTTGAGCGCGAGCTGGACTGGCTTGCCCAGACCTTACAGGCTGAAATGCAACGGGGTGATGATCAGCGCGGTGGTGAGTTGAAGCGCAGGATTACCCCGGAGGTGCGGGCTACGCCATTCTGGCATGAATTGGAATCCCGTCTGAAGCGTTTGGGTGAGCAGTTACAGGAACTGGCCGACGGTCTGGGGGCGCTGGATCGGGCTGCAGCCAAGCTGCCGGACACGGTTATGCAGACGGTGAACGGGCTGCTGACCGATGCCTTTGGTATTGGTCAGCGGTTGGTGGCGATCAGTCGTGAACTGGCCTGGTTCTGTAGCGATGATCCAGAGGCCTGTTGCTGGCTGGAGTCCAAACAGACCAGCCGGGGAAGTCAGGCTACGGTCTGTGTGGCCCCTCTGGATGTGGCTGAAACCATCAAGACCGCCCTGTTTGATCCGATCCCCACGGTGGTACTGACCTCCGCCACTCTGACGGTGGGTAGCTCCTTCGGTTATGTTCGCCGGAGAACCGGGCTTGATCTGCTGGAGCCGGAGCGGCTGCAGGAACTGGCCCTGGCTTCGCCCTTTGATTATGCCAAACAGTCGCTGGTGGCAATCCCCCGTGACCTGCCTGATCCCACCAGTCATGCCTTCCGTCAGCCGCTGGCCGATGCGGTGTTGCGGGCGGTCAGTCTCTCCCGTGGGGGAGCCTTTGTGCTGTTCACCTCCTTTGATCTTTTGCGCCAGACCCATGCGGCATTGAAAAGTGCTTTGGAACAACAGGGGCTCACCGTGCTGCGTCAGGGTGAAGGGGGAGGCAGGCATCAACTGCTGGCTCAATTCCGTAAAGATCAGCATGCGGTGCTGTTTGGGACGGATTCGTTCTGGGAAGGGGTGGATGTCAAGGGGGATGCCCTACGGTTGGTGGTGATTGCCCGCCTGCCGTTTCAGGTGCCCACTGAACCGATCCAGCAGGCGCGAGCTGAGCGGATCACTGCTCTGGGTGGTGACCCGTTCCGGGAGATGTCAGTGCCCCAGGCGGTACTCAAGCTGCGCCAGGGGTTTGGCCGCCTGATTCGCAGCCGGAGCGACCGCGGTGCGGTGTTGATCCTGGACAGCCGGATGGTGACCAAGAATTATGGTGCGCGCTTCAGGAAATCTCTGCCAGAGGCCGCCCAGCTGATCGCCCCACTGGATGAAGTATTCAGCCGGATGGAGCAGTTTTTCCAATCATGGCATTGAATATGCTATGATTGTGACATTCTATACTAAGGAGGAAACAGCAGATGCGAATCACAACAGCTCTGGCTTTGGCAGCTCTTATGGCGGTCCCGTCACTTGGAACTGCTGAATCCAATTTTAACGTCAATGTTAACCTGGGTGTGCCTGCACCGCCTCCGCCACCGCGCGTGGCCGTGGTTGCTCCCCGGGTGGTCTTTGACGCACCGCCGCTCTTTCTGGCTCCGTCTTCTCTGGGATTCTATGTGGGGGTGGATATGCCCCATGATATGGTTCTTATTTCCGGTGTCTACTACCTCTTCCAGGGTAATCACTGGTATCGGGCCAATCATTATAATGGTCCCTGGGCGGTAACCCGCTACGAGCAGCTTCCTCCACCGGTCAGAAAATACAAGGTGGAAAAGATCCGTTATTATCGCGATCATGAATACCGGGCCTATCATGAAAAGCGTGATCACTACCGTGGCAAACATTTCCGGCCCGGCAGAGAGGGCAAAGAAGAGTGGCGGGATGAGAAGGACCGTCGTAAAGAAGAAAGACGAGAAGAGCGGAGAGAACATAAAAAACATGGCCATGGACACGGCCGTGGTAATGACTAGCTGAAACAGAAACGGCCCGGTAAATATCGGGCCGTTTCATTGATGATGGTGTTAGTTCTCAGGCAAGCTCTTTGCGGCGCCTTTTGGTAATGAAGTTAAAACTCTGGAAGTAGGTAAGGGCCACCAGCAGGAATGAGTAGTAGGAAACCGACAGGATCAGCGATGCGCCACGACCTTTTTCCACACTGGGTGACATATACACAAAGACCACAAAGGCACCCAGGGCGGAGAGTTTCCAGATATCACCAATCAACCGTCTGCGGCGTAGCGCCAACAGCTGCTCAGGCGTAACCCCCACAAGGCTTGTCTCAACCTCAACCTCAACATCCTTGCGGGCAAGCCACCAGGCAGGATACATACAGATCAGCTGCACCGTCACTGCCATAATGAAGCTCTTGACAAATAAACCGGACATACCGTACTTGGCAAAAGCCAGCATGAAATTGTAGGCCATAAACATCAACAGTCCAAGCAGGCCGACCTGCACTACGTTGTAGATGATCGTGAGACGTTTGAGGCGGGTGAAGTCGTAGGATGCCATTACTGTTCCTTATTTTGTACATAGTTAGTGGTGTCATCTATAGCGGATTTGGGTTATAACAGAACAATGTTTCAAATTCAACCAGGAAAGACGTGTCATATCAGATGAAGCTGATTCGTCGTATAGTTAACCCCGTGATTGCACTGGTTGCTATCCAGCTGGTCTGGGTGGTGGTAGTGGTGCTGTGGGTGACCTGGTTCGTGGGCCGGCATCGTCAGCTAAAGGAACTGGCTGGTCGCTACAGCCCCGAGCTTTTGGCCCGGACAGAGGGCTGGTCACCACTGGTGCAGGGATTGCTGCTGCTGGCAGCTATTCTGGCTGGTGTCTATACGTTGTTCATCTTCTGGCGACGTCAGTCTCGTCTGTATCAGGAACAGCGTGAGTTTATCACCCAGGTGACCCACGAACTGAAATCACCCCTGGCATCAATTCAGCTTCACCTTGAGACGATTCAGTTACGCCGTCCATCAGTAGAGCGTCTTGATAGTTTTGTGGATACCATGCTGGATGATACCCATCGTCTGCATTCCCAGATCGACAATCTGCTGTTGGCCGCCCGGATTGAGCAACGTCGTCGACCGGCTGACCGGCGGGTGATTGATCTTTCGGCCTTTTTGCAGAAATATCTGGATGAAAACCGTGACCGCCTGCCTCCGGGCACCCGACTTGAGCTGCAGCTTGAATCTGATCTGAAGGCGGCGGTGGAGCCTGATGAGCTGGGCACGGTGCTGCGCAACCTGTTGGAAAATGCCGTACTGTACTCGCCCGGTGTGCCGGAACTTGAGTTACGGCTGAGCCGCAAAGGCCGCTGGGCGGCTATTTCGCTGAAGGATCATGGTCGCGGTCTTGCCGCAGGTGAGTTGCGTAAGATCTTTCGCCGTTTCTACCGGGTAGAACAACCTGATGAACGGATTCGCGGAACTGGCCTGGGGCTGTATATTGTCCAGTCGGTTATTGAAGGTTGCGGAGGCACGGTGCAGGCTGAAAGTGCCGGTCCCGGTAGCGGTTGCACCATTACCCTGCAGTTACCACTTGTGGAGAAATCATGATTTGTACAAAAACACCAGCCTGCCCGATGTGCAGCCGTTGGGATGATGATGTTGAACTGAGAATTATGGAGTTTGAATACAGTTACCTGATCCTGAACCGTGATCAGTTTTTCCCCGGTTATTGTCTGCTGTTTAGCAAGCAGCATAGCACCGAACTGTTTGATCTGGATCTCAAGACCCGTCAGGGGATGATGGAAGAGGTGACCAGAACCGCAGCCGCCCTTGCTGCTCTTTTCAAGCCGGACAAGATCAACTATGAGCTGCTGGGTAATATGGTGCCCCATATCCATTGGCATCTGGTGCCACGCTTCAGTAGTGAATCGTTGTGGCCAAGGCCGATCTGGTCTGAACCCCATGTAGAAACTATCCTTACTTCAGAAGCGTATCGCCAGCGCTGTAACCAGATCCGCCAAGCACTGGAAAAACGATGAAAAGGCCCAGTTGCACAACACTGGCCAATGGTCTGCGGGTGGTTACGGTGGAGTTGCCGCACCTGCACAGCGCTGATGTGGCGGTCTACCTGAAGGTGGGTGGCCGTAACGATCCGGCCGGAAGAACCGGTCTGTCGCACTTTCTGGAGCATATGCTGTTTCGTGGGACTGCCGAGTACGCCAGCTCACTTGAGATTGAGGCAGCTTTCGAGTCGCTGGGGGGTGGAATCAATGCTGCCACCGATGCCGACTCAACCTGTTACTATGGCAGGATTCACCCCCGTTATGCAACGCAAGGGCTTGAAATCCTGGCTTCCATGCTGTTACGTCCCCGATTGGAGGGGATCGAGCTTGAGCGTCGAATTATCGGTGAAGAGGCGCTGGAGGATATCAGCCAGGATGGCGATGAAATCAGCCCTGATCTGGTGGTGGGGCGGATGCTCTGGCCTGATCACCCGCTGGGGGAATCCACGGTGGGCAGTCTGGAAGATATTGCCCGGATAACGGAACAGGATCTGTACCAGCACCTTGCCACCTGGTATCGTCCTAACAATGCCGTGGTGGTGGCAGCAGGTCCTGTGCAGCACAGCCTGATTGTGGAGGCAACAGAGCGTTTTATGGGGAGCTGGCAAGGGGCAGAAGTGCCGGCGATACAACCGGTTGTAACGCCACTGGGGGCTGGCCCAAGCTGCAGGTTTGTCAGGGATTCTGATAGCCAGATTACGATGCAGCTTGCATTCCGCTCCTGCCACCGTGCAGCGCCGGAGCTGACCACCCTGAAGCTGCTGCGCAGGATTCTGGCAGGGGGTGGATGCTCGCGGCTGCACCTGGCGTTACGTGAACGTCTGGGGCTGATCTATTCGGTTGATGCCTCAATCGGCAGTTATGATGAGACCGGCTGTCTTTCGATTGATCTCTCAACCGCACCTGAAAATCTGGCCACCGTGTTGAAGGCAACCCTGGAAGAGTTACGGTTACTGGCAGCGTCTCCGGTGCCGGAAGCGGAACTGGAGCGAGTCAGAACCGTTTATCTGGCAGATCTGGATTACAGCCGTGATTCGGTCAGCGAGATGGGGATCCGGTTTGGCTGGGGCACGCTGATGGGGGTGTCCCGCAGTATTGATGATGACCAGCAGCTGGTTGCGCAGGTTTCTGCGGCAGAGTTGCAAGGGCTGGCAGCAGAACTGTTTAGGCCCGAAAACCGTTTTCTAGGGGTTATCGGGCCGATAGAGAGTATTGATCAGCAGGAAATTGCACAATTGTTGCAGTTTTAGGGTAGTGCTATCGTTCTTCCAGTATGGTTACCTTGATTTTACCAATTACCCCCACCAGTGGCGATAGATCGGTCAACCGGTTGCCTTCAAAAAAGGCCAGGTGAGTTGGATCAGCCGGAACCTGATTAAAGGTGGGGTCAACCGCTATCCAGCGTCCCTCCAGCAGGCTTTCTGCCCAACTGTGGTAGAGAAAGCCGGTTCCGTCCTGGGAGACCAGACCGGAGACAAAACGGGTCGGGATGCCCGCAGCACGTGCCAGAGCGGTGTACAACTTGGCATGTGTCTGGCAATTGCCTCGTTTTTTGCCAAGCGCCACTAGTGCGCTACCGCCATCTTCAATACTGTCCTCAAGCCAGTTGGCAGTCCAGGTTGTCAGCGCCTGAACCCGTTCCTGACCGGTTTTTAAGTTAGCCGTCAACTCTTTTGATTTACTGATTATTTCTGCTGCCGTGGACTCAATCCCTTCGGCAGGCTGCAGGTATGCTTCTTCTGCAACCGTGAGCACTGCTTCAGCCGGTTTGCGCAGGCTACCGGTAGTAATGACTACCTTGTCTTGCTGACGCTCAACCTGTTGTGAACCGTTACTTAACACAGGGATCTGATCACCGTAACCGCTGATCTCTACGGATAGGCCAGCCAGTTTTGCAGGAGCATGCTTGAGAGACGGACTGATCCGTACCTGGCTGAAATCATAGATCAGGTCTTTTTTTGAAAGGACCATGCCGCTGATAAAAGCGGCCAGTTTTTCAGGCGGATCAGCCTTGGTAATCACCAGCCCGTCCCGTACTGATTCCAGCAGGGTATTGCCTAGCTGATCTACCCAGATATCATTGTCAACAAATGGATACAGGTTGTTACGAAGCTTTAGCGCAGGTTGGCCGTCGGGCGTCTTCTCTTCTCCCAGTACCATGATCTTAACCTCTTTGATAGCCAGTTCTTCAGGGTCAAAACTGAATAACCGCAGGGTTTTTCCCATTGCCGTACCTTTGAAAAGCGGCATCAGGTTCAGGGTCGGTCCGGGAAACAGTTCTGACTTGGTCTTCAGGATTTTTACGCTGCTTTTACCGTTGGCCTCCCGTTTAATCTGCAGCCCACCAGGAACCATCTTGCCGTTCAGACGGGATTTGCTGCCATTGATGGTCTGTTCAACCTCTACGGTTCTTAAAGCAAGATTTGGCGCGATCTGATAGATCTCCCGGGAGCTGGATTCTTTGGTAAAGCCCATCACCTTCATCCTGACAGACCCATCCCCTTCAATCCGGTAGCCACCTTCCGGCAGGGCAGCGGTCTGCTGGCGGTAGAAGCCAACCTGCTCATTATCGATCAGGATGGAAAACCAGCGTTCTCCCAAGGGGGGAGCAGTAATCTGATACGGTGTTGCAGCCGCAAAGACTGGCAGAGATAAAAAAACGGCGGCCAGGGCCGCCGAGAGCAGGAGAAAAAAAGATCGCTTGAATAGTGACATCGTAGAGTGTCCTGTAAATAGAGTAGGTGAATCGTTTACTGCTTGCAGCCGGGGTCGCTGATGATGACCCGGTTTCGTCCCCGTTCCTTGGCCTGATAGAGTGCCTCGTCGGAAGCCCGTAGCAGGCCGTCAATATCATCAAAGCAGGGGGAGGGAAACAGGGCAACTCCCAGGCTGACCGTGACCCGTTCATCGGCCAGGGAACCGGCAAAACGCATCCCCTGTACTGAAAGCCGGATCCGGTCTGCCACGTTAAAGGCCTCCTTTAAGGAGGTGTCCGGCAATACCGCTACGAACTCTTCACCGCCGTAACGGGCTGCAATATCGTAGCTGCGCAGCTCTTTCTGAATATGCAACGCCACCTTTTGCAGAACCACATCACCCTGCAGATGGCCATGGGTGTCGTTGACCCGTTTAAAGTGATCAATATCCAGTAGCAACAGGGCAACTTGACCATCCTTGCGCCGCGCCCGTTGTACCTCTTTATCCAGCGCTTCCATCAGGAAACGACGGTTGAACAGGCCGGTCAGGTGGTCGGTGTTGGACAGCTCAAGCAGCAGTTCATTGGAGCGTTTGAGGTCGTCCTGCAGGTGTTTGATTTTGAGGTGGACCCGCATCCGGGCCACCAGCTCCTCAGGATCAAACGGTTTGGTGATAAAGTCGCAGGCCCCCTGCTCAAGTCCCTTAATCTTCAATTCGCGGTCGTCGTTGCCGGTAAGGATGATGACCGGGGTGTCGGATACTTCCGGCCTTCCCTTCAGCATCCCCAGGAACTTGAAGCCATCCATGCGGGGCATTTCAAGGTCACAAAGGATAATATCCACCGGCGATGCCAGCAGTTTCTTGAACCCCTCCAGGCCGTCTTCAGCCTGATAGAAACGGGAAAAAAGATCGCGAGACTCCAGGGTCTTGATGATCTTCTCCCGGACAGCTTCAGAGTCGTCAATGATCAGTACACTGTCAGCCATAAGACTCCCTTTTTTACAGGCGAGGTTCCTGCATCAGGCGCTTCATTTCAGCAATAGTGGCAGCATAATCATTACTGCCGAATACGGCGCTGCCGGCCACCAGAACATCAGCCCCGGCATGGGCGATCCGTGCAACATTGGACGGCTTGGCGCCACCGTCGATCTCCAGTTCTGCCTCACAACCACGGCGATCCAGCATGCCACGCAGCGCCTGAATTTTGGGGATACAGGCCTCAATAAACGATTGACCGCCAAAACCGGGGTTGACGGTCATCAACAGCACCAGATCAAGCTCTTCAAGGACATAGTCCAGTACATTCAGCGGTGTAGCAGGGTTCAGGGAGACACCGGCCTTCTTGCCCAGTCCCTTAATCTGCTGTACCACCCGGTGCAGGTGGCGGCAGGCCTCGGCATGTACCACAATGATGTCGGCACCGGCCTTGGCAAAATCCTCTACATACCGTTCTGGTTCTTCAATCATCAGGTGTACATCCAGCGGCAGGCTGGTAACCTTCCGCACGGCATCAACCACCAGCGGGCCGATGGTGATGTTGGGCACAAAGCGACCATCCATGACATCAATATGGATGTAATCAGCACCGGCAGCCTCAACAGCCCGGACTTCATCCCCCAGACGGGAAAAATCAGCAGAAAGTATGGATGGTGCTATCTTTTTCATCGGTTAATCCTCTTCAGTCGTGCAGCAAAAAAACCATCGGTCCCGTGGCGGTGGGGCCAGGCACGCAGATAGCCGGAGTTGTCAAACAGATCTGCCCACTCAGGAAAGAGCTGAGCGCCATTTTCTACCACAAACTCGGGATTACGTGAAAGAAAATCCTTGATTACCGCTTCATCTTCCTCCACTGCTGTAGAACAGGTGGCATAGACCAGCACGCCGCCCGGTTTAAGCCGGGCGGCAGCTGCATTAATCAACAGGCGCTGGCGGGCAGCACAACGGCTGATCTCGGCAGGTGTCAGCCGCCACTTTGCCTCAGGGTTGCGGCGGATGACACCCAGGCCGGAACAGGGGGCATCCAGCAGAATCCGGTCAAACTGCATTCCTTCAAGATAGTCGTTGCCAAGGGCATCACCGGCCACGGCCTGAATATTTGTTAAGCCGAGCCGTTCTGCAGACTCACAGATACGGCGGATACGGCGGGCATTCAGGTCTGTTGCGGTAACGCAGCCCTGGCCGTTCATCAGCTGAGCAAGATGGGTGGCTTTACCGCCCGGTGCAGCGCACATATCAAGTACCTGTTCACCGGTTTGGGGCGCCAGCAGATGGGCTACCAGCTGTGATGCCTCATCCTGCACCATAAACAGGCCTTCATCAAAGCCAGGCAGGCTGGTGATCTGGCAGCGCTGCAGGATCTGGATCCCTTCAGGCGCAAACCGGCATGGCTCAGCGGTAAACTCTGCAGCCTGTAAGCGTTCCACCAGGGCGCTGCGGGTGGCCCTGAGGGTGTTGACCCGCAGGGTGAGTGGCGGAATTTCGGTGGATGCCGCCGCAAGTCCGGCTGCTTCATTTTGTGGAAACTGTTGCAACCATTGTTCCGCCAGCCAGTCAGGTACGGAATAGGCTGCAGATAACCAGGCTGCTGGTTGCAGGGCAGGATCGGGAAGTTTAAGCGTTTCCTGCTGGCGCAGGTAGCTGCGCAGGACCCCGTTAATTAATCCCTTGGCACGGGGCAGGATGTCATTGGTCAGTTCTACGGTGGCATGCACTGCAGCGTGGCTGGGTACCCGGTCAAGGTAACGCAGTTGATACAGCCCCAGGCGTAACAACAGCAAGACCGGCAGTTCCAGCCGTTCAAGGGGTTGCTGCACCAGCTGTTTCAGGTAGTGGTCAAGGGTCCCCTGACGGCGTAGCACGCCGAAGACCAACTCGGCAAACAGGCCGCGATCAGGCCCCTGCAGCTGATTGTGAGATAACTCCTGATCAATCAGATCATCGGCATGCAGGTCGCTACCGGATAGCCGCTGCAAAGCCGTGTAGGCGGCTTGGCGGGGTGAGCTGGTTGTTTGTGTGGCAGGTTTCTGTTTGGACATGGTCAGCAGCATAGAACGTAACAGGCTGTATTGGCAACAATTTAACGCTTTGACAAAGTGCATCGCCTCCAGTCTGGCTGGCTGTTTTTGCGTTTCTCGGCATCATGCTGATAGCCCGTAACAGCTTGACATTTCACGCAGTCACGTGCTATGAGCATCCTTTCATTGACACTTATAATTACGAAGGAGAAAGTTATGGAACGCACCTTTGCCATCATCAAGCCGGACGCTGTTGAGCGGGGCCTGTCAGGCAAGATCATCACCAAGATTGAAGAAGCCGGTTTTGCCATTGTTGGTATGAAGAAGATTCATCTTTCCCGTGCCCAGGCAGAAGGATTTTATTATGTTCACAAAGAGCGTCCGTTCTTCAACGACCTCTGCAGCTTCATGTCCCGTTCACCGGTGATCGTGCTCTGTCTCCAAAAAGAGAATGCCATTGCTGACTGGCGGACTCTGATGGGGGCCACCAATCCTGCCAATGCAGAGCCCGGCACCATCCGCAAGGAATTTGCAAAGAATATCGAAGAGAACTCATCCCACGGTTCCGATGCACCGGAGACCGCAGCCTTTGAAATTCCGTATTTCTTCAACAGCTTCGAGCTGGTGGGCTAGCCAAACGGAAGCGGCCCTTTCACCAACGTGACAGGGCCGCTTTTTTGTGTAACCTATGCCCAATCCCCTCCGAACTGACCTCAAAAACCTGACTCTGCCTGCCCTGGAACAGTTCCTTCAGGGGCAGGGCAAAGAACGCTATCGCGCAACCCAGATTTTTAAATGGCTGTACCAGCATGATGCCAGTAGTTTTGATGAGATGACCAATGTCTCCAAGGCGCTGCGTACCGAGCTGGCGCAAACTGCCTACATCAGTCGTCTTGAGCCTGAAACCATCGAGGTGGGCAGTGACGGTACCCGCAAGTATCTGTTTATGCTTGAAGACGGCAATGCGGTGGAATCAGTCATCATCCCTGATGAAGATCGCAACACCCTCTGCATTTCATCCCAGGCTGGCTGTGCTATGCAGTGTGCCTTTTGTCTGACCGGCACCTTCAACCTGACCCGCAACCTGACTACTGCCGAGATCGTGAATCAGATTCTGGCGGTGCGGCGCGATGTGGATGTGCGTAATATCGTGATGATGGGGATGGGTGAGCCGCTGCACAACCTGGATAACGTTATTCAGGCCTTGCAGATTATGGCAGAGGACAACGGGTTGCAGCTCTCCTCCCGGCGGGTGACGGTCTCTACCTGCGGCCTGGTGCCTGAACTGGAACGGTTGGGGCGCGAAATAACCGTCAATCTGGCCGTATCTTTAAATGCCACCACCGACGAGCTAAGGGACCGGATCATGCCGGTCAACAAGGCCTATCCAATCGCTACGCTGCTGGCTGCCCTGAAAAACTATCCCCTGCCGGGACGGCGCAAGATTACCATCGAATATGTCCTGCTGGGGGGGCTAAATGACACACAGGAGGATGCCAAGCGGCTGGTGCGGCTCTTGTCTGATATCCCCTGTAAAATCAACCTTATTCCGTTTAATCCCCATGAAAAGGCTGATTTCAGGCCACCAACCAGGGCCGCGTTGGACGCGTTCCACAAGTATCTGCTGGACCGTCATTTTACCGTAATCACCCGTGACAGCCGTGGCAGTGATATTTCGGCTGCCTGCGGTCAGCTGAAGGGAAAGCTGGATTGTCAACCAGTTCTGGAGTCATCCGATGACTGATCCTGAGTGCGTGCATCCCTTTAGTTGGGAGCTGCTGGGAAATCTTGAGGTCGGCCGCCCAAGCCTGGGGCCGCTGATGCGGGTTGAGACCTATCGTCTGATGCAGTTTACCCTGCGGGAGGTGTTGGAAAAACATTACGGCACGACTGTGGCCGACAGCATGTTATATGAAGCTGGCTACCTTTCCGGCAAACATTTTTATGATCAACTGATCGGGCCGGTGGCTGACCTGCATATCTTCACTAAGCGGCTTGGCCAGGCTCTGCGTGATATGGGGATCGGGATTCTGGCCATTGAAGAAGCAAGCCTGATTGACGGCCGGTTTGTGGTGACGGTTTCAGAAGATCTGGATTGCTCAGGCCTGCCGAGTCAGGACAGTGCCATCTGTACCTATGACGAAGGTTTTATCGCTGCCCTGCTGGAGAGTTACAATGGACGCCCCTTTGTGGTGCGTGAGGTGGATTGTTGGGCCAGTGGTGCCCGAACCTGTCGTTTTGTGGCAACCGCCTGCGAGGTGTGACATGCATTCCGAACCCTGCTCCCTCTATCGAAACCTTGTTGAAAACAGCCCGGATGTGATCTGGCAGACTGACCGCGAGCTCTGTTTCAGCTACGTTAATGCTGCGGTCACCACGCAATTTGGCTACAGCCCAGAAGAGCTGTTGGGGCGGCCTCTCCCGGAACTGCTTGCTCCGGCTTCCCGTGATTTTGTGCTGGGTCGTCTGGCTGCCAGAGTGGCTGAAGAACAGACAGGAAAAAAAACTGGCCATCGGCTGCTGGAGATCATGATTCTTACGAAGGCAGGCCGGTTTGTCTCTGCAGAGGTAGCGGTTGCTGCCATTCGCGATGAGGTAGGTGACCTGAAAGGCTTTCAGGGGGTGACCCGCAACGTATCTGACCGGGTACGGATTGAAGAGCGGATGCGGCTTTCAGAGCGTAATTACCGTGAGCTGGTGGAACGTTCCAGCAGCTTTATTCTGCGCTGGACCAGTGACGGCATTATCACCTTTGCCAACTCCCACACCTGTGAATTCTTTGGCTTTCTGCCTGAAGAATTGGTGGGTCGGCATCTGGTGGGTACCATTGTGCCGGAGGTGGAAAGTACCGGGCAGAGCCTGCGGCAGTTAATTGCGGAAATTGGTGCCAACCCTGAGCAGTTCCGTACCTCGGAACATGAAACCATCTGTTGGGATGGTAGTCGGATCTGGGTGGCCTGGAATAATTCGCCTGCCTATGACGAAAAGGGTCAGGCTGAAATTCTGAGCGTGGGGCATGATGTCTCGGAGCGACGCCAGCGTGAGAAGCAGCTGGCCTATCTGACGGTGCATGATCCGATGACCGGTCTGTATAACCGGGCCTACTTTGATACTGAATTTGAACGTCTTTCCCGTGGCCGACGTTTTCCGGTCAGTGTGGTGATCGCCTCACTTGATAATCTGCAGCTGACCAATGATGAACAGGGGAGGGAGCAAGGTGACCTGATCCTGATGAAGGCTGCCCGTCTGCTGAAAGAGGGGTTCAGGGCTGAAGATCTTGTTTCCCGTACCGGTGGGGACGGTTTTGCTATCTTGTTGCCGGGGCTGGATGAACAACAGACGGCTGTCGGGTTGATCCGCTTCAGGGCAGCAGTGGCCCGTGCTTCGGAGCACGATCCTGCAGTTTTTTTCTGTATGGGTGCCAGTACAGCCCACACCGGCAGCGAGCTGTTGCGTGCGCAGCGTGAGGCCTCAGCAGCCATGGTGGCAGAGAAATTGTTGCGGAAAAAACAGCGTGAACAGCAGGAAAAAGATCAGGAAGAAGGGACACCGGAATGATTGGCGTGATTGGCGGCAGTGGACTGTATGAGATGGAAGGGCTGGAGCAGGTTGAAGAAGTGACGGTTGAGACACCTTTTGGCTCGCCATCCGATGCCTATATAACCGGTGTGCTGAACGGCGTCAGGATGGCCTTTCTGCCCCGTCACGGTCGCGGGCATCGCCTGCTGCCGTCGGAGGTCAACTACCGGGCCAACATCTATGGCATGAAGCAGTTGGGTGTGCAGCGGATCATCTCGGTCTCTGCTGTGGGCAGCCTGAAAGAGGCGATTGCGCCGGGTCATATTGTAATCCCTGACCAGTTTATTGATCGTACCAAAGGGGTCAGGGAGGCAACCTTTTTTGGAAACGGGATTGTGGCCCACGTCGGTTTTGCCGATCCAACCTGCTCCTGTCTGTCCGACAAGCTGTTCCGGGCCGCCCAAACTGCCGGTGCCGTGACTCACAAAGGGGGTACCTACATCTGTATGGAGGGGCCTGCCTTCTCCACCCGTGCCGAATCCTATCTCTACCGCAGTATGGGAGGTGATATCATCGGTATGACCAACCTGACCGAGGCCAAACTGGCCCGTGAGGCTGAGCTCTGCTACGGTGTTATCGCACTCTCCACCGATTATGACTGCTGGCATGATTCCCATGATGATGTCACGGTGGAGGCTATCCTGGAGGTCATGCACAAAAATGTGGTCATGTCCAAGGCGATTATTCGGCAACTGATGCACGACAGCACGCTGCTTGAGCAGAGCTGTTGCTGTGGCAGTGTCCTGGCGAGCGCTATTATTACTGATCGTTCCATGATTCCGGCTGCCACCGTTGCCAAGCTCGGTCCGATTGTTTCCAAGTATCTGAACTAAGGAGCTATATAATGGGTATTGTTGTTGTCGGTACGGTTGCCTTTGATACGGTAGAGACCCCCTTTGGCAAGGGAGAAAATGTGCTGGGCGGCTCTGCCACCTATTTTTCCACCTCGGCCAGCTTCTTCAGCGATGTCTCGCTGGTGGCGGTGGTGGGTGAGGATTTTCCTGAAGAGCATGTCAGCTTTCTCAAGTCACGGGAGATTGACCTGCAGGGGCTGCAGCGGATTCCGGGCAAGACCTTTCACTGGTCCGGCAAGTATGGCTATGACCTGAATGAGGCCCAGACCCTTGACACCCAGCTGAATGTGCTGCTGGATTTCAAGCCGGAACTGCCAGCTGTTTATCGTGCTACCGATGTCCTTTTTTTGGCCAACATCGATCCTGAACTGCAGCTGCAGGTGCTGGATCAGGTGGAGAAACCCCGCCTGACCGCCTGTGACAGTATGAATTTCTGGATTTCTTCCAAGCCGGAGGCGTTGAAAGAGGTCATGAGGCGGGTTGATATTGTGGTGATCAACGAGGGGGAGGCCCGCATGTTGACCGGTGAGGCAAACCTGGTCAAGGCGGCCCGTCAGATGATTAACCAGGGCTGCAAGCGTCTTGTGGTAAAGCGGGGCGAGTACGGTGTGCTGATGTTTACTGCTGATACGGTCTTTGCCGCTCCGGCCTGGCCCCTGGAAGAGGTCTTTGACCCAACTGGCGCTGGCGATACCTTTGCCGGTGGTTTTATGGGCTATCTGGCTAATACCGGTGACCTTTCTGAAGAAGGGATCCGGCAGGCGCTGGTCTTCGGTTCGGTGATGGCCTCCTTCAACGTGGAGGATTTCAGTCTGAATCGGATGAAGCGTTTGACCTACCCGGAGATTGAGGCCCGATATCGCAGCTTCAAGGGGCTAACCAGTTTCCGGGATCTGGGGTTTAATTGACAAGCATACGGTTGTCTGGTAGTTTTTACAGCATGTTACGTGTTTTTAACTCATTACAAGGAGTCCCCATGCGTTACGGAACCTTGCTGACAGCTCTGGTGGTTGCATCAACACTAACCGGGTGTGCTGCCACCTCGTCAAGCGGGCGTCCCGGCTCGTATCACTACCAGATGGGTGTCTCATACCTTGAGGAGCGTAACTACACCGCAGCGTTGACCGATTTGACGGAAGCGGAAAAGCTTGATCCCGATAATGCAGAGCTGCAATATAATCTGGGGCGTGCTTTGACCGGCAAGCGGCGGCTTGATCTTGCTGAACAGCGTTTTTTGCGAGCCTTGACCCTGCGACCCAACTACTCCGATGCACGTAATGACCTTGGTGTACTCTATCTTGAAACCAGCCGCTGGGATAATGCTATCCAGCAGTTCAAGGCTGTCAAGGATGACCTTTTTTATCCCCGCCATGACCATGCCTTGATCAATCTTTCTTTAGCCTACCTTGGCAAGGGGGATTACAACGCTGCCTTGGCGGAGTTACAGATTGTCCGTGCTACAGATCCGCGTAATCCGATGATCAGGGTAACCACCGGACGTGTTCTGTTTGCCCAGGGCAAAACGCAGCAGGCTATTGATGAATACCGTCGGGCGATTGAGATCGCGTCTGATTACAACCAGGCATATTTTCATCTGGGGTTGGCGCTGATGAAGCAAAGCCAGTTGGCTGCTGCCAAGGCAGCCTTTAAGGAAGTGGTCAGGATTTCACCTGATTCTGAAATCGGCCACACTGCCATGGGTTATATCGACCTGCTCAGGTAGGAGCCTATTCGTGGAACATGATCACCAGGCAGCCACTTCTGAAGTTGAAACGCACTCGGCCGGTTCAATTCTTCGCCGTTGTCGCGAATTCAGCCATATTTCGATTGAAGAGGCAGCTGAAGCAACCAAGATAGGTAAAAACTATCTGCGGGCACTGGAGGATAACCGGTTTCAGGATCTTCCAAGTCCGGCCTACCTGAAAGGCTTCCTGAAAACCTATGCAACCTATCTTGGCTTACAGACAGAGGAACTGATCCAACTGGTAGCCCAGCAGGAAAATGCCTTTCCGGCTGAAGCACAGAAAACCGAACAGATGCGCCAGGCAGTGGGTGGTTTTAGCTGGCAGCGTCTGGTCCTGCCTGCGGTGTTGCTGGGCGGCCTGATTATATCTGCCATCATCATGGCGCCACCCCCGTTAAAACGACCAAAACCCTCGGCTGTTCAGCAGCCGTTGCAGGATCTGCCGGTGGCTACAGCCACAACTGCTGTTCAGCTGGCGCATTCTAGTGTGAAGACGGTTCCGGCAGATGTTGCAGGGCGGCAAGAAGCTGTGTTGGAGCAGCCGCCAGAGCCGACAATCCTACCCTCCAAGCCTCGTGACGGTTTTATGATCAGAATGAAGGTTAATCGCAACAGCTCACTAGCTGTTGTGATTGATGATGCCGGTTCCCAGGGATATGACCTAACCAGTGGTGACCTGATTGAGTGGAAGGCAAGCCGTACCATTGCACTGGAACTGACAGATGCCGGTAGTGTCGATATTGAGCTGAACGGTAAGCCGATCAAGCTGCAGGTCCCTGCAGGTAAGCCCGCCTATATCATCCTTGATGCAAATGGGATCAAGCAGTAGCAGGGGCTAAGATAAAGGTTGGCTTGTCTGCCTTGACAGACCGTGACGCCGTGCTAGACTTACCACCAGTTGGCATTTTGGGGGCAGGGGTGTGGCGTGGCTGAACAGCTCAAAAGAATTCTGGTGGTTGATGACGAGGAAAATACCCGTCTCGCCCTGACACGTCTGTTGAGCCGTGAAGGATATGAAGTCACTACCGCAGCAAACGGTCTGGAGGCGTTGAGCAGCCTGCGGAATAGCCCGGCTGAGCTGATTATTACCGATCTGAACATGCCGGAGATGAATGGTCTTGTCTTTCTGCGCGAGTTGAAGCGCGAGTATCCCGCCAGTAATGTGATCATGATTACCGCCTTTGGTGAGGTTGAATCCTACCTTGAGGCATTAAACCTGGGAGCCTTTGAATACCTGAACAAACCACTCAGGCTGGAAGAATTACGGAAGGTGATGGGTAAGATGTTTCCGCCCCCTGCTGCAACGAGAGAGGAGAACTACTGATGAAGCGTTTTAAAAAAATCCTGTTGGCAACCGACTTCTCTGACTACTCAGAAGTTGCCTGTGAATATGCCGTTACCCTGGCTCAGACCTTTAACTCATCACTACTGGTGCTGCATGTCATTAATGAACCGGTTGATATGCGTGGTTTTTATGTGCCTCATATCTCCTTTGAGCAACTTGAACAAGAGATTGAAGCCGGTGCGGTCAGGATGATGGAAACGTTCTGCAACGAAAACCTGAAAGAGTTCAGCGCCTTTGAAACATCAGTAGTTGCCGGTGTCCCCTATGAAGAGATCATCCGGGTTGCCACTGAACAGGAAAGCTCGTTGATAATCATCGGTACCCATGGTCGTACCGGTCTTGATCATCTGATCTTTGGCAGTACTGCAGAACGGGTGGTACGCAGCGCACCCTGCCCGGTGATGACCATCCGCCTTCCTGTAACCGCCCCATAGCCCCGAACTGTACAGACGAACGGTAACGCTATGAACTCCGATGATGCACCATCGACAACAGTTCTGATTGTCGATGACGATACAGCAATTCAAAATCTGCTGAGTATCATTCTGCAACGTCGCGGGTATCGGGTGCTGACTGCCGGTACCGCTGCAGACGGTTTGGCGCAATTGGCAGAACATCAGCCGGAACTGGTGCTGATGGATTATCAATTGCCTGATCGAGACGGTCTTTCAGCGCTCTTGGAGATCAAGAGCCACCATCCCTCCAGCTATGTTGTTATGATCACCGGCCGGGGTAATGAAGAGCTGGCTGTCGAGCTGATGAAGGCCGGGGCTTCAGAATACCTGCTCAAGCCGTTTGATGCCCGTGCCTTGCTCGAACGTCTTGATACAGTGCTTAAGCTGCGTGAGATCGAACTGGCCAACAAGGCGCTGCAGGCTGAGCGGGAACATCTGCTGCTTGAGATTGAAACCTGGAACCGTGAACTGCAGACCAGAGTTCAGGAACGGACCGAGGCGCTGCACCGGGCACAATCCGAGATAGCACAGACAGAGAAATTGGCAGCTCTGGGCTACCTGGCTGCCGGTATGGCCCATGAGATTCGCAATCCACTCAACTCAATCTCGCTGTTCACCCAACTGCTTGGTCAAGGGGTGGAAGAGATTGAGATCGGCGATTATCTTGGCAAGATCCTGAAAGAGGTGGACCGGATTGACGGCATCATCCGCAAACTTGTTGATGCGGCCAATCGCAGCCGTTTAGTGGTGGATGATATCCGGTTGGATCAGGTGGTACAGGATGCCCTGGCGATATTCTCGCCCCAGATAGAAGCCCGCCAGATCCAGGTTCAGTTCACCTGCCCGGAACCGGCCCCGCCAATCAAGGCTGACCGGACCGAGCTGGAACAGATTTTTACCAACCTGTTGATTAATGCGGTGGAAGAGTTACCGCAGGGAGGGCAGCTTTCAGTTCGGATCAGCTGCCCGGAAGGCTTGATTGAGGTCCGTGTTTCAGACAATGGCGGCGGGATCGCAGTTGATCATCTGGATGCCATCTTTAAGCCATTTTTTTCAACCAAAAGCCGGGGTACCGGTATCGGTCTGCCGGTTGCACGCCGTATCGCCCGGCTCTACCATGGAGATGTCAAGGTTGAGCAGACATCGTCACAGGGCACCACATTTTTGGTAACCATCCCCAGAGAGCAGAAGTAGAGATTGAATTGATAGTCTATGACAAGATCAGGCGCCAACATACTAATTATCGATGATGATCCCTTTTTTCAGCGGATTCTCTCGGATGCCTTCAGGGAAAACGGGTTCAACGTCTTTATTGCCAGTGATGGTATTGAAGGGGTAAAGCTCTACCTTGAAAAGTTTCCTGACGTGGTTATCTCTGACCTGGTCATGCCCCGTATGGGTGGCGTCAGCACCTGCATGGAGATCAGCCGGGTGGCTGGTGAACGGCAGCCGATCATTATCCTGCTGACCTCCATGTTTCAGGAAGGGCCCCACGAACATGAAACACCTGAAATGGGTGCCCGTTTTCATATCCCCAAATCCACCGCGCCACTGAATATTGTGATTCTGGTTGAACAACTGATCGAACGCGCCAAGACCCAGGCCACCCTCCACTGATACCATGCCGTTTCTTTTTCGTAATCTCACCCTCCAGCCAGGCGAGGATGAAGACCGTCTGATTACCCTTACAGCGCGGGTCTTTGGTCTTGACCCTGACGCCTTGCAACAGTTCCGTATCCTGCGCAAAGGGGTTGATGCCCGTAAAAAGCCCAGGGTGCTGCTGGTCTACACCGTTAGTTTCAATCTGGCCGATGAGACTGGATTCTGGAAACGTCACCAAGGCACGCCCAACCTTGAGCAACTTCCGGTTGCCCTTCCCCAGATTTTTACCAGACGCAACAGTACTGAACCGGTAGTGGTTGTCGGTATGGGGCCGGCCGGGCTGTTCTGCGCCCTGCGGCTGGCAGCCTACGGCATTGCTGCAACGGTCATTGAACGGGGTAAACCGATTGAAGAGCGGGTGAAGGATGTGGCCCGTTTCTGGCGGGATGGTCACCTTGATACAGAAAGCAATGTCCAGTTTGGTGAAGGTGGCGCCGGGACCTTTTCTGACGGCAAGCTGACCTGCCGACTGCGCGATCCCAATACCGGCTGGGTGTTGGAACAACTGATCCGCTTTGGAGCACCGCCGGAGATTCGCTACCAGGCCAAGCCCCATGTCGGTACGGACCGGCTGCGTAGCGTGGTTGCCGCCTTGCGGGCTGGTCTGCTGGAAAGCGGTGCAGACCTCCGTTTTTCCACCTGTCTGACTGGTCTTGTCAGTAGTGATGGCCAGCTTTGTGCTGCACGCAGCAATGGTCGGGACGAACTTCCCTGTAAACATCTGGTGCTGGCGGTGGGTCACAGTGCCAGAGACACCTACGTCATGCTGTCCCGCCAGAATCTTGTGATGGAGCCAAAACCGTTTGCCATCGGCCTGCGGGTGGAACACCCCCAAGGGGTGATCGACCGGATTCAGTATGGCAAGCCTCACCCGGCCCTGCCCAAGGCCGACTATGCCCTGACCTACAATAACGACCTGACCAAGCGTAGCTGTTACTCCTTCTGCATGTGTCCGGGCGGGCTGGTGGTTGCCAGCTCTTCTGAGGCAGAAATGGTGGTGGTTAATGGAATGAGTAATCTGGGGCGGGATTCCGGCTTTGCCAACAGTGCTCTGGTTGTCAATGTGCGTCCCGAAGACTTTGGTGGCAGTGATCCGCTGGCCGGGGTTCGTTTTCAGCAACAGTGGGAGCGTACAGCCTTTACCGCCGGTGGCGGCAACTACCATGCCCCGGCCCAGAACCTGCTGGCCTTTATCGGTCAGGGCAGAGGTGGCTACCACTCAAGCTATCGTCCCGGCACGGTTGAGGCAGATCTGGCAACCGTGCTGCCTGATTATGTAGCCGAAACCCTACGGGAGGGAATTGTCTCGTTTGATCGGAAGATGAAAGGGTTTATAACGCAGGAAGCAGTCTTAACCGGAGTGGAAACCCGCACCTCTGCCCCGCTACGAATCCTGCGGAGGGAGGAGGACTGCCAGTCCCCCACGCTGCGCGGCCTGTATCCTTGTGGCGAAGGAGCAGGCTATGCAGGAGGGATTATGTCTGCTGCCCTGGATGGGGTGCGTGTGGCAGACCAGATCGCCGGGCAGTTAACTCCGTGAAGCACCGCTGCGTCCCAACAATATAAGGATACCAGGAACTATCATAAAGATTGGCCACCATTTGTTAAGCAACTGGCCAAGTGGCGGGATCACCCCGTGATTACTAAGCAGAAAGAGTATTCCCAGAGTTACCAGCATAATGCCACTGGTAAACGAAGTTTTTGATTTCATTATAGTGTGTCCTTTCTATAAACGAACCTGGCCATCCCCATACACGATAAATTTGGTCGTAGTCAGATCTTCAAGCCCCATCGGACCAAAGGAATGCAGCTTGGTGGTGGAAATGCCGATCTCCGCCCCCAGTCCCAACTGACCGCCATCGTTAAAGCGGGTTGAGGCATTGACCAGTACGCAGGAAGAGTTAACCTCCCTGATAAAGCGTTGGGCATTGGCATAATCGCTGGTTACAATCACCTCACTGTGCAATGATCCGTACTGGTTGATATGATCAATGGCCGCATCCATATCATCCACCACCCTACAAGCAAGGATCAGTTCCAGATACTCGGCAGCCCAATCCTCCTCCGTGGCAAGCTTGGTCTGGGGCGCATACTTCCGAAACTGTTCATCCCCACGTAGTTCAACCTGCAGATCCCCGAGTGTCCTGGCAAAGTCAGGAATAAACGTTGCTGCCACATCCTTATGGATCAGCAGTGTCTCCAGCGCATTGCAGACACCGGGGCGCTGGGTCTTGGCGTTAATGATAATCCGGGTGGCCATCTCAAAATCAGCTGAGGCATCTACAAACAGGTGGCAGACCCCTTTGTAATGCTTGATCACCGGGATGCGGGAGTTTTCTACTACAAAGCGGATCAGGCTCTCGCCGCCACGGGGGATAATCAGGTCAATCAGCTCCTCCTGCTTCAGCATCTCCAACACCCCTTCCCGTTCGGTGAACGGGATCAGCGACAGGGCAGCCTCGGGGATACCCAGTTCTTTCATCACCCCCTGCAGAATGGCAGCAATGGCGCGGTTGGAATGGATCGCCTCGGAGCCGCCCCGTAATACCACGGCATTGCCGGACTTGAGGCAGAGCGCCGCAGCATCGGCAGTCACGTTGGGGCGGGATTCGTAGACAATGCCGATTACCCCCAGTGGAATCCGCATCTTGCCCACCATAATACCATTGGGGCGTTTCGACATTTTGGTGATCTCGCCCACTGGATCTGGCAGGCCAGCCACTTCCCGCAGGGCATCGGCCATCCCTTTGATCCGCTTGGCATCCAGCATCAGACGGTCCAGCATGGCATCGGACAGCCCTTTCTCCTTGCCCGCTGCCAGGTCTTTGGTGTTTTCAGCAATCAGGGACGCGCTGCCAACCTCAAGGGCTTCAGCCATCTTCAGCAGCATCTCATTTTTTATGGTGGTGGAAAGCCGCGCCAGGGCTATTGAGGCCTGGCGGGCGTTTTTGGCGATGGTGGCAACCTGCTCTGCAATGGTCATGGGTGGTTCTCCTTGATAGCATGTTCTTCGGCCAACTCTCCCAGAATCCGTTCAAAGACGTCCCGAATCCCTTCCGTGGTGGCCTCATAATCTTTCAAAAGCGCCTCACCGGGATGCCGCAGCTGCGGATCATAGGACAGGCGACGGGCCAGTTTGTCCAGATAGCGTTGGTCCCCGGCAAGGTCATTGATGGAGTGATCATGCAGCAGTCGTAAGCGGTTTTCCAGCTTGCGCAGAAATTTGTAGCCAGCGATCAGGGTATCTGCCTGCTGTGCAGTGATGATGCTCAGGATCTGGACCTCTTTCAGTGCCGTTACCGTATTTTGGGTGCGCAGTTCGGGGTGGTGCTGACCGTAGCGCAGTTGCAGGTACTGGGCAATGAACTCCACATCCACCATGCCGCCGCGACCGGTCTTAATATTGTATGAACCGGCGGTCTCTTTGGCGATCTCGTTTTCCATCCGCATCCGCAGGCGGTGAATCTCCTGGCGTCCGTCATCACCCAGTGAGGCACCATAGACGGTCTGCCGGATAACGGCATCAATGCTGCTGTGCAGGACAGGTTCGCCCAGTACCACCCGCGCTTTTGCCATGGCCTGGCGTTCCCAGACCTGGGCCTCGGTGCGGTGGTAGGTAAGGAACGATTCCAGCGAGGTGACCAGTGGACCGGCGTTGCCGGAGGGGCGCAGCCGGGTGTCAAGCTTGTAGACATAGCCTTCACGGGTGGCGGTGGAAAGGATCGAGATCAGCTTCTGGGCCAGCTTGGCAAAGTATTCGTGATTACTGATCTGTTTTTCGCCGTCGGTGGTACCCTGGTGGTCGTAGATGAAGATGATGTCCAGGTCGGAGTGATAATTGAGCTCTTCACCACCCAGTTTGCCCATGCCTACGATTGCAAGACTTGCACTGTGGAACTGCCCGTTATCCTGATAACGTGGACGGCCAAAGCGGGCCAGTTCGGTGGTGGCCAGTCGGTAAGCCTCTTCCAGACAGACCTCGGCCAGACAGGAAAGTTGCGAGGCGATCGCCCCCTGTCGTAAATGGCCGTGGATATCGTTCAGGCCGATCCTCAGGAACTCCTCATTGCGGTAGCGCCGCAGGACATCCAGACGTTCCTCAAAATCCTCCGCCTGTAACAGCAGGCTGGAAAGCTCCTCATCCATTACCTCCCTGGGTTTGACCATGGAGGCGTAGGTGTGGGCCACCATGGATTCCAGCAGTTCAGGATGGCCGATCAGGATCTTGGACAGGAAGGCCGAGGTGCCGAACAGGGTGGCCAGCAGACGCAGGGCATCGTGGTTCTCGGCCAGCAAGGCGTAGCAGGAGGATCTGCCACTGATCATCGTTAAAAAGCGTTCGGCATGGGCCAGGGCCATATCCGGGTCAGGCGCTTCCAGCAGGGCCTGGAGAAATGGCGGGGCGATCTGGGCATGGATCCGGCGGTTACGTTCAGTGACATTACCTTTAATCGGGCCGCTACGCAGCAGGGCCAGGTTATCAAAGGCGCGGTCTACATCCTCCAGCCGCCGTTCTGCCAGCATATCCTTGACCAGATCCGGTTCTGCCTTGGTATCCAGCAGGTAGAGGATTTCCGGCTTTGTCTGTTGCTGTTGCAGCTGCTCATCTCGACTGTGGAACAGGCTGCCAAAGATGGCGGCTACCCGTTGGCGATGCTGTTCAAGGGTCTCTTTGAAACGCTGTAGCCCATTATCCCGCAGGAAACCGCTGCGACGGGCCAGTGCAAGGAGCTCATCTTCCTTGGTTGGCAGGCTGTGGGTCTGGCGCTCCTGCACCACCTGAATACGGTGTTCGACCGTACGCAGAAAACGGTAGGCATCACTCAACTGTTGGCGGTCCTCGTCACTGATCAACTTTGCCTCTGCCAACAGTTCCAGTGCGATCAGTGAATTGCGTTCCCGCAGCCGGGGCACCTTGCCAGCGTAGACCAGTTGCAGGGCCTGAATAAAGAACTCAATTTCTCTGATTCCCCCCCTGCCCAGTTTCAGGTTGATCTCTCCTTCACGGTTACGGGTCAGGGAGGCATCAATCCGCTGCTTCATCAGCTTCATATCCTCGATCAGGGTGTAGTCGAGGTATTTGCGGTAGACAAAGGGGATCAGGGTCTGCAGCAGCTGTTCACCCAGTTCCCGCGAACCTGCCACCGGGCGGGCCTTGAGCATGGCGGTCCGTTCCCAGGACTGTCCCCATGATTCGTAGTAGATCTCGGCAGAACGTAATGATACCGCCATGTCACCGGACTTGCCTTCAGGCCGCAGCCCCACATCCACCCGGAAGACAAAGCCGTCCTCCGTGACCTGATTCATGGCCTTGGTGACCTGCTCCGCCAGTTTGTTAAAGAAGGCGTGCAGGGAGATTACCCCCTTGCGCCCGCCACGACCATCATCAATACCAGCGGTTTCGCCGCTATCAGTCTCATAAAAGAAGATAATATCGATGTCAGAAGAAAAGTTAAGTTCACGGCCCCCGAATTTGCCCATGCCCAGGATAGTCATCACGGCTGTCCGGGGGCCATCATCGGTTTGCTTGAGCGGGGTGCCGTATTCCTGGACCAGCAGACGATGACAGGTATCATAGGCGACCTGCAGGGTGGCTGAGGCCAGATCTGACAGCTCTCTGGTTACCTCTTCCAACGGTGCCAGACCGTTCAGGTCACGGGCGGCAATCCGCAGAATTTCAAACCGTTTGAAGCAACGTAAAACCTTCATTAAGCTCTGCAGGTCAGCATGGTCCGGTGTGTTGCGGCGCAGATCAGCCAGCAGTTCAGCCCTGGTGCGGGACTGATCCAGCTCATTGTCGGCAAAGAGGCGGGAGAAAAAAGAAGGTTCCTTGAAAATCAGGTTGGTCAGAAACGGTGAGGCTCCGCACAGGAACATGCACTGACTCAGACGTCTTCGATTGGCGATGACGGTCATCAGGTGGCTGCGGTCCAGTATCCCCACCAGGCGTTCAAAGCCGTTCAAGGCCATGTCTGGCGAAGGGGTGCGCAGCGCTGCCAGTGCTATCTTCAACAGGGTTTCAGCGGAAAAAAGCACTGCCATCAGCAGCAGATTGTTTGCCGAACGGGCACCATAGGCAAAGCCTGATTGCTCCAAGAGCCGGATCAGTTCCTGATCACGGGACGGCTCATCCTCCAGGGCCATGATCCAGGAAAAATTGTGGTCAAAACGGGTGCTTGGCATATCAGGCCGCAGCCAGGGCTGCCAGCTCCTTGGTGTAGTTGCCGTGTGCCACGCCGTGCTCGGTAATAATGGCGCTGATGTACTTTGCCGGGGTCACATCAAAGGATGGGTTGCGCACCCTGACCCCCTCCGGCGCAATCGGCAGGCCACGGATATGGGTAACTTCGGTTGCCGGACGTTCTTCAATCGGAATCAGTGATCCATCGGTCAGGGAGAGATCAAGGGTGGACACCGGTGCCGCCACATAGAACGGGATGCCATGCTCTTTGGCCAGGACCGCCACGCTGAAGGTGCCGATCTTGTTGGCTGTATCGCCGTTGGCGGCAATCCGGTCGGCGCCCACCACGCAGCAGGTGATTTCGCCGCGGGACATGAAGAAGCCGGCCATGTTGTCCGAGATCAGGGTCACCGGGATGTTGTCCTTCATCAGTTCCCAGGTGGTCAGGCGGGCTCCCTGCAGCCAGGGGCGGGTCTCATCGGAAAAGACCTGAATCTTTTTACCTGCCTCATGGGCAGCTCGGATTACCCCTAATGCCGTGCCGTAACCTGCAGTGGCCAGTCCTCCGGCATTGCAGTGGGTTAGAACAGTAGCTTCCACTGGAATCAGTTCTGCGCCATGTTTGCCGATGCTTTTGCAGATGGCCAGGTCTTCTGCCTCAATTCTGATCGCCTCTTCCTTAAGTCCGGCCCGGATCGTTTCCAGCGGGCTACCCTTGAGGGACTGTGCCTTCTGCTTCATCCGTTCAATGGCCCAGAACAGATTGACTGCCGTGGGCCGGGTGCGGGCCATGACATCGCAGACGTTATCCAGCTGGCGGAAGAATGATTCCTGGGTATCGGCAATGATCTCCCGTGCCCCCAGGGCGATCCCCATGGCAGCAGCCACACCGATGGCCGGAGCACCACGGACCACCATCCCCTTGATCGCCTCTGCCACGGCATTAAAATCAGTGTAACGCTGATAGACTTCTTCCATTGGCAGGCGGGTCTGGTCAATCATGATTACGGCATCGTCGCGCCATTCTATGGTTCGGAAGGACATATGATCCACCTCGTTTTGGTTGTTGTTCGGAACAGTTATAGCGTTGGCCACGGCCTGTTTCAAGCAAAAGCCGTAATTGACAGCATCTATTCGTGCTGCAGGTGAACAGTTGATTCTATGGTAGTCTTGCAAAAATGTAAAAAGCGATTGACAAAATCGTTAAAATAAATACGATGCGAAGTCGTTTTGTGAGTGGTGGCAGAAACAGATGGACTAGTAGCTCAGTTGGTAGAGCAGGCGACTCTTAATCGTCAGGTCGTAGGTTCGAACCCTACCTGGTCCACCATATTACTGAAATTGATGGGGTATCGCCAAGTGGTAAGGCAACGGACTCTGACTCCGTCACCGCAGGTTCGAATCCTGCTACCCCTGCCAAAAATAATTTATGCTTTGCGAGATTGACTTTTGCGGTAGCGGTTATTATTATTTTTATACAGCAGTTAACTCCGCCCGAAAGGAGAATCCTGTTATGTGGACTGCACACTTTAGAATCCGTCCGGTATCCCACTGCAAGGAAGGGTGCCGAAGCTAGCCTGCCGATAAGCTGTCGGCGGGCAGACAAGAACGAACCCCGTGTCGGTTGACACGGGGTTTTTTTGTGCGTAATCTGCTGAACTATGAAAAAATATATCATCATAGCTACTCTACTTATTCTTGCCATTGTCGCTGGAATCTGGATCTTTGTCGGGCGTTCAGCCAAGGTCAGCTATAAGACGGTCCCGCTTGAAAAAGGGAGCGTTGTTGCTGCCATCTCGGCCACCGGCACCGTGAATCCGGTTACCACGGTACAGGTTGGCTCCCAGGTTTCCGGCACTATTCAAAAATTGCTGGTTGATTATAATTCAAGGGTCAAAAAAGGGCAGATAATTGCCGAGATTGATCCTGCTCTCTTTCTGGCCCAGGTCGAACAGGCCAGAGGCAACTTCCTGAATGCCCAGGCCGGGCTACAAAAAGCCAGGGTTGTTTTGGCCGATGCCAAGCGGACCCTTGAGCGTAACAGGCAGTTGATAAGCCAGGGGATCGTGGCCCAGAGTGATTTTGATGCCTCCCAGACCGCCTATGATTCAGCTCTGGCGGGGATCAAGTCGGCTGAGGCCGGGGTGACCCAGTACCGGGGTACCTTGATGCAGGCTGAGACCAACCTGAAAAACTCGGTGATCCGCTCACCGGTGGATGGTGTGGTGATCTCACGAAGTATCGATGTGGGCCAGACCGTGGCCGCCTCGTTCCAGACTCCTACCCTGTTTTCCATTGCCCAGGATCTGACCAAGATGCAGATTGAAACCAGCGTGGATGAGGCTGATATCAGCCGTGCCCGCCTGGATCAGACCGCCACCTTTACGGTTGATGCCTATCCTGACCGCAGCTTTAAAGGGCGGGTCACCCAGATCCGCTCTGCCCCGATTACGGTCCAGAATGTGGTCACCTACATTGTGGTGGTGCAGGTGGATAACAAAGACCTGCATCTGAAGCCCGGCATGACCGCCAATGTCTCGATTGAGACCGGCCGTAGGGATGGCGTCCTGAAGCTGCCTGCTGCGGCGTTGCGTTTCCGTCCCAAAACAGATGCGGATAAAAAATCAGCCAAAGCAGGCCAGAGACCGGCAGGAAGTGGTAAAGGCAAGCCTGGCGGAGCGCAGCAAAAGGTCTATCTGTTGAAGGATGATAAGCCGGTAGCGGTAGCGGTCACCACCGGACTTGGTGATGCCAGCTTTATTGAACTGGTTGAAGGCGGGTTGCAGGAAGGTGATCAGGTGATCGTTGAACAACTTGATAAAACAAAGAAAAAAGCATCCGGTATGGGTGGTTCGCCCATGGGACCGAGGATGTAGCCAGGGGTGTTCTGTATGAAAAAACCGTTGATGCTGATGATTCTGGATGGCTGGGGTATCAACCCCTGTCGGGATAACAACGCCGTTGCCATGGCTAAGGCCCCCAATCTTGCCGGATACCTGCAGGAGTTCCCCCATGTGCAGATCAAGACTTCTGGTATGGCAGTGGGACTGCCTGAAGGTCAGATGGGCAACTCAGAGGTAGGTCACCTTAATCTGGGTGCCGGTCGGGTTGTCTATCAGGACTTCACCCGCATCACCAAATCAATTCTGGATGGCGATTTTTTTACCAATCCTGTCCTGCTGGACTGCATTGCCAAGGTCAAGGCCAGTGGTGGCCGCCTGCACCTGGCAGGGCTGCTGTCTGATGGCGGGGTCCATTCCCACAACACCCACCTCTATGCATTGATTGAGCTGGCCAGGCAACAGGGGCTGACGGACGTATTCATACACTGTCTGCTGGATGGGCGGGATACGCCCCCCCAGAGCGGAGTCGGCTACCTTGCGGAGCTTGAGGCAGCACTGGTCAAGATCGGCTGCGGCAGGATCGCTACGGTGATGGGGCGTTACTATGCCATGGACCGGGATAACCGCTGGGATCGGGTTGAACAGGCCTATAACGCCCTGGTGCTGGGCCAGGGAGCATGCTGTGCTTCATCAGCAGAGGCGATCCAGTCCAGTTACGGGGCTGGAGTATATGATGAATTTGTGCTGCCCTGCGTGGTCTGCGCTGATGGTAAACCAGTAGGAACTGTCAACGATGGTGATGGTATCATCTTCTTCAACTTTCGTTCAGACCGCGCCCGTGAAATCACCCGTGCCTTGACCTTCAAGGATTTTGACGGGTTTCAGCGGCAATGGGTTTCACAACTGGCAGCCTATGTCTGCATGACCGAGTATGATGCCACCTTTGGCCTGCCGATCGCCTATGCGCAGCAAGAGCTGACCAATCTGCTGGGTGGGGTACTGGCAGAGGCAGGCCTGAAGCAGCTGCGGATTGCCGAGACCGAAAAATACGCCCATGTGACCTTCTTCTTTAACGGTGGTGTTGAGGCCCCGTTTAGCAATGAGGATCGCGCGCTGATCCCGTCTCCCAAAGAGGTAGCCACCTATGACCAGAAGCCGGAGATGAGCGCCTACCTGGTGGCAGATGAACTGCTCAAGCGGCTGGATCAGGATCTCTATGATGTTATTATCCTTAACTTTGCCAACTGCGACATGGTTGGTCACACCGGTATTCTGCCCGCTGCCATCCGTGCCGTAGAGGCGGTGGACAGTTGTGCCGGCAAGGTGGTGGAAAAGGTTCGCCAATTGGGTGGTACCGTGCTGGTCACCGCTGATCATGGCAATGCCGAGCAGATGGCCGATGAAAACGGCGAGCCCTATACTGCCCATACCTGTAATCCGGTCTGGCTAATTCTGGTGGATGACAGCCGCAAGGGGGCTGTGTTGAAAGAGGGCGGCAAGCTGGCCGATATTGCTCCCACCATGCTGAAACTACTGGGGATGTCCCAGCCTGCAGAAATGACTGGAGAAAGTCTGCTATGAAAACCGTATCCATCCCGGCAACAGACAACGAATATATCGTCGGCAAGATCCTCTGCATTGGTCGTAATTATGTGGATCATATTAAAGAGCTGGGCAATGATGCCCCTTCTGCGCCCGTGGTGTTCATGAAGCCCGCTACTGCGATAATCGGCAACGGCGAGTCGGTGGTAATCCCGGCGTACAGTAGTGATTGTCACTATGAGGCTGAGCTGGCGGTGTTGATCGGTGTGGAAGGTAAGGATATCACCGAAGCTGATGCGCTTTCCCATGTGGCAGGCTACGGCGTGGCGATTGATATGACCCTGCGGGATGTACAGGACAATCTGAAGAAAAAAGGACTGCCCTGGGAGATTGCAAAGGGGTTTGATACCTCCTGCCCGTTGTCTGATTTTGTACCGGTAGACAAGGTGGCTGATCCGCAGGGTCTGACCATCTGTCTCTCCTTGAATGGTGAGCAGCGCCAGAACGGATCAACCGGTCTGATGATCAACAGTGCGGCCAGAATCATCAGCTATCTGTCTGGAATCTTTACCCTGGAAGAGGGTGATGTCATTTTGACCGGTACACCGGCCGGGGTTGGCCGGGTGGTTGCCGGTGATCGGATGGAGGCCAGTATTGCAGGTGTTGGCAGTGTGGGCGTGAACGTTATTTGAAACAACAATAAATAGAGGGGTGAATCATGCAAAATGAAAAAGAATGCCCTGAATGCAAAGGCAAGATGATCTTGTTGCCTGGCTGAGGTGGCCACTTCTGGCGGTGCCAGAAGTGCGGGGTACGTCTTTCGTACCATAAGGATCAGCAGAGTTGTCGTTGCTCGTAGTTGCAGACCATTCCAGATTTTTATTTGTCCATCTGAAAAAGTGCTTGACGTAGTGGACCTCTTTAACTATAGTCCACAACTCTGTAAAAAACGAAGAGGTGGTACCAACTATGTACGCAGTTATTAAGACAGGTGGCAAGCAATACAAAGTCGCTGAAGGCGATTTCCTGAAGGTTGAGAAGCTGGACAACATCGTGGGTGACACGATTGAGTTTGGCGAGGTGCTGATGATCGGCGGCGATGCCGTTAAGGTCGGGGCTCCGCTGGTGGCAGGCGCATCAGTAACTGCAAAGGTTGCTGTACAGGGCCGTGACAAGAAGATTCTGGTCTTCAAGTCAAAGCGCCGCAAGAACAGCCGCAAGCTGATCGGTCACCGTCAGTACCACACGGTACTGAAGATTGAAAAAATCAGCGCCTAAGCGCTTACGATTTATTTTTTTGAGGAGAGAGAACCATGGCACATAAAAAAGCTGGTGGTAGTTCCCGTAACGGCCGCGATTCAGACGGCCAGAGGCTTGGTTGCAAAAAATTTGGTGGTGAGCAGGTTCTGGCTGGTAACATCATCTATCGTCAGCGCGGCACCCAAATTCACCCCGGCACCAACGTAGGTTGCGGCAGAGATCATACTCTGTTTGCCCTGATTGAAGGGGTTGTCAAGTTTGAGCGTTTGGGCCGTGATCGCAAGAAGGTTTCCGTATATCCTTCTTAATTCTGAGCCTCACTCTGTTTTTAAAACCCGACGGTTACAGCCGTCGGGTTTTTTTGTGCCTGGAGCATGGCAATATTCAATCCCGCCGATTTGACCGGATGCTGTTCCGGGTGTATAGGGTAGCACTAGTTTGCAGATGATAAGCTATAGGCTATCAAAGGGGGTACAGCATGAAACGTCTGATGGCAGGTGTATGCTGTCTGCTGGTTTTTGCGGCAGGCAGTGCTTGTGCGGATGAGTTGAAAGATGCTTCTGACCGGCTACAGCCACTGACTGAGCGGATTACAAAGATTGGTGCCGGTAAGTCAGCGGATTATTTAAAAAGCCAGCTTGCTGCGGCACAGGAGACGCTTGGCGCGGTAAAAGCGGCAATAGCGGCTAAAAATGGACCTGTTGCGCTGCAAAAAACAGAGCTGGTGGATCTTCAGTTGACCATTGCCGAGGCCAAGGCAGCCGAGATGGAGGCAGATGAGCAGTTGGTGCTGCGGCGGGCAGAACTGAAAAAATTTGAGGCGCAGTTTGATCAGCTGTTGCAGACAGGAGGGAAGTGATATGCCACGAATATACCTGTTCGTTCTGGCTTTTGTAAGTGTCATTAGCTGCGGCTCCTTGAGCTTTGCCGCAGACAAGATAGATTATCCTGCTAAAATTGCAGCTGCCAGGGCTGGTATTGAAGAGCTTGCTGTCAAGGTTGGTAATTATCCCCAGGCCCTGGCAGAAATAGAGAAGGCGCGTGTCTCCTTAAAAAAAGCTGAACAGAGCTATGATAAAGGCCGACAGTGGATGGGTCTTGGCGGGCTTAAACCTGAAGCAGAACAGGAAATTGCCCATAATCTGCAGATGGTTGATCTGGCACTGGTTCTTACTGGTTCGCGGGCTGCCAAGGGGCGTAACGAAGAGGATGCTGCTGCTGTTGACAAACAGCTGACTCTGGTGAAGGACAGGGTCAAGCTGCTTGAAGAGCGGAAGCAGAGCGGGGATAAGTTGCGTCAGGAGCTGCAGAAGTGTGAAACCAGTTCCAAAGAGCTGACCACCCTGAAAGCAGATCAGACAAAGCTTTCTGCTCAACTTGAGCAGGTCACTGCAGAGAAGAAAAAGCTGGAGACGCAGAATGCAGTGCTTACTGATGAAAAAGCCGCCCTGGCTGCCCAGATTGAGGCATTGAAAAAGGCTGCGTCTGCACCGGCAGCAGCAGTTCAAACACCAACACCGCCTGCGGCCAAGTAGCTGATTGTAGCTATATATTGCTCAAAATTGCGGCCCCCTGCACCAGCATGGGGCCGTAATGCTTGATGAGGCATTGTATTTGCTTCAGGACTTTGTTAGAAATGTTCATTGGTTGCCTGAAATCAGGTGAGGTAAGGGTTTGAAACAGAAAAGGGCCACGCCTTTAGGCGTAACCCCATGATTTTTCTGGTCGGGATGACTAGATTCGAACTAGCGACCCCCTACTCCCGAAGCAGGTGCGCTACCAGGCTGCGCTACATCCCGAAGAAAAATATATAACTTTTTATGCTAGCGCTTGTCAACAGCAAGTCGCACTGGAGGGGACATGTCTACCGCTGATATCCGTACTGAAATCCGGCACCTGCTCAAGGAACGCAATGCCGTTTTGTTGGCTCATAACTATATGCGTGATGAGGTGCAGGCCATCGCAGACATCACCGGCGATTCACTGCAGCTTTCCATGGAGGCTGCCAAGACCGCTGCCGACGTGATTGTCTTTTGCGGTGTGCATTTCATGGCTGAATCTGCCGCAATCCTCTCGCCCGGTAAAAAGGTGCTGCTGCCCCGTGCTGATGCAGGTTGCCCCATGGCTGATATGGTTGATGTCAGTGGTCTGCAGGCATTAAAGGCGCAGCACCCCGGCGTACCGGTGGTGACCTATGTCAACTCATCGGCAGCGGTCAAGGCGGAGTCGGATATCTGTTGCACCTCAGCCAATGCGGTCTCGGTAGTCCGTTCTCTGAAAGAGCAAAAACTGATCTTTGCACCGGATCGTAATCTGGGGCGCTGGATTGCCAAACAGTTGCCAGACAAGGGATTTATCTACTGGGACGGCTACTGCCCCACCCATGAACGTCTGACTGCTGCCAGGGTGCAGGAAGTCAAGGCCGCCCATCCTGATGCCCTGTTTATCTGTCACCCGGAATGCGCCCCTGAGGTCTCGGCTCTGGCAGACCATGTCTGCTCCACCAGCGGTATGTACCTCTATTGCAGCAAGAGCCCGGCCAAAAAGTTCATCATAGGCACTGAAGCCGGGATTCTCTTCAAACTACGGGAGGATAACCCGGACAAGGAGTTTATTCTGGCCTCACCCGCCCTGATCTGTCCTAATATGAAGCTGACTTCGCTGGAGGATATTCTACTGGCGCTGCAGACCATGCAGCCGGTGGTGACCGTGACCGAAGAGGTGCGGCTTAAGTCGCAGGCTGCATTGGACAAAATGCTTGCTGTACCGAGGGATTAACCATGCCTGATTATCTTGGCGCTCATATGTCCATCTCCGGTGGTCTGCATAAATCCATAGAACGCGCCGTTGCTGCCGGTTGCGGTACCCTGCAGATCTTTACCCGCTCCTCCAACCAGTGGAAAGGCAAGCCGATCAGCGACAAGGATGCGGATCTGTTCCGCAGCAGCTTTACCGCTTCCGGTCTGCATGAAGTCATCTCCCATGATATCTACCTGATCAATCTGGCAGCCCCGGAAGGGGATACCCGCGATAAAAGCCTGATTGCCTTTGGCGATGAAATGACCACCTGTGCCCGTTTGGGGATCAACAAGATTGTAATGCACCCCGGTTCCCACACCACTGATTCGCCCGAGGTCGGGCTGGAGCGGGTAATCAATGCCTTTGATCAGCTTTTTGAACAGACCCCTGAATATGAAGGGCTGGTGCTGCTGGAGACCACTGCCGGACAGGGCACCAACCTGGGCCGCACCTTTGAAGAGTTGCAGACCATCATTAACGGATCAAAATATCCGGATCGATTCGGTGTCTGTTTCGATACCTGCCACACCTTTGCCGCCGGTTACAATACCGCCACCCCGGAAGGATACGCCGATGTCATGGCACAGTTTGACCGACTGCTGGGGATTGAGCGGCTGCGCTGTTTTCACTTCAATGATTCCAAAAAAGGGCTGGGCAGCCGGGTGGACCGTCATGAGCATATCGGTCAGGGAACTCTGGGGCTGGAGCCGTTCCGTTTCATCATGAACGACCCGCGCTTTGTGAAGATTCCGAAGATACTGGAAACCCCCAAGGGGGATGATGATGCCATGGATCAGGTCAATCTGGCCTTGCTGCGAAGCTTAACGGCTGTTTGACAATCCTGAAAACTGCGCTATAACAACCACGGTGCTTTTACTATCCCTCACGAGGTGAGCATGACGATTACCTGCCCCCATTGTGGTGTCAGCGGCCAGCTTGACGATTCAAAACGACCAGCCGGTGTAACCAGTATTAACTGCCCCCGTTGTAAACAAAGTTTTCCGCTCCCCCCACTGGAATCATCTGTTGTTCCACCAGCGGCTCCGGTGCCACCACCGTTGCCTGCTGCTGAGCCAGCCCCGCTCCGTCCCTGCCCGGCCTGTGGCGGAATTATCGAAGGCAGCGGCGGACTTTGCAACGCCTGCGAGGCAGCCCGTAGCCGTCAGTCAACAGCAGGCAATGGAGTCAATACCCTTCCTCCGCCTGTTCCTGCAGCTGAAGACAGAAGCTCCGCTACCTGTACAGTCTGCAAGGGACGTTTTGCCCAAAGTGAGATGGTCCGTTTTGGTGATAAACTGGTCTGTGCCTCCTGCAAGCCAACCTATGTGCAGATGCTTGCCATGGGGATGGGAAATACCAGCGACCTGCGCTATGCCGGTTTCTGGATCCGTTTCGGGGCAAAATTCATTGATGGCATTATCCTTTGGGTGGTGAATTTTGCCACCACTATGGCAACAACATTTCTGATCGCTTCAAACAACTCCCCCCAAATGGCAATTGTGGCAGCCATTATAAATGTTTGTATCCAGGTCGGGGTAGGTATTGCCTATAACATCTACTTTTTGAGTGGAAAATATCAGGCAACCCCCGGCAAGATGGCCTGTGGCCTGAAGGTGGTCACTGCTGAGGGCGACAAGATCAGCGCCAGCCGCGCGGTGGGACGTTATTTTGCCGAGATGCTCAGCGGCATGATCATGGGGATCGGCTATATTATGGCTGCCTTTGATGATGAAAAGCGTACTCTGCATGACCGGATCTGTAGCACCAGGGTGGTTCTTAAGTAATGACCGTTGGTGAATGTCCGCTTTTCCCCCTGTTGTGCAGCTCCTGTCGCACACCGTTACCGGCAGCGCTTTGCAACAGTGATGAACCAATCCTCTGTCGACACTGTTCAAAGCAACTGCAGGTTGAGCTGTTCCCGGCAATCCTGAAACCACTGCATGAAGGTGGCAGTGTCGGTCTACAGGTAACAGAGGGGGAGGCAAGCTGTTTTTATCACCCGGACAAACAGGCGATTAAAATCTGCAGCAGTTGCGGCCGATTTATCTGTAGTCTCTGTGAGATTGATCTGGCTGGACGTTGCCTCTGTCCGGTCTGCCTGGAACAGGGCCGCCAAAATGAACAGCTTTCTGAACTGGTCACCAAACGGACCCTGCACGACAGCATTGCCCTGAACACAGCCTTGTTGCCGCTCCTGATCTGGCCCGTAACCCTGATCACCGCGCCGATCGCCTTGTATCTGGCACTGACCGCCTGGCGTAAACCCACCAGCATTCTGCCCCGCACCAGAATTCGTATTGTTTTTGCGCTGCTGTTTTCAGTACTGCAAATAATTGCCTGGGCTGCGCTGGGTGTATTCCTGTTTCAAAAGTGGAGCTCATGACCAGCCCGGCCCAACCTGTCAAATACCGCCGTATAGCCCGTGGCACCATTGCCATGATCATGCGTTGTTCGCTCTGGCTGGGGGATGACCATCTCTTGTCAGTTAAATCCACCGGGTATACCGAAGAGTACGTGCGGATTTATCTGAAAGACCTGAAAGGGATAGTGTCACAGCGCACCAAGACCTGGATGATGCTTAACGTCCTGCTGGGGATTGTCGTAGGTCTGTGCGGGACCGGTATCCTGAGTACCAATGATATTTTTTCTCCAGGCAGTATTGCCCTTGGCTTTTTCTGCCTGCCGTTTTTCGTTGGATTGGTGCTTAATATGGTCAAAGGTCCCACCTGCAAGACCAACCTGCTGACGCCGTTGGGGCTGGTTGATATTCCAGCCCTGCAGCGTTCACGTAAAGTAAGCCGCCTGATTAAGGAACTGCGCCCTCTGGTCGCAGCCCAGCAGGGCAGTATGCTGCGCAGTGAACTACTGTCCCGCTATGACAACCATCGGGCAGGCGCCTCAACCGCACCACCACCAACCCCATGAGCAGTCTGAAGGTCCAGCGTTGCTTTAACCATGCAAACCGTGAGGCAGTGGCCCGCTGTGCCCAATGTGGCAACTTCTTTTGCCGCGAATGTGTGACGGAGCATGCCGGGCGAATGACCTGCGGCCGTTGTCTGGGGCAACCGGCCGATACTGCGCGCTCGCTCCGCTTTCGTTCAATTCTGCTGGGCGTTATACAACTTGGATTTGGTCTGATGATCCTCTGGTTCTGTTTTTTTATGGCTGGTCGCGGGCTGTTACTGATCCCTTCGGCACTCCATGAAGGCTCTGTCTGGAACCAGATTATGGGGGAGAAATGATCCGCACCCCCAAAAGCCGTGAAAAAGGGCTCGGAGCTATTGAACTGCTGGAACAGGCCACCGCTCTGTTGCGCCAGGCCCCTCTGGATACCCTTGCCCGTTATTACCTGGGCACGCTGCCGTTTATGCTGGTGCTGCTCTGGTTCTGGGCTGATATGAGCCGTAGTGCCGATGCGGATCAGCGGCTGGCTGGAGGGGCGCTGGCCCTGTCGATTCTGTTCATCTGGATGAAGGTCTGGCAAAGCCGTTTTAGCGGTCGGCTGCTGATGCAACTTGGAGGGGCTGCCGGGCTGCCTTCACTCACCGGCAGTATCATGGTACAGGGGGGCCTGCAGCCCTGGGGTTTTATCATCCTGCCGTTGGCCGGGCTGATTACTCTGCCGTTCGGCTGGTGCTATGCCTTTTTCCAGAATATCACCGTGCTGGGTGGACCGGACTGGCGCACCGTGCAACGCAAGGCACGCCAGCTGGCCCTGCTCTGGCCCGGCCAGAACCATCTGCTGCTGGCGCTGTTGTCCTTAATCTTTCTGGTTCTCTTTGCCAATATCGCCGTTGGTGTCTACTTCCTGCCCCGTCTGCTCAAGACCCTGTTCGGGATTGAGACCATCTTTACCCGCAGCAACCAGATGCTGCTCAACTCAACCTTCTGGGCTGCGATTGCAGTCATCACCCAGCTCTGCCTTGATCCGCTGGTCAAGGCCTGCTACGTGCTGCGCTGCCACTACGGAGAGTCTCTGTCCAGCGGCGCTGATCTGCGTGCCCAGATAAAGACGGTTTCAGGACGGGCAACCCTGCTGGTGCTTCTTCTCTCTTTCGGCCTTCTAACCTGTGTCTCTCTGCCTGCCCATGCTGATTCGCCGGTCGTTGAACCGCAACAACAGCTGCAGAAACGCGCAGCCCAGCTTGATCGGGCACTTGAGCAGGTGATCAAGGACCCGCGTTTTGCCTGGCGTCTGCCACGTGAACACCACCAGCTGGAAAAGAGGGAACTGCCCGGTTTCATGCAGTCCATTCTTACCTGGATTCAGGATACCGCCGGTACGGTGGGTGGCTGGATCGGCGATATCATTAAGTGGGTGTTTAAAAAACTGCCAAACCCTTCATTTTCCGGTGGGAAACATAATTGGGGCGGCAATTTTTCAGATATAGCACTGCTGCTGATGTATGTCCTGCTGGCGCTGCTGCTTTGTTTTGGCGCCATTTTTGCCTGGCGTCGGCTACGGCGTACTGCCCCGCCGGAGGCAGAGCTGTCGATGCACACCCTGCAGGTGACCCCGGATCTGCATGATGAATCAGTCATTGCCAGTGAGCTGACCGAAGATCGCTGGCTGGCCCTGGCTAAGGAGCTGCTGGGAAAAGGCGAGCTGCGTCTGGGGCTGCGGGCGTTGTACCTGGCCACTCTGGCTGCACTGGCCGATGCAAAGCTGGTGACCATTGCCCGCTGCAAGACCAATCACGATTACGAGCGGGAACTGCTCCGCTTCAGCCATGCCATGCCGAAGGTAAGTGAGGCATTCGCGTTGAACCTGCGAATCTTCGAAGCGGCCTGGTATGGTATGCACCTGCCGGATGACGAGGCGGTCCGCAGCTATCTGGATAACCACCGGAGGATCACCAGCGATGTCCGCACGCAGTAAACTGCTAATCTTCACCTTTTGTCTGTTACTGGTGCTGGCAGCTGTCTCCCTCTATCAGCTCTTTGCGTTGCGTTTTGAAGCCGGGGATATCTTTCCGCCAGGTTCGTCACTGCGCAGCGATCCCCAGGGAAGCATGGCGCTGTACCAGGCTCTGGAGCGCACCGGCGGGGTCAAGGTGCATCGCAATTACCGCTCCCTTGCCCGCCAGAAGGTTACCGCAAGCACGATCCTGCTGCTGGGCAATAGTCACCATGAGCTGGTTACCGGCGATAAAAAAGAGATTTCTGAGATAGAACAGCTGGTTGCGGCAGGTAATCGAGTGGTTGTTGCCTTCAATCCGGTCATCACAGCACCGGAGAGTGCAGCTGCACCGGAACCAAAATCTGGTGATGCAATGACATCAAAGGCCGTTAAAGCACCGGATACAGCATGGGGAATCAGCACAGTCTATCTTCCCATAGCAGAGGGTGTTCTTGACAAGACCCTGGTCAAGGCAACCCTGGTTGAGCCGGGATTGACTCTGCCGACAGAGATCCGCCTGTTGTCCCGCCTGACGCTGCAGCCGCCGCAAACCGGCTGGCGCACCATCTATGCCGTTGATGGAAAGGCGGTACTATTGGAGCGCAGTATCGGCAGCGGCAGCCTGGTGCTACTGTCGGACAGTTCTCTCTTCAGCAACGAGGCGCTCAAGGCTGATCGCCAGGCTGCGTTGCTGGTCTGGCTGATGGGGGAACAGACAAGGATTATCTTTGATGAATTCCATTTAGGGGTGAGTGAGCAGGGTGGCATCATGGCGCTGGCCCGCCGTTTTGGCCTGTTGCCGCTTATTGGAACCATGCTGCTGCTGGCAGGGCTGTATATCTGGCAGCAGTCAATCCCCCTGATTTCTGCTGCAGGCGCAGGTTCCAATGATCAGGCCATTGGGATGACCCGCGACAGTTTCAGTGGCCTGGTGAGCCTGCTGCAGCGGAACATTCCGGTCAATCAGCTGCTGAAGGTCTGCTGCCAGGAATGGCAAAAGAGCTTTAAACGTGAGTTGGAGCAGGATGCCAGATTGCGTAAAGAACTACACGATGCAATGACCGCGCAGGATGATCCGGTAACACGCTATCAACGTATAGCCCGGCTGCGTGCAGAGAGGACGAGACGATGAACCAGGGGTTGCAACAGTTGATCGCAGTGGTACAGGCGTTAAAGGGTGAGTTGGGTAAGGTGATCATCGGTCAGCATGAGGTGATTGACCGGGTGCTGGTGGCGCTTCTGACCGGGCAGCATGCCCTGATCGAAGGGGTGCCGGGGATCGGCAAGACCCTGCTGGTGCGCACCCTGGCCAAGGTGGTGGGCGGGCGTTTTTCCCGGATCCAGTTTACCCCGGACCTGATGCCCACCGATATCACCGGCTCCAACATCTTCAACATGAAGGAAAACGAGTTCGTGCTGAATCCCGGCCCGATCTTCTGCAACTTTCTGCTGGCCGATGAGATCAACCGTGCACCGTCCAAGACCCAGTCCGCTCTGCTGCAGGCCATGCAGGAGCGGCTGGTGACCATTGATCGCAAGAGCTATACCCTGCCTGCCAGTTTTACGGTCTTTGCCACCCAGAACCCGGTGGAGTTTGAAGGGACCTACCCCTTACCGGAGGCCCAGAAGGACCGCTTCATGCTGAAGATCACCATGCCGCCGCCCACCAGAGAGGAGGAGCTGGCCCTGGTGCGCCGTACCCTGGGCAACGATGCGCCTGAGACCGTGCTGGCCGGTGATGCCGTGCGCTGCGTAATCAATGCCGATGATCTGGTAACCCTGCGGCAGGCGTTGATGACGCTGGTGGTGCAGGATGAGATTGCTGCCTATGCCCTGGAGGTGGTGCGGGCCACCCGCAGCCACCAGGCCGTGCTGCTGGGTGGTGGTCCCCGTGCATCGCAGTCACTGATTCTGGCGGCCCGTGCTGCTGCTGCCGTGGCAGGCCGTGACTTCATAACGCCGGACGATATCAAGATGATGGCACTGCCGGTACTGGAGCATCGCCTGATTCTGCAGCCTGATTATGAGATTGAAGGACTGACCGCCGGTGAGGTGATCGGTTCGATCCTGCAGGAGGTCACCGTTCCCCGGTGATTATCCCCGCTCCGGGCATACTGCGGCTGATTGCCGCCACGCTGATACCGGCGGCACTGCTGTATGCGGTAACGCCACAGTTCCGACCATTGCTGGTCTTTGTGCCACCGCTACTGGGGATCGTGGTGCTGGCAGATCTGCTGGCCCTGTTCCGTCATCGCAACACGCTGATCGTTACCGCTCCAGCACGGCTGTCACTGATCTGTGGCCGCTCAGGCCAGTTGGGGATCACGATCCGGGCCGCCAATCAGGCCAACCTTGATCTGCAGGTGGGGTTGGGTCTGCCCTTCAGCTTTAGCTCACCTTTCCGGGAAACCAGACTGAAGCTGGCAACCGGAGGGGATGCGGTCTGTCTGGACTGGCCGCTGACCGGCAGCCAGCGGGGCAGATTTCAGGTGGCACAGTGCGCGCTGCGGATAGGTTCCCCCTTCCGGTTGTGGAAATTACAGAGCCGCCACGGCATCAGCACAGAACTACGGGTCTATCCCAATCTGCGGGCAGAACGCCGCCGTCTGGCTGCCCTGTTTCTGGAGCGTAATGACCGGCAACTGCAAGCCCAGCGTCAGCGTGGGCAAGGGCGGGAATTTGACCGTCTGCGCCAGTATCAGACCGGCGACAGTCTGGCTGATATCCACTGGAAGGCAACCGCCAAACGTCGCCAGCTGATTACCAAAGAGTATCAGATTGAGCGGACCCAAGAGGTCTACCTGCTGATCGACAGCTCCCGTCTCAGCGGTCGGCCGGTGCCGACTGCCGAAGGCGGCAGTGAGCCGTTTCTGGAGCAGGCGGTGCGTACCGCGCTGATTCTTGGTTCCGTGGCCCAACGTCAGGGTGATCTGTTCGGGGTGGCGGCCTTTGGCAGCCGGGTACAGGGCTTTGTGCGGGCCAAGACCGGCAAGACCCATTTTGGGCACTGCCGCGATCTGCTCTATACGGTGCAGCCCGGTGAAGACAACCCCTCCTTTGGTGAGCTGGCCACCTTTATGGCTGCCCGTCTGCGTCGCCGAGCCTTGCTGATTTTTATTGCACCGCTGGATGAACCGGCCCTGGCCGAGGAGTTTGTCCGGGCCATCCGGATCCTGTCCCGTCGTCATCTAATCTGTGTTGCCATGCCGCAACCACCCACAGCAGCTCCGCTGTTTAGCAGTACCGCTCTGGGTAGCAGCGATGAACTGTATCGCCATCTGGCCGGGCATCTGACCTGGCATCAGTTGCGGGAGCTGCAGCAGAAGCTCCGTCTGCAGGGGATCAGGCTGTTGCTGGTCAAGGATGAACGGCTGTCTGCTGATCTGGTCTCCCACTATCTGGATGTGAAACGGAAACAACTGCTATGATCATCGATCTGGAACGTTTTACGGCAACAGAAAAGCCGTTCTGGGATGAGCTGGAGCGGTTGCTCAAGCGGGTTGAAGATGACCCGGCCTGCAGGTTAGGGGTTGAGGGGGCTGCCCGCTTTCACTACCTCTACCAGCGGGCCAGTGCCGGACTGGCCCGTCTTGATGGTCTGGCTGCCCCGCTTGAATTCCGCCGCTATCTGGAAAGCCTGGTGGCCCGGGCCTATGGCGAGATTCACTCAGCCAGGGACAACGCCCATCGTCTGGTACCCCGCACCTGGCTGCTGGAGACCTTCCCTCAAACCTTCAGACGTTATATCCGCCAGTTCCAACTGGCCGTGCTGATTACCATTGTCGGCGCGGTCTTTGGCGCAGCCGTGCTGATGGTGGCGCCGGAAGAAAAGGGGATGCTGCTGCCCTTTGATCATCTGCACGGCTCGCCAACTGAGCGGGTTGCCAAAGAAGAGCAGGAGGCGGGCAAGCGGCTGGCCGGACACAAGGCTACCTTCTCCAGCAGCCTGATGACCCACAACACCCAGGTTTCCATCGCCTGCATGGCCACCGGTATGACCTGGGGGGTGGGGACCATCATCCTGCTGTTCTACAACGGCGTGATCCTGGGGGCGGTGGTGCTGGATTATCTGGCCGCTGGCCAGGGTGTCTTCCTGGCTGGCTGGCTGCTGCCCCATGGGGTGATTGAGATCCCGGCCATCCTGATCGCCGGGCAGGCCGGTCTGGTGCTGGCAACAACTCTGATCGGCAAGGGCAGCGGCCTGACCCTGGTGGCCCGTATGCGGCTGGTCTGGGCAGACCTGACCACCCTGATCGGCGGGGTGGCGCTGATGCTGGTCTGGGCCGGTATTGTGGAGGCATTCTTCTCCCAGTACCATGAGCCGGTGCTGCCTTACAGTGTCAAGATCGCCTTTGGCGTGGTTGAATTGTGCCTGCTGGTACTGTTTCTGGGCCGTTCAGGCCGGGGCGGGAAGGTGGCCAAACGTGGCTGAGCAGACCACTACCCTACAGATCCGCACACCGGAGGGGATCCGCTTCTCCCTGCTTTTGGCCGGTCCCACCAGTCGTCTGCTGGCGCTGCTGGTGGATTTTGCCTGCATCAGTGTGGCCTCAACCACCATCAGCACAGTTTTAAGGCTGTTTACGCTGATCAGTCAGGATATCTTTATGGCCCTGACGATTCTGTCCGGCTTTGTGATCTCCATCGGCTACGGCATCGGCTGCGAATGGTACTGGCAGGGGCAGACCGTGGGCAAGCGTCTGCTGCATCTGCGGGTTATGGATGAGCAGGGCCTGAAGCTGCAGTTCAGTCAGGTGGTGATCAGAAATCTGCTGCGGATCGTTGATTCGCTGCCCGCGCTCTATCTGGTGGGGGGGATTGCCAGTCTGATCAGCCGTAAATGCCAGCGCCTGGGCGATCTGGCTGCCGGAACGATCGTGATCCGCACCCCCAAGGTGCAACTGCCTGATCTGGAACAGCTTGGCACAGAGAAGTTTAACTCACTGGCAGCCTATCCCCAGCTGGTGGCTCGTCTGCGGCAGAAGGTCAGCCGGGAAGAAGGGGCCATTGCCCTGCGGGCGTTGATCCGGCGGGAAGAGCTTGACCCAACTGCCCGACTGGAACTGTTCCGTGAACTGGCGGTCATGTTCCGCAGCCAGGTGGCTTTTCCGGCAGAGGCGGTGGACGGGGTATCGGATGAGCGCTATGTGCGTAATGTGGTGGAACTGCTGTTTGAGCAGCGCGGGCGGTAATTGACAGCATACGGTGATAAGGCCTATGCTGTCGCTATTACACGATGAAGGATATCTGTTATGTCATCCGCAATCATAGAGATCAACCAGGGCGATATCACCACATTAACGGTTGATGCCATTGTTAATGCTGCCAACAACACCCTGCTGGGTGGTGGCGGTGTGGATGGTGCCATCCACAAGGCTGCCGGTCCAAAGCTGGTGGAGGAGTGCTCCACATTGGGGGGCTGCCCCACCGGCGAGGCCCGCATTACCAAAGCGTATAACCTGCCAGCCCGCTATGTGATCCATACCGTGGGGCCGGTCTGGACTGACGGGACAAAGGGAGAACCGGAACTGTTGGTGGCATCGTATCGGAACTGCTTTGAACAGGCCCGTCAGCACTCCATCCGCAGCATCGCCTTTCCGGCCATCAGTTGTGGTGTATTTGGCTATCCGATGAAGCTGGGCGCTGCTATTGCCCTGCAGGAGTCACTTCTGGCCGCCCGATCAGGTGATTTTGACCGAATTATCCTGATCCAGTACAGCTTACCTGCTCTTGAATGCTTTCAAACCGTTGCCCGGCAACTGGCTATTCCCTTTCAGCCATGAACAATTTTCTTCAGGCATTACGCATCGCCCTGCGGGCCCTGCGGATCAACAAGATGCGTTCCTTCCTGACCATGCTGGGGATCATCATCGGCATTGCAGCGGTTATTGCCATGATGGCGGTCGGCTCCGGTGCCAGCTATGTGATCTCCCAGCAGATCGCCAGTATCGGCAGCAATATCCTGCTGGTGATTCCGGGATCAACCACCAGCAGCGGTATCCGTACCGGCAGTGGTGGCGTACAGACCCTTACCTATGATGACAGCCGGGCCATCCAGCACGAGTGTCCCTCTGTTGAAATGGCTTCCGGTACTGTGCGTGGATCAGGTCAGGTGGTTTATGGTAACCAGAACTGGTCTACCCTTTTAATGGGGGCAACGCCTGAACTTTTTGCCATCCGCGAATGGTCGGTGGTGCTTGGGCGTACTATTACCACCTCTGATGTTGATGGTGCTGCCAAGGTCTGCATCCTGGGCCAAACTGTAGCGCAAACGTTATTTGGCGCCGAGGATCCGGTTGGCAAGATGGTCAGGATTAAAAAAGTGCCCTTTACCGTGGTTGGCATTCTGGAACGAAAGGGACAATCACCGCAAGGTACGGACCAGGATGATGTGATATTCATCCCCTTACGGACAGCCCAGCGGAAATTGATGGGAAGTCAGTTTCCCAACACGGTCGGGGCAATTCTTGTGAAGGCCAAAAGTGAGGAGCTGCTACCCAAGGCAGAAGAAGAGATCAGGGAGCTGTTGAACCAGCGCCACAGGATCAGCAATGTCAAGGAGGCTGATTTTACAATACGTAACCTTTCTGAAATTTTGGCAGTGGCCGAGCAGTCCTCCAAAGCGATGTCACTGCTGCTGGGGGCGGTGGCCTCCATCTCCCTGATTGTGGGGGGGATCGGCATTATGAACATTATGCTGGTTTCAGTCACTGAACGGACCCGCGAGATCGGGATCAGGATGGCGATCGGCGCTAAAAAGAACGATATATTGCTGCAGTTTTTAACTGAGGCGGTGCTTTTAACCGTTATGGGTGGCCTGATCGGTATCGCCCTTGGTGCAGGCGGCGCCACGGTGGTATCCAGCCTTCTTTCCTGGCCAACCCTGATTTCACCCCTTTCCATTACGGTTGCCGTGCTGTTTTCCGGCGCGGTGGGGATCTTTTTTGGCTTCTATCCGGCCCGTAAAGCAGCCGGTCTGAACCCGATTGAGGCGTTACGTTATGAGTGATGACAAACCACGTATCATGCTGGTGGAAGATGAACTGCATCTGGCGCGGGGGATCTGTTTTAACCTGGAGCTTGATGGCTATGCGGTCAGCCACTTTGAACGGGGCGAGACTGCGCTGGAGGCGTTGCGGGTGGAACGCTGCAATCTGATTATTCTTGATGTGATGCTGCCCGGCATGGATGGCTTTCAGATCTGCAAGCTGATGCGGGAACTGGATTCCCGTGTGCCGATCCTGATGCTGACCGCCCGCTCTGAAGATGTGGACCGGGTCAGCGGGCTGGAGTCCGGGGCTGACGATTATCTGACCAAGCCGTTTAACCTGGCGGAATTCCTGCTGCGGGTAAAGGGGATGCTGCGTCGTTCCTCATGGTATCGTCCTGATCCGGTGGAGGAGGGCTACCAGTTTGGTGTCAACGAGGTCTATCTGCTCTCCTACCGGGCTAAGACCGCCCAGGGCGAGATCGACCTGACCGAGATGGAGGTGCGGGTGCTGGCACTCTTCTTTCAGCGGGAAGGTCAGGTGATCCCCCGTGGCGAGCTGCTGGAATCGGTCTGGGGCTACAGTTCTGACACCGAGACCCGTACCCTGGATAACTTCATCGTGCGGCTGCGTAAGTATTTTGAGCCTGACCCCTCCCGGCCAACCCACTTCCTGACCGTGCGCGGGGTGGGCTACCGCTTCTCCCGCCAAGGGGAGTAGGGTATGTCACAGCGCCGTCCACAGTCTCGCAAACTCCCCTCTGCCCAAGAACTCAGCCAACTGGTGGGACGCCTCAAGTCGGACAGTAAACCCGCCAATGCCAACTACCGCGAACAATCCCTCAAGATCCATGGCTGGATCTGCGCCAAGTGTGGCCGTGAATTTGAACGGGAAAACCTGCAACTGCTGACGGTTCACCACAAAGACGGAAATCATCACAACAATCCGCCCAATGGCTCAAACTGGGAAAACCTCTGTGTCTACTGCCATGATGATGAACATAGCCGCCTGATCCTGGCGGAGTATCTGAACGGAACCAAACCATGAAACACCTGATCCTCGGCACTGCCGGACATATTGACCATGGCAAGACCTCGCTGGTAAAGGCGCTGACCGGTACCGACACCGACCGGCTCAAGGAAGAGAAGGCCCGTGGTATTACCATTGAGCTGGGCTTTGCCCACCTGCAACTGCCGGGCGGGATCGAGTTTGGTGTGGTGGATGTGCCGGGTCACGAGAAGTTCGTCCGTGCCATGGTGGCCGGTGTGGCCGGTATGGATCTGGTGATGCTGGTGATTGCGGCTGATGAGGGGATTATGCCCCAGACCCGCGAACATCTTGATATCCTGCGGCTTTTGGGTGTCCACACCGGTCTGGTGGCCCTGACCAAGCAGGATATGGTGGAGCCGGACTGGCTACCGCTGGTGCAGGAGGAGGTGCGGGAGTTTGTGGCAGGTACCTTTTTGGAGGCTGCCCCGATTATTCCGGTCTCCTCCAAGACGGGGGCTGGTCTGGAGGAGTTGAAGGCAGAGCTGGCGCGTCTGGCTGAAGGGGCAGCGGAAAAGAAGCGGGATGGCGCCTTTCGACTGCCGGTGGACCGGGTCTTTACCGTAGCCGGTTTTGGTACGGTGGTAACCGGCACCCTGCTGGCCGGAGAGATCAAGATCGGTGACGAGTTTGAGCTGCTGCCTGTGGGCCATGCCGGACGGGTGCGGGGTATTCAGGCCCACGGCGCAAAGACCGAGCTCGGTCAGGCTGGTCAGCGGCTGGCGGTCAACCTGCAGGGGGTTGATCTGGACCAGGCCCATCGTGGTGATGTGGTGGTCCCGGCCGGGATCTTCCGTACCAGCCGCCGGGTGGATGTGCGGCTGGACCATCTGGCCTCGGCAAGCCGTGACCTGAAGCATCGTACAACGGTTCGGTTTCATAGCGGAACCTCTGAGGTCACCGCCCAGATCATCCTGCTGGAACATGATGCCCTGCTGCCGGGCCAGAGCGGGTATGCCCAGTTGAGGCTGGATCAACCGCTGCTGCTGGTTTCCGGTGACCCGTACCTGATCCGGGCCACTTCGCCCTCGGTTACCATTGGCGGTGGCATCGTGCTTGATCCGTTTCCTCCGGCCAGACGGCGACGCAGCGAAGATGCCCTGCGGTTGCTGGTGTCGCTGGATGCAGCAGAACATCAGCGGACCTGCGGCCTGATTGTTGCCCAGGCACTGCTTTCCGGTGTCTCATTTGATGAGATTGTGCTTCGTTCCGGTATTGCCCGCAAGCAGGCAGAGACCGCCTTGCAGGCGCTGCTTGCGGCAGGCGAGATTATACAGATGACCCGTGAGCCGCGCATCTTTCTGTCCAGGTCTGCTGTAGCCAGTCTGAAGCAGCTGTTGCTGGATGAGCTGTCGGCCTATCTTGCGGCCAATCCGCTTAAAGATGGCATCGGCAAGGAAGAGTTGAAGACCCGCATCCCGAGGCGCAGTGACCAGCGCTTCTTTGCCCCGCTGCTGGCAGAGCTGGAAAAGGAAGGTACGCTGGCTGCTGATCGGGAGTTGGTCCGGCCAATTGGGATAAAAAAACAGACGGTTGCGCACTCTTCAGGGCTTGGCGCCAGAATTTGCACTCTGCTGGCAGAGCGGGGGATTGAGCCGCCCACCATCAAGGAACTGGCCGACGCACTGCGTTGTACAGAAAAAGAGGTGCGGGATCACTTGGCAGTCGTGGTTCGTGAGGGTTTAGCGGCACGGGTTTCTGGAGATATCTTCTATGATGCCAGGGCGTTGGATGGTATTCGTGATCAGTTGATCGACCATCTCAAGGCAAAGGGAGAAATTATTCCTGCCGAGTTTCGTGAACTGACCGGGCTTTCACGCAAGTTTATGATTCCGCTGCTTGAATTTTTTGATAATGAAAAGCTGACCATTCGTGTTGGTGACAAGCGTATTTTAAGAAAACGGTAGCCTGACTTGCATTTTCTTGCATCTGCGATACTCTCTACACACGATATCTTACACGGAGGTGGTGCATGACTATGCGGGTGCTGTTTGCCGGGGGGCTTATTATCGCTTTACTGGTCTCAGCCGGGTGCGGCAAGAGCAAGGAAAACTATGAAAAGAGCTTTAAAGAGGGCTTTTTAAAGAGTTTTGTTACTTCATGTTCGGAAGGCGCAACCAAGGCTTCCAGCTCAGTAAAAGCGGAACAGGCCAAGTCCATGTGTGAGTGCATGGGTAAATATATGGTGGATAAATACTCAGCAGTTGAGCTGACAAAGATGTCAGCCAATCCTGACTCTCCAGAAATGGGCAAGATTTTTCAAGAAGCCGCTGCTTCCTGCAAATAATAGGGGGTGTATTCTTCCTGGTACCATTTGGGGCGTCACGTGCGCCCCTTTTGTTTTTGGGTGCAATTAAAAGGCTTGAGAATTTAGCTTAAATCGTATAAGTTTTATAAGTTATTGATTATACTAATAATAAAAAAGGCTCACGTGACTCCCCAAATATTACCAGGAAGAATA
>NZ_JAOTRZ010000260.1 GCF_030247655.1 Trichlorobacter sp. | reverse complement strand
GCTTTAAAATATCAGTTTTGAACAAAGTGCGGCCAACACCACGCAACCACCAGTTAGACGAGGGACGTGCATAGTTCAGGTGACGGATACAAAAACGTTCATGGTCAGTTGGCAGATCAGCGGCATACCGTTGATCACAAAAGATGGTGTAACGATGATCAGAATCAAGGCACTTGAGCATCTGCAGCAGGTTGCGAAGGTAGGTTTCCATCCCACCCATCCGGCCAGGTATAAAGCTTATGGCATTTAATCCTATATTCACGGTTAGCCAGCCTTAGCCCTGACGATGAAGCGCCAACTCTGCCGTCACCATCTCCGCAATAATCTCTGAAAGGCAGACGGTACGCTTCCACCCCAATACAGATTCAATTTTTTGGGGATTACCGCAAAGGCGCACCTTTTCTGTTGGCCGAAAGAACTGTGGATCAACCTGCACATAGTCCTCATAGGCGAGATCAAGGAAGGTAAATACCAGCTCAACAAACTCCCTGACCGTATGGGTTTCTCCGGTGGCCACAACGTAATCGTCAGGGGTATCCGCCTGCAGCATGAGCCACATCGCCTGCACATAATCAGGCGCATAGCCCCAATCCCGATGGGCGTCAAGGTTTCCAAGTGCAAGGGTTTTCTGGAGGCCAAGCTTGATCTTGACGGCTGATGAAACAATTTTTCGCGTAACAAATTCATAGCCCCGGCGCGGAGATTCGTGGTTATAAAGGATACCGGCACAACTGAAAAGACCGTATTGATCGCGGTAGTTTTTAACCAGATGGTAACTGGCCATCTTTGATATGCCATAAATTGAACGGGGATTAAAAGGCGTTGTTTCATCCTGCGGAGCAACGGCAACCGAGCCAAACAGTTCACTGGTACCGGCAAAATAGATTCTGCAACAGGGAGCAAACTCTCGCAAGGCTGCCAACAGGTAGTGGGTGTTATCAATGTTATTGTTCAGGATTGAAATCTCATCTTCAAATGAATAGCTGACAAAACTTGAGGCGGCCAGATGGTAGCACTCATCAGGTTCAATAGTCCTCACAACCTTTATCAACGAAAGCACGTTATCCAAAGAGGCCACATGCAGTTGGATACGATCAAGCAGATGGCTGATATTTTTTAGTTTATGTTCGCTATCTTCAATGGCAATCCGACGCACAACGCCATGCACCTCATATCCCTTTAACAGTAACAGCTCTGCCAGATACGATCCATCTTGCCCGGCAATACCGGTAATAAGAGCTTTTTTCAACTATTCCTCCTATCAAGCGTTAATCCGGTTGCCCGTGTAAAATCTGCCTGCAAAAGAGAGGGTCTCCCAAGCCAGGGTGCCAGCAACCGAGCGACTTTATGACGTGCAAGCAAACCAAATAACAGCTGCGAGTGTTGTTGTGTAGAGAACAGATGCATGCCGGAACCGTTTGTGTAAAATCTCCGCCCGAAACGCTCCGCAATCAGTTCAAGGGACCGCCGGGTATAGAAGGTAATATGCTGACCATGTTCCAGACCGTAATACCACCACTCTTGCGGTTTTGGAGCCGGTTCAGGCAACAACAGAGTCGTGCAGAGCATGTTGTCTGAAAAGCTGAACATCCGGTCAAACGCCTGAACCGGGAGTTCCAGATGTTCCAGCATTTCAAAAGCCGTTACCAGCTCAAACCTCTCATCGCCTGCAGTTGACTGACGAAACTGGCTGGCAAATAGATTCGTGCAATAGGGATCATGCCAGTAAAAATCAAACCCTGCATCTCGCATCAATCTAACCAGCAAACCGTATCCGCCAGCATAATCAAGAAACCGGCCTGCTGGGTTGAACAGCAGACGGATCAGCACCTTCACTATCCTGGACAGTTCCAGATTACGGGCAACCAGCCCCAAATCAGAACTGGTGATGGCCTGACTGTATGCCTCACTAAGCCAATGCGGGTTCTCAAGGGCAAGAGTTCCGCATTTGGGACAACGCAGAAAAACAGCTTGGTGCCGAGCCAAGACCGTGGCCTCTCCAAACAGAACAGTAGCCGAATCGCAGACACTACATAGCATGTAACGTCTCCTCAAGGGCCTGCCTGAACAAACGGGAATAACATTCCAGCGCATACTGTTGCTCAACAATCATGACGGCACGACGAGACTGTTCCGCCAGCTGCTGTGCTGTTTTGCGAGAGAGTTCCACCACCATATTTTCAATAGTCTTAATCCGGCAGTCGGGTAAGACCGTGGCATCATCAGCATCAAATCCACAAGCCTTGCTTACCACCGGGACCAAGCCAACCGACATGGCCGCCGTGACACTGCCGGACATACCTTCCGCACAGGAAGGGAGCAGCATCCATGCACAGCAGTTTGCAATGTCACGAAAACGGCTTGAGGTAATATCAAGAAAACCAACCGAATGAATATTGGGAGTATTGAACAGCTCGGTACAGTACAGTTCGCAGAAATCCTGCTCGCCCTTAAAACTGCTGCAGACATACAAGTGTAGCTCCGGATGGCGGGGAAAGATCTCAAGCAACAGATCAAGGCCTTTATGAACTTGACCACCACTGGCAAGAAACATGAAATTCAGGGGTGATCGTTTTGTATCCTCTGGAGCCATTCCTGAAATCCCCGTATTGGGTAACAGGAAGGTTCTGGGCAGGTGAAAATCATGATACGTATCCTGGGTCTGTTTATTCCCAATCAGGCAGAAGGCATTAAATCGTTCCAGCACCTCCGGCGGAAATGGGGCAGACTGACGCCGGGGAGCAAGTCGTACCCCCCTTCTGGCAAAAAGATCATCCAGACGGTCAGATTCTGCCCGGTTTGCAACCACCGGATTTGATCCGGTGATATAAGCGATCTTCCGGCAGCCCTGATTCAGGTACGGCAAATAAGGGCGATCAAAACCGGGGTGGATGTCAATCAGCAGATCATAGCCATGTCTCAGGCTGGGCTTTAGGTTGTCATAGTTGATAACATCAACGCAATAGCCCATCGAATCGACAATCCGTGCCATTTCACGGGCCTGCCACTGATTCTGATGCGCCGGATTCGGCTCTCCTCCATGTAAAAAAGGGGCAACCACATAACAAAGCAGACAACGCGGTGTGTGCGTTGAATGGCAGACATTCTCCAAGGTGCGACGACGCCCCAGGCGTTCAATAAGCTTCCTTGCCAGACGGATCACACACATCCTTAAACTTGAGTATCCTTCAGAACATCTCGCCTACTTAGCCTAAGAATTGCGGGGAGGAGCAAAATGGCATTTGTCTGCATCCTGAAAATATGCCTGGTTTGTCGACTAAGAAGGTTTATCGCATAACTAGCAATAACAAGTGCAAACAGGGTTGCATACGCAGCTCCAACTGCACCATATCGTGGAATAAATACGAGATTAAGTATAATATTCACCAACGCTCCCAATGATGTTGAGTAGAGTGATAAACGGGTAATATTTTCTACAGTCACCCAATACTCACGCACATGGCCGACCATAACAAAGATTCCAGACATGACATAAACCGATAAAACGATCGCAGCACCTGCATAGGCCTTTCCATATAGCAGCGTTATCACGGTGTTTGAAAATAGGCACAAAGGCAGGGCAAAAAGCCAGGAAGAAACCGCCATGCTGTCAAAAAGGCGCTGTAGATAGCTACTGTAAGCACTGGAGTTAACGTTTTTAACTGCTATAATTCCAGGATAAAGTGACTGCAGTAACATGGTAGGAAAT
>NZ_JAOTRZ010000259.1 GCF_030247655.1 Trichlorobacter sp. | reverse complement strand
GTCATGGGGTACTCCGTTTTTTGTTCTTTTTAACAAACAGCTCGCGCTAAAGCGGCGAGAGTCGATCCACGAACAAAATGCCATCCAGATGGTCGATCTCATGCTGAAAAGCGACGGCCAACAGGTCTTCGGCATGCCAGATCCGCTCCTGACCCTCAAGGGAAAGCCCTTTTACCACCACCCGTTCGTGGCGTTTGACGTTGGCAGAAAAGTCAGGAACCGACAGGCAGCCTTCTTCTTCAAAGGTCTCTCCTTCGCCATGGATGACCACCGGGTTAATCACGGTGATCAACTGTGGTGCGTCATTTTTGGCAGCCACGTCAATCACGATTACCCGTTGCAGGACCCCGATCTGCGGGGCTGCAAGGCCGACACCGGGGGCGTCATACATGGTTTCAGCCATGTCTTTGGCCAGCTGGATGATCCCATCGGTTATAATAGTTACCGGTGCTGATTTTTGCTTGAGAAGCGGGTCAGGAAAAGTGAGAATAGGACGAATCATGGTCTGCGTACTCATAGTCTGGTAAGATATTTAACGATACTTTATATCAATTTCTGAGCAACAAAATCAACTATGTTGCGCGGGGTGGATAAATGACAGAGCCTATACAGGGAGTTGTAAAGACAGATAGGGTTGAACGTCGACGCAGTGCAACGCAGGAACGGATGAGGCGCCTGTATGGTGAGAGTTCCCGCGACTATGATGATGTTGAAGAGGAAGATAGCGTGGATATCTCTGATGAGGCGCGCAGACGGGCAGACGGGACCTATCGTAAGTCGATCCTTGAACATCTTGAAGGCGATGAGTGAGCACTGACTGGCTAACTAAAGAACGACTGATCCTTGGTGTAGGCCTCGATAAACCGCTCAAGCAGGGCTGTTGTTCGCTCTTCACTTAAGCCAAGCTGTGTTGCCGGCAGGCTTGCCGCAACGTCCAACTCTTCCTCCACGGCCAGGGTGCCAACACCGTAGCGGTGGCAGAACAGGTTTGAAAGGCTGACTACGTTGGCAAGATTGGAAAGGTAGGGATCTGCATCTTCACCCAGATCAAGGCTGTGATGGGCCTGAACCGCCTTGATCAGGTGCTCGGGAAAATTCCATTTTTTAATAACCAGCGCACCGGCATCTTCATGGGTGTAGTGGAACAGCATCTGCTCTGCCTGGGCAAACGTGATGCCTTCATTGTAGCAAAGCTGCATTACTTCCTGAAACTTGTCCTTATCAAGAAAGTTCATGATCTGCTTGCCGATATCGTGGAACAGCCCCCCCAGAAATGCTTCATCCGGATTTATCTGACGCAGTTCCTGCGCAATCAGACGGGCTGCCAGGCCGGCGCCGAAGGAGTGTTCCCAAAGCAGTTTTTCAGTGAGGCCGTAGGGGTGGTAAACCTGTTTGACTGATGCAGCTACGACCACACTTTTCAAGGTAACAAAACCAAGCATCATGATGGCATGGGGCAATGTCTGGATCTGGCGTTGGGCCCCGTAGAATGAGGAGTTGGATATTTTTAGTACCCTGGCGGCAACGGCTGGATCAGAGGCAACTACCCTTGCCAGATCATCGGCGGTGGAGTTTTCGTCCTCCATTAGTTGCATCACCTTGGTGGCAACCACCGGAATGGTCGGCAGGTCGCCAGCCGTCATGATGATCTGTTCCAGATCTTTGCTCATGCTTGTTTCCCCAGTCTTTTTACGTACAAACGAGTGCTGAAGCCCAGACATACTATTCCATAAAACTGTAAAGAATCAAGCAGTTCGGCAGAATTATTTGAAGTTTGGCGGTTTTGTCTGTATACTCCCTCTCAATCTTGCTGCCAAACAAAAGGAAAATTAACCATGTATAGAAAAAGGACGACAGTTTTGCCGCTCCTTGCCGGAGCTTTTTTTCTGTTGACCGGCTTTAGTTGGAACTTTGGTGGAGACAAGTGCAAGGATGCCCTTGAGCTGGCAAACAAGTTGCCTGGTATCAGCGATGATGCCATCAGAACCAGGGAAGAAGCCCAGATTATTTCGAACTGCCCTGATGGGGCTGCTGCCCAGTTTGTGCAGGGGCTTCAAGCAGAACGGGTCGGAAACATTGATGGTGCCATTGCCGCCTATCGGCGTGGATTGCAAAAGGAACCTGGTTTTGCCGCCGCTTCCGGTAATCTGGGAATACTCTATCTGCAAAAAGGGTTGCAGGACGATGCAGCCGTTGCCTTGACCAAGGGATTGTCCGGTCAGTCAGTGCCAGCCTATCACAAGGCCCTGGCAAGGATTATGACGGATAAGAAGTTTTATGCCCTTGCCCTGTACCACTATGGCGAGGCCGGAAGCAAACAGCCGTCCGATGCCGGTGTACTGGTTGGTCAGGCTGAGGTTTACGCTGCCCAGGGACAGACCGACCGGGCGATTGATGAGTTTCGGAGAGCATTGTTGCTGGATCCTGCCAACGAGCAGGCATCCCTTTCTCTTGCAGGTATCTATCTGCAGCAAAATCAGCAGGATGCTGCATTGGATCTGCTGAAAAAGACATCTGCCGCGATACCCCGCAGCAGCCGTCTGCATCTGATGCTTGCCGATATCTATGACAAGAAGGGCGATACAAAGCAGGCTGATTATGAGCGGCTTCTGGGAGGCAAAAAAGGGGCGGTGGTGGTCGAAGAACAACCTTCAAGGCCGGAAGGTTTTGTAGTAGGTGATCAACTTGCCAGCAAAGGCGAGGTGGATAAAGCAGCTGAGGCCTATCGTGCTGTGCTCCAACAACAGCCTGATGCCGTTGAGCCCCATGAAAAACTTGGTGATCTGTATTTCCGTGCAGGCCGTGAAGCCGATGCTATTATTGCCTACCGCGAGGCGGTGCATCTCGGCTCTTCAAATGCTGAAGTATATTACAATCTTGGGCAGTTGTACGAAAAACGTAACCAACTGGATGAAGCGGTGGTTTCTTACAAGCGGGCCATTGAAAAGAAACCGACTTTTGCCGAGGCGCGTCTGAAGCTGGCTGATATTCGTCTGGGACGAGGCAATGCACAGGAAGCGGTTGAACAGTATGTTGAGTTCCTGAAGTTAAAACCAGAAAGTGCTGATATTCATCTGAAGCTTGCCAGGATATTTGTAAAAAATAAAAACCTGAGCCTTGCAGAGGAATCCTACAAGGCGGTGCTGAAGCTTGCTCCGGACAATGTTGAGGCAAACCGTGAACTTGCTGCTGTCTATCGTGCCAAGGGTGCTGCCGACAAAGCGGTAGAGCATTACACCAAGGCCCTTGAGTTGCAAGAGGATGACAGTGAGAGCCGTAATGCTCTGGTGGCTATCTATGTCAAAGATAAAAAATATGATGAGCTGGCTGAGTTGTTGCAAGAGGCGGTGGAGCTGGCTCCTGAAGACCCCAATAATCACTACAAGCTTGGCTTGATTTACGATTTCAAGAAAGAATATGATGACGCTATTGCCAGTTACAAAAAAGCTGCTGAACTAAAGCCGGACCATGCCCGTGCCCTGCATGCCCTTGGTCGGGTCTATATGAAAACCGGTCGTCTTTCAGAGGCTCGTGAGGCACTTGAGGCTGCCAAAAAAGCTGATCCGAGCATGGAAGAGACCTCTGTTCTGCTGAATAATATTCGGGACGAATTCAACCCGGTGCCTCGCAAGGCTGGCAAGTCGAAAAAGGGGACGAAAAGCAAAAGCAAAATCAAGAGCAAGAGCAAGAAAAGCAGTACAAAGTCCAGC
>NZ_JAOTRZ010000002.1 GCF_030247655.1 Trichlorobacter sp. | reverse complement strand
GCTTTTCTGGACGTTATGTATCAGCATCACTGCATGCAGAAACCATAGATACCGCCATGCACTCCAGCCATGCCACGCATCCCGGACTTGTCCGCCAGAATAATGAAGACTGTGTCAAGGCAGACGATACCTTGGGCATTTATCTGCTTGCTGACGGCATTGGCGGGCACAATGCCGGTGAAGTGGCAAGCGCCCTTGCTGTTGATACGGTCTATCGGGTGATCCGCTCGAACATTATGCACACGGCTGTTGATGATTATTTTGAGTTGATGGTGCATGCACTGCATGCCGCACACTGGGAGATTTTTACCAAAGCGCAGTCTGATCCTGCTATGGCGAAGATGGGCACAACACTGGTCGTTGCGGTGGTGCAGAACGGCAAAGCCTATATTGTTAATGCCGGTGATAGTCGCTGTTATCTGTTTCAGCGTGATTATTATCCCCAACCCGAACCGCTACTCGGCCATGGATGCCATAAATTTACTCGATTAACCCATGACCATACCGTTGGTGATCAGCTACTTACAAAGGGTGTTCCTTTGGGCGAAATCCCCCAAAGACAGTTTCATGCACTTACACGATCTCTTGGGTGTAGCAACCCTCCTGATCCGGATTTCAGTGTTATTGAAATCAGCCAGAAGGATATGCTCTTGATCTGCTCTGATGGACTGACTGATATGCTGACAGATGCGGAAATTGAAATGCTTCTTGCTGACAATACAGTCAGTTTGGATGTGGTGGCTGACAATCTTATCAATGCAGCCAATGCAAAAGGAGGCAGGGATAATATTTCGGTAATACTGATCAGCTGATTCCACTTCCTGGTATGATTTTCTCTGACGTGTAGTACACTCAACCAACAGTAACCAACAGTACACTGGAAATATTCCAACATATGGAGGTGCTTATGGATCGCCGTACTTTTATCAAGAGCGCAGGGGCGGCAACGCTACTTGCTCCGGTTTTGGTTCAAGAACTGCTGGCATCCTCCGACAATGCATTGGTGGCGGTGGCTGAAGGGACAGACTACCCGGCCATAACCCGCAAGGCGATTAATGCCGTGGGGGGGATGAAGCGGTATGTCAAAGCGGGCGATGTGGTTGTGGTCAAGCCGAACATGGGCTGGGACCGCTCGCCGGAGTTCGCCGCCAACAGCCACCCGCTGGTGGTGCGGGCCGTGGTGGAGGAATGTCTGGCAGCCGGCGCCAAAAAGGTCAAGGTCTTTGATCATACCTGCAATGATCCGCGGCGTTGCTATGTCAACAGCGGTATTGAAAAGGCGCTGAAGGGGCTTAAAGGGGTGGAGTGCAAACAGATTGAGCCGGAGCGGTTCAGGATGACCGTCTTGAAGGGGCAGTTCCTGAAGGAGTGGGAGCTGTACGATGAGGCGCTGGCTGCCAATGTCTTTATCAACCTGCCGGTGGCCAAGCACCACGGCCTGTCCAGGTTGACCCTGGGGCTGAAAAACATCATGGGGGTGATGGGGGGCAACCGCGGCTTTACCCATCGCAATCTGGCGGTGGCCCTGGCCGATGTGAACAGTCATCTGCGCAGCCACCTGACCATCATTGATGCCACCAGAATCCTGACCGCCCATGGTCCTCAGGGGGGCAACCTTGCTGACGTCAAGGTGCTGAACAAGGTGATTGCCTCAGCCGATATCGTGGCTGCCGATGCCTATGCCACCACCCTGTTCGGTCTGAAACCGGCTGATATTGCGGTGACGGTTGCAGCCCATAAGCGCGGTTTGGGGCAGATGAACCTGGACAGAATAAAGGTGGTTAAGGCCTGAGTGGTGAAATTGACCAGGGCCCGCATAAGCCAGCTACTGTTCCTGGCGCTGTTTCTGCTGCTGTTTCTGCAGACCGAGTATCGTGGCCATGACCAGATCAATGCCGCCGTTAACTCCTTCTTCCGGGCTGACCCGTTGGTGCTGTTCAGCTATCTGCTGGCAGCCAAGTCCTGGAGCTGGCTGTTGCTGCCGGCGGTTCTGATGACACTGGCCACCCTGCTGCTGGGGCGATTCTTTTGCGGCTGGATCTGCCCGCTGGGTACCCTGCTGGATCTGCTCAGCCCAAAACAACGCTCCACCAGGCAGATCCCCTGGCTGGCTGGCAACCTGAAATACTGGTTGTTGCTGCCGTTGTTGTCTGCTTCGCTGTTTAACCTGAATCTGGCCGGGCTGCTTGATCCGATCGCCATCCTGCTGCGGGGGCTGACCTTCTTTTTCTACCCCCTGCTGGGGCTGACCGCCCGTGAAGGCTGGGTACGCCTGTATGGGCTGATCGGTGAACAACGTGATACGCTGGCCCCTGCCTATGGCCTGCTGAAAAGCTACCTGCTGCCGTTCCGTGAGACCCTCTATCCCCTGGCCTTTGTCTCTGCCCTGCTGTTGATTCTAATCATCCTGCTGGAACGGCTGGAGACCCGGGCCTGGTGCCGTCATCTCTGCCCGCTGGGCACCCTGCTGGGCTGGCTGGGACGTTTTTCCCCCTTCAAACGGATTCCTCCGGGGCTGTGCGCCGATTGCGGCCAGTGCCGTGAACTCTGTCCCACCAGCTTTGATCAGGGAAGCTTGAACCGGGAGGAGTGTATCCTCTGTATGGAGTGCGAACAGGGTTGTCCCAACCAGCGGATCAGCTTCCGGCCGTCGTGGCCGCTGCAGCTGTCTGAACCGGTTCTGCCGCAGCGCAGGCTGCTGCTGGGGGGGCTGGCAGGGGGACTGCTGCTGGCGGTGCCGACCCGTTTCCGGGCGCCTGAAAAGGAGGCCGGTCTTTTGCGTCCGCCCGGGGTACGGAATGAAGACGATTTTCTGAAAAAATGTGTCCGCTGCGGCGAGTGTATGAAGGTCTGCCTTAAGAACGCCCTCTACCCGGCGGCCTGGCAAGCCGGGTTGAATGGGATCTATACCCCGCTGGTGATCCCCCGGCTGGGCTACTGTGAGTACAACTGCACCCTCTGCGGACAGGTCTGCCCAACCGGTGCCATTCCAAATCTGGCAGTTGAGGAGAAGAAACGGCAGGTGATCGGCAAGGCGGTCTTTGACAAGAACCACTGCCTGCCCTTTGCCCGCAGGATCGACTGTATTGTTTGTGAGGAGCATTGCCCGATACCGGACAAGGCGATCCGTTCTCGCGAGGTGCAGGTGTTGGGGCTTGATGGGGTGATGAAGACGGTCAAGGAACCGTATGTTGTGGAAGAGATCTGCAATGGCTGCGGCATCTGCGAAAACGTCTGCCCAGTGGAGACCCAGGCAGGAATCAAGGTGCATGTTGTCAAGAACCGGGCGCCGATTACGGAGCCAACATCAGGGCAACTGGGCTACTAAGCTTGAAAACAGCTGGATCGTGCGGGCTTTTTTAAGCCCCTTGATCTGTTTTGTAAAATCAGGATCATCCATGGTTGCAAACACCGTCTTTACCTTGCCCAGAATCTGCTGTTCACCGCAAAATATCCCTTGATAACGTTCCAGCAATCCGGTCAGGTAGTGGCGCAGCATGGCCGCCCGTTCAACCTGGCTAGGCTGATGCGTAACTCCAGATCGAATCCGCTGAAACAATAGCGGGTCAGCAATGGCTCCCCGCCCCAACATCAGGCCTGCTGCCTTTGTCTGTTCCAACAGCCGCAATCCGCCTTCTGCTGTACGCACATCACCGTTGGCAATTATCGGCAGGCTTGTTTCCTGTACTACCCGGGTTGTGATACTGTGGTCGGCCAGGCCTTCATACTCCTGCAGCACGGTGCGGGGATGCAGCACCAGAAAATCCACCCTGGCAGATTCAAAAAGTGGCAAGAGAGAGAATATCTGCTGCAGATTGTCGTAACCGGCTCGTAGTTTGACGGAGAAACTGCCTTGAATCACTGTGCGCAGAGCCGGGATCAGTTCCTGCAACAATTCCGGCTGTTGCAGCATGCCGCCACCGGTCAGTCCGGTGGTCATGCGACCAAAGGGACAGCCCAGATTCAGGTTGATATGGGCAGCGCCGTTCGTTTGGGCAATTTGCGCCGCAGCAACCAGAGCATCGGTGCCGTGGCCGATCAACTGCACCACCAGCGGGATAGTCTCTTCTGTCGGTGCAATTTCCCCCAGATCTGAGGCAGACAATCGCTTGCTGGTTTCACCAGGGGCCACCCGCATGAACTCGGTAAAGAGGGTGTCCGGTTTAACCCATTGGGCAAACAGGTGACGCAGACCGCGGTTGGTCAAACCCTGCATCGGGGCCAGCATTAAGGGCGTTGTATCAGGAAACCAGGGAAGTTTGTGTTGAGTTGACGGGAAGGACATAGTTGATGTTATAAAATGAGAATGTAAGTCTTAAAACTTTAACGCAGAGAAAGAAGAAAGTTGCAGAGACGCAGAGAAAACAAAGCAACTGGATACCAACAGAATCCATGTTTTTTGCTGCTCTCTGCGCCTCTGCTTCTCTGCGTTAAGATTTTGAATTACAGGATCTCTACCAGCTCAACCTCATAGGTCAGGTCTTCGCCAGCCAGGGGGTGGTTGGCATCAAAGGTGACGGAGGTATCGCCAATCTCCACTACGGTTACTTCCAGCTCTTCGCCGTCTTCACCGGTCAGTACCAGGTCATCGCCTACTTCCGGGGTCAGATCTTCCGGCAACAGCTCTTTTTCAATGGTGAATACTGCTTCCGTGTCATACTCGCCAAACGCCTCTGCAGCAGGGATCTGAACGGTCTTGGTTTCGCCGGGAGCCATGCCGATCAGGGCTTCCTCTACCATCGGGAAGAAATCTTCTTCGCCAATGGTCAACTCCATCGGGCCATGCTCGCAGCCGCAGTCATCACCGCATTCAGATCCGCAATCATCATCAGTACAGCAGTCTTCAGCCTCAAGGGTTGTCTCTATGATGCTGCCGTCTTCCAGTTTGCCGGTAAAGTTAATCCGTACCTTGTCGCCTTTTTTTGCCTGTGCCATTGTTGTAGCCTTTCATCTGTTGTTGGTGCTTAAGTAGGGCGTATGGTACGGGGAACCGTTGCCAGCGTCCAGTAAAATTATTGTAACAGTACGGTGTAGTCGGCAAAGTTGCGCTATACTGGCTTGCATGAGCACCGCAAATGGAAAGGGGATATCATGGGACTGAAAGATAGACGTACCGTTATATTGGATAGTGGTGACCCTGAACAGAAACGGCAGGAGATCCGTGATTACTTTCACGCTACCTTTACTGTTGATGAAAAGCTGTATGAAACCCTTCGTTGTGATGAAACCTATTATCTGCGGCCTGATCGGCTGCGCCATCCCCTGATCTTTTACTACGGCCATACCGCTACCTTCTTTATCAACAAGTTGATTATTGCCAAGGTGATTGAACAGCGGATCAACCCGGCTTTTGAGTCGATGTTTGCGGTGGGGGTGGACGAGATGTCCTGGGATGATTTGAATCAGGCCCACTATGATTGGCCAACGGTGCAGGAGGTCAAGGCATACCGGGATCAGGTCCGTGCGCTGCTGGATCAGTTGATTTGTACCATGCCGTTGACGCTGCCCATTACCTGGGAATCACCCTGGTGGGCCATCATGATGGGGATCGAGCATGAGCGGATCCACCTGGAAACGTCGTCGGTTCTGATCCGGCAACTGGCGCTTGATCAGGTACAGCAACTGCCTTTCTGGGATATCTGCCCAGAGACGGGTGAACCTCCGCAGAATCAATTGTTGCCGGTTTCCGGTGGCATGGTGCAACTGGGTAAATCTAAAGATCATCCGCTCTACGGCTGGGATAATGAGTATGGCACCCACAAGGGGGAAGTGGTTGACTTCAAAGCGGCACAGTATCTGGTTTCAAACCGTGAATTTCTGGCCTTTGTTGAGGCTGGCTGCTATGGGGATCACCAGTGGTGGAGCGAAGAAGGCTGGAACTGGCGCCAGTTTAAGCAGGCAGACTATCCCCTGTTCTGGATCAAGGTGGAGGGTGGCTGGAAGCTGCGTACCATGGGCAGTCAGATCCCGATGCCATGGAACTGGCCGGTGGAGGTGAACTATCTGGAGGCCAAGGCGTTCTGTAACTGGAAGGCCGCACAGACCGGGAAGCCGGTCCGGCTACCCACTGAGGACGAATGGCACCGCTTGCATGATCTCTGCAAGCTGCCTGATCAACCTGATTGGGATCAGGCGCCGGGCAATATCAATCTGGCCTGCTGGGCTTCCTCCTGCCCGGTGGATCGTTTTCAGGCCGGAGATTTTTTTGATCTGATCGGTAATGTCTGGCAATGGACCGAAACGCCGATCTACCCATTTCACGGTTTTGCAATACATCCCTGGTACGATGATTTCTCTACCCCCACCTTTGATACCCGTCACAACCTGATCAAAGGCGGCTCCTGGATTTCAACCGGCAACGAGGCTACCCGCGATGCACGCTATGCCTTCCGGCGGCATTTTTTCCAGCATGCCGGGTTCCGCTATGTTGAAAGCAGTGCCCCGGTGGTGATCCACGATGATCAGTATGAACGTGATTCTCTGGCTGTCCAATATTGCAATGCCCACTATGGGCCGGAACAGTTTGGGGTGCCTAATTTTCAGCAACAGTGTGCCAGAATCTGTCTTGAGCTGATGCAGGGGCGCAGGCTGGGCCATGCCCTTGATCTGGGCTGTGCCGTGGGGCGGGCCAGCTTTGAACTGGCCAGGGGCGGTTTTCAGCAGGTAACCGGTCTGGATTTTTCCACCCGTTTTTTCAGACTGGCTGCCAGGATGCAGGAAGAAGGGAATCTACGTTATGCCTTTCCTGAAGAAGGTGAGATCGTATCATTCCATGAGGTGACCCTGGCTGAGTTTGGGCTTGAGCAGACCAGGCAGCGGGTACAGTTTTACCAGGCCGATGCCTGTAATCTACCAGAGAAATTTAGCGGTTATGATCTGGTGCTGGCAGCTAACCTGATTGACCGGCTCTACTCGCCACGCCGCTTTTTGTCGACGATCCATGAGCGGATTAATCCAGGCGGTCTACTGGTGATTACATCTCCCTACAGCTGGTCGGAAGAGTTTGCCAAAAAGGAGGAGTGGCTGGGGGGCTATCGCGATGCTGGTGAGCCGGTCCGGGGTATTGACGGTTTGAAGGCGGTTCTGTCTCCTCGTTTCAGGCAGGTGGGGGAGCCACAGAATCTGCCGTTTGTGATCCGTGAGACCCAACGCAAGTTTCAACATACCATTACTGAACTAACCATCTGGGAGCTGTTGTGATGTTTGATTTTGATACCATTATTGATCGCCATGCTACCAACAGTGAAAAGTGGGATCGCTATGCCGGGCAGGATATTATTCCGCTTTGGGTGGCGGATATGGATTTTCGTTCACCACCGGCAGTGTTGGAGGCGTTGCACCAGCGGGTTGAGCATGGCGTTTTTGGCTATAGTAGCCCACCTCAAGAGCTGCTTGATGTCGTACTGGCAATGCTCCAGCGGGAGTACCGCTGGGAGGTGCAACCGGAGTGGCTGGTCTGGTTGCCGGGGCTGGTCTGCGGCCTGAATGTTGCCTGCAGGGCCGTGGGGACTCCAGGTGATGCCGTTGCTACGTTTACACCGGTATATCCTCCTTTTCTGACGGCACCAGGACTTGCCGGACGAGAGCTGATCAGTGTGCCGCTGGTTGAACAACAGGGCCGCTGGGAAATGGATCTGGAGGCGCTGGAACAGGCTATTACGCCCCGCACCAGGCTGCTGATGCTCTGCAGCCCCCATAATCCGGTTGGCAGAGTTTGGAGCCGGGATGAACAGCTGGCGCTGGCTGCTCTGGCTGAACGCCATAATCTGATAGTCTGTTCAGACGAGATCCATGCCGGGCTGGTGCTGGAGAGTGCTACGCCGCATGTTCCCTTTGCCATCCTTGCGCCGGAACTGGCCCAGCGTACCATAACCTTGCTGGCACCCAGCAAGACCTGGAATATCCCCGGTCTGGGCTGCTCCTTTGCTGTTATTCCTGACAAGCAGCTGCGGCAGTCTTTCCGGGGTGTCATGGCCGGGATTGTGCCCCATGTGAATCTGCTGGGCTACACAGCTACCCTGGCTGCCTATCGTGATGGAGACCCGTGGCGCCAGGCCCTGCTTGGGTATCTGCGGCAGAATCGGGATCTGGTGCTGGAAGCAATTCAGGTAATGCCCGGCCTGAAAACCTGGCCGGTGGAGGCGACCTATCTGTCCTGGATTGATGCACGTGGGCTGGGTGTGGCTGATCCGGCCAGATTTTTTGAACAGGCCGGGGTCGGGTTGTCGGATGGTGTGCCGTTTGGGGCACCGGGGTTTGTCAGGCTTAATTTCGGTTGTCCCCGGAGCCTGCTGCAACAGGCTCTGGAACGGATGAAAACCGTTTGCGTCAGGAAGCGCGGCTTAGCCAAAGATTGATTTTATCGGCAAGTTCGGTGCAGTTGATCGGTTTAGCCAGATAGTCATTCATACCAGCCTGGATACACTTTTCCTTGTCTCCGTACATGGCCCGTGCGGTTATGGCGATAATGGGAATGTCAGGTTTTTTTGTGCCGGTCCCCGATGCTCTGATTTTTGTCGTGGTCAGGTAACCGTCAAGTACCGGCATACTGCAGTCCATCAGTACCAGATCAATATCGTCTGTTTTCAATAACTCCAGGGCTTTTAGTCCATCTACTGCAGTTTTTGTCCGGTAGCCAAGCTTGTCCAGCATAAGCTCCAGTACTTTAAGGTTTACCTCGTTGTCTTCAACCACAAGAATAGAGTAGTCAGCTGGATTATGTCCGTTGTCGGGCGTTATCAGGGGTGATGGGAGCGGGAAACAGTCTGTGTTTACAGCCAGTTCCAGCGGAAGTCTGACAAAAAAGGTGGAGCCGCTGTCTTCAACACTTTCAACGCTGATAGTCCCGCCCATCAGTTCTACGAGTTGTTTCGAGATGGCTAATCCTAAACCAGTGCCGCCGAATCTGCGGGTAGTTGAGCTGTCTACCTGACTGAAAGGAATAAAGAGTTTGTGCAGGCTGGTATGGGGGATGCCGACGCCGGTATCGTTAACGCTGAAGCAGAGAGTCAGGCGATTGTCAGTAGCCGGTCCTGGCAACACCGTTATGCTGATACTGCCCTGTTGGGTAAACTTGACGGCATTACTCAGCAGGTTAAGTAAAATCTGGTTCAACCTGCCAGCATCACCCCGGAATAAATCAGGTAGTTCTGGTTCAACACGATTGAAAACAATCAAACCTTTGGCCTGTGCCTGGGGGCGTACCAGGCGCAGTACCTGATCAATTGTTGCGCGAAGTGAGAAGGGTTCATGTTCCAGTTCTATCTTGTCAGCTTCTATTTTTGCCAAGTCAAGAATGTCGCCAATGATCTTGACTAAATTTTGTCCACTTTGTTTAATTGCTGCTACAAAATCCTGTTGTTCTTCAGAAAGTTCAGACATCGAAAGCAGTTCTGCCATGCCGATGACGCCGTTCATGGGCGTGCGTAGTTCGTGGCTCATATTTGCTAAAAATTCGCTTTTTGCTCGATTGGCCTGTTCTGCCACATCCTTTGCCTGTTTCAACGTCAACTGCAGATCCTTCAGATCCGTAATATCCTGCACAGCACCCACGATACCGGCTAATTGACCGTCAACATCATTGAACGTAGCCTTGTTAAAAACAACGGTTCTAAATGTTCCATCAGCAGCCTTGACTTTCCATTCATAGGATTGGCTGCCTGGATGATCAAGCAACTCTTTATCCTGCTCATCGTACTGAATCGCAATCTCAGGTGGAGAAATATCAAAGACGGTCTTGCCGATCAGTTGCGACTCCGTAAGACCGGTAAACGCTTTAAAAGAATCATTGCACCCCAGGTAACGACACTGGGTGTCTTTATAAAAAAGCGGAATTGGTATGGTTTCAAGTAGTGTAGAGACAAAAAGATCGTGGTTTTTCAACGTTTGTTCAGTCTTGATCCGGATCAGTGCTTCTATTCTCTGCTCGGAGATATCCTGAACAATCACTAGCAGACTGGCTTCCCTGTCGTCAGTCTGTTCTGCTGAATTGGCTTCAAGGCTGGCAGTAATCCGTCCATGGAAGCCATTTGACTCTGCCCGTGCAGGGAAATGCAGGTCAATAAATTTGTCTGCCGGATGATTGAAAAAAGAACGGAATCTTCCCAGGAAGATATCGCGATCAGTCCTTTCCAGCAGGTCTGCCAAAGGCTTACCAGCCAATTTCTCGCATGTTTTGCCCACCATATGGCCAAAGGTCTGATTGCAACGTTCAATAATGCCAATCCGGTTGAGGGTCAAATAGCCAACCGGGGCCTGATGGTAGAGCCGGGCAAGCTCATCCCTTGATTTTTCTATTAACTGCTGGGCGCGCAGGAGTTCATCATTCTGCAGCTCAAGCTCTATCTGGTGTACTGAGAGGTCGTGTACCAATGTTTTGACCTCGTCCGGTGTCAGGTTGCAAACTGCCTGAGGAGTTGCGCTGATGAGCGCCTCTGCCCGTTTTCGTAACTGCATAAAATCAAAGGATTCGTTTCGGGAGGTCATGTTGGGGCTCCAGAGCGTGCTGCGTGCATCATACAGTTGGGTTGGTCAAACGGGCAGGTCTTGTCGGAAATATCCAGACAGGCGCCGATGTAGCCGGCAAAGCTACCGTCCTGTTTGAAGCGGGGGCGTCCTTCGTCAAGCAGCAAACGGTAGACACCGTCATGGCGCCGCAGACGGTATTCCATTGAAAACGGTTTCATCTGATCAAAGGACTCCGTATAGATTTTCAGGCAACGATCAAAATCATCAGGGTGGACTCCGGCAGCCCAGCCGTTACCCAGTTCCTGTTCCATGGATCGTCCGGTGAAGGCCAGCCAGGGGTCGTTAAACCATATACAGCCTTTGCTGGTGTCTGCCAGCCAGACCAGGGCCGGGGATGAATGGACCACGTCGGAAAAAAGCTGCTGCATTTCGCAGGCGCTTTCCTGAGCCAGTTTGAGCTGGTTAATGTCAACAAAAGAGACCACCGTACCGGAAAAGGTTTTGGGGCCGATGGCGTAGGGAACTATCCGCATCAGGCGCCAGCGGCCATCCTGGGTCTGCACTTCAAGTTCCTGGGGCCTTGAGGTGATCTGAACATCTCTGATCAAGGTAATCGGATCGCAATTAAGAAGGTGGTGGGTAATATGGGTGATCGGACGACCAATATCGCTATCAAGCAGCTTGAAGATATCACAAACCCGCTTTGAGAAGCGGCGTACCTCCATATTTTCGTCAAGCAGAAGGTTGCCAATCTGGGTTGCCGAGAGCAGGTTGTCAAGATCGTTGTGCAGTTCAGTCAGTTCAATGATTTTGCTCTGATATTCTGCATTGACCGTAAAAAGTTCTTCATTGGTGGATTGCAGCTCTTCGTTGGTGGATTGCAGCTCTTCATTGCTGGCCAACAGCTCTTCATTGGTGGCCTGCAGTTCTTCATTGGATGTTTCCAGTTCTTCAATGGTAGCCTGCAGGTTTTCACGGGTAAACTGCAGCTCGTGCTCCAGATCCCGCATTCTATCTTCTGCCTCTTTTGAGAGGTCATAGGTCTGTACCGGCTGACCGGCGTCACTGGTATCACTTTTTCTGGTCTCGGTAATAAATACTGCAACCAGCTGGTCTTGCTCCTTTTTAGCCGGCAGCAACTTAATTCGCATGTCAATCAGACGACTTCCATCAGGTTGGCTAACCCGGATATTGGAAAAGCGCAGCTCCTGATGCTGACGGAACACCTTCTGAATGCCGGTTGCCAGAGGGATTGCCAGCTCCTTGACCGCCATTTTCGAAATGTCGTTGACCACCTTACCAGAAGGGAGCTTGAGATACCCGACCGCATCACCAAAGATGTGTTGCACCTCAAGCTGTTCGTTAACCACCAGGGCCAGGGGGATGTAATCAGTGCTGGCAGCCTCTATGAAACGCTCCATGACCCGCTCTTCTTCCGTTGCCCGCACAGACCGGCGTGCAATGGCAAACTGGCCCTTCATCTCATGGAAGCGGGTGTCGGAGACACTGGGTAGATGGGTGTCGGAAAGCGGCTTCATCCTGCCCTTGGAACGGAATATCTTCAGCTTCTGGTCAACTACATCAAAATAGGAGGACATTTCGCCGGTTGACTCGCTACTGCCCAGGAAGAGCGCACCGTTAGCGGCCAGTGAAAAGTTAAAGAACTCGAACACCTTGCGTTGCAGGATGGGCTGAAAATAGATCAGCACGTTACGACAACTGATCAGATCAATATTGGTAAAGGGGGGGTCCTTGATCAGGTTGTGCTGGGCAAAGACCACCATTTCGCGGATGGTGCGGGCGATCTGGAAGTTGTCGTCCCGTTTGTGGAAATACTTCGACAAAATGCGGGGAGAAAGATCAGCGGCAATGCTCTCTGGATAACTGCCTGCAGCGGCAAAATGGATCGCATCCCGATCAATATCGGTGGCGAAAATCTTGATATCATGGGAACTCCCCAGCTTTTCAAGGCATTCGCGGGCCAGAATGGCTAACGAATAGGCCTCTTCACCGGTTGAACAGGCAGCAACCCAGAAACGAATCTCGCGGCTGGTGGCGGTACGGAACAGATCCGGTAAAATATTGGTGGCCAGAAAGTCAAACGCTTCCTGATCGCGGAAAAAGCTGGTAACCCCGATTAAAAGTTCACGGTACAGCGTTGTCAATTCCGAGGGGTTGCTCAGGATGTAGTTGACGTAGTCCTTGATATCTTCAACCTGGTTGATGGACATCCGTCGCTCAATCCGGCGAACCACGGTGCTGGGTTTGTAGTAGGTAAAATCAACCTTGCAGCGCTCCCGCAACAGTGCAAAAATCCTTATCATCCCGTCTTCGTTGCTAAGCAGGCTTTCAGAACGTTCTGACTTGGTTACATAGGGATGTTTGATAAACGCCTGCAGTTGCCGGGGCATCTGGTCCGGTGGCAACACAAAGTCGGCCAGGCCGGTGGAAATGGCTGAACGGGGCATGCCGTCAAACTTGGCTGATTCTTCGGACTGCACCATGACCATGCCGCCGTTTTCCTTGACGGCCCGAACTCCGCGCATGCCGTCGCTGCCGGTACCGGACAGGATGATCGCCACAGCCCGCTCTGCCTGGTCATCGGCCAGAGATCGCAAGAACAGGTCAATCGGCAGGTTGATCCCACGGCTATGGTCCTGGTCGGACAACAACAACTTGCCGTGAAAGATGGTCAGATTCTTTTTTGGGGGGATCAGGTAGACATGGTTGGGAAGTACCTCCATGGCATCTTCAGCACGGTGTACCGACATGGCGGTCTTTTTAGAGAGCAGTTCCACCATCAGACTTTTGTAGTCAGGGGAAAGGTGTTGCACCACAATAAAAGCCATGCCGCTATCCGGCGGCATGTTGGTAAAGAAACTCTCGATCGCTTCCAGGCCACCGGCAGAGGCACCGATACCAACATAGTGAATTGTGGAGGAAGCAGAAACAGGTGCAAGCGGCGGTGCAGGAGTCTTCTTTTTCATTGGTTTCCTCGTGTTCAATGCATAGCAAGTAATCAGTTTTTAACAATTACTCATTTTTTCCTGCAAAACCAAGCATAATTCTTCAGCCGGCATCGGTCTGCCGGAGAGAAAACCTTGATACAGGTCACAGGGCAGCTGGCGCAACAGCTCAAGTTGTTCCTTGATTTCAACGCCTTCAGCCAGCACCTTGAAACCCAGGGTATGGCCCATGGCTACGATGGTAGCAGCAACTTCCTGATCGGTCCGGTTATCCAGAATACCGGTAATAAAGCTGCGATCTATCTTCAAAAGTTGCACAGGAAACTGTTTGATTCGAGAAAGTGATGAGTAACCGGTGCCAAAATCATCCACTGCAAGTCTGACGCCCAGGCTACTGATCCGATTCAGGATCAACTCTGCTATTTTTTCGTGCTGCATCAGAGTTGATTCAGTGACCTCAATCTCAAGCAGTTCGGCGGGAAATCCGGTCTCCAGCAGAGTGTCAGCAACAAACCGCTCCATACCAGGCTGACGTAACTGCTGGGGTGATATATTCACTGCCAGCCGTAGTGGCGGCAACCCCTGAGAGAGCCAAAGACTCCCCAGCTGACAGGTTTCACGCAGCACCCATTCCCCAAGTCCGGCAATCAAACCGGTCTCCTCAGCCAACGGAATAAACTGCTCTGGCTGCATCATGCCATACTCGGGGTGGAGCCAACGAACCAGTGCCTCGGCCCCCACAATCCTGCCGGTTTGCAGATCAAACTGGGGCTGAAAATGGATCAACAGCTCTTTCTGCTCCAGCGCCTTACGCAGAGATGCCTCCAGCTTGATCCGTTCCCGTGCTTCACGGGTCAACTCTTCGTTGAAAAACCGGAAACGGCTGCGGCCATCAGCCTTGGCACGATACAGGGCTGCATCAGCCTGCTGCAGCAGTTCTTGTTCTGTGCTGCCGTGCTCAGGGTAAAGGGCGATACCGATACTGATACCCACCGAGACTTCACCAGCAGTGGCAAGCTGAAACGGTTCATGTACCAGCGCAAGCAGATCATTTGCCACCCATGCAGCATCCTGCGGTTCATGAAGATCCTCAAGAACCACCGTAAACTCATCTCCACCAAGCCGACTGGTGCTATCAGCCCCCCGCAGCCGTCCGGTGATCCGTTTTGACACCTGTACCAGCAGTTCATCTCCGGCAGCATGGCCATAACTATCGTTTACATCCTTGAATCGGTCAAGGTCCAGAAGTAACAGGGCCACCAGCGTACCCTGCCGGGCAGCTCTTTCCAATGCTTTTGACAGATGGCTGGAAAACATCGATCGGTTGTTTAGGCCGGTCAACGGGTCATGACGGGCGAGATAGCTTAGTTGTTCTCTGGCCAGCTCCTGTTCACGGTCCATTTCAGCTACATCAAGGGAGTGACCAATGTTGCGGCTTATCTCTTCCAATAGCCTGATTTCTGCTTCATCAAAGAAATTCCGTTCCTTTGCATAGAGCACAAAACAGCCTGTATGACCTTTTCTGGCCCTGATCGGCAAGACTGCAACCGACTGAAATCCACAGGCCACCACAGAACTTTGCCAGGGGATGATGTCCGGTTCTGTAAGCAGATTATTGTTGATAAAGGTTTTATCATCCTGAAACAAGGTGCCGTAGTTGTTGATTCCCAAACAGTCCAGTTGTTCAAGTACCATCCCACAGCTTGCCAACGGAGTTATTTCTCCTGTTTTCTCTACGGATCCTATCCATGCAGTGCCAATTCCACCTTCCAGCACGGCTATATCACAGACCTCCCTGAACAGTTCCTGTTGTTGCGGGCGCTGTACAATCAGCTGATTTATCCGGGAAAGCAGCAGATAAAGGCGACTGAGTTTTCGTGTCTCAATCAAGAGTTGAGTCTGTCGATTACAGGTACCTTCCGCCTCCAGTCGTGCCTGTTCCAGTGCATGACGGGTGCGGCAAATCTCGCTGATGTCTGAGACTATGACTAAAAGTGTTGGCTGAACTGCGTCGGTGGTTACGCAATGCAGGTCGCGACGGGCAGTCAGGCTGGTAACCAGGGACTTTCCGTGAGGCAGGATGAAATGAAGTTCGATATTTTTACCTGTTGGATTTTTAAACAGAGCATTGAAGCGGGCATAGAAAATGTCCCGGTCTTCAGCTGTTAATAGTGTTGCCAGTGGTTTGTTAACCAGCATATTCTGATCCGAGTGGATCATTTCGATGAAGGTCTGATTATGATGCAGGATAATTCCCTGCTCGTTCAATCTAAGATATCCAACCGGTGCCTGCTCATACAAGCGTGCGTACTGCTGTCTGACCTCCTCAAGCTGCTGATTAGCAAGTAGTAAATCTTCATTCTGCATCTCAAGCTCAGCCTGAAAGACCGCCAGTTCATGCAACAGCCCAACAAGATCGGCCTGTTCCGGCGTCCTGAATCGCCCCGGGTCGGTTGCCAAAAGCTGTTCGGCCCGCTGGCGCAGCAGCTGATATTTTCCAGTACGGATATTATTCATGGGGGAGCCTTGTTTGTCAGGTACGTGGCTATTTGCATACAATAAAGACCTTATTTGTGTCTAGCTGAATATTGATAAACAAAACTATCAAATGTGTTCACGTTGCTGGCCGTAGCACCAACACCTTGGTAATGGACGGCAGGGCCAGGAGGCGGTCATATACGAGGAGCGTTCCATTGAGTGGCAGTCAAAGTTTAGCAGAAAATAAGTCCTCTGCAATATGCCTGATATGTTTCTGTTGCGTTTTGTGTATAGCATCATCTTGAGGAGTGAAAACGTGAAAGGCCCGCGATGGTTCGCGGGCCTCTAATGCTTTTGCATTCCCTGTTTCACGGGAGTTCCGATAGGTTATGTCCCACCGGACAGATGTTGTGGATCAGTATGTCTGTTGGTTACATCTTGGATGCAGATCACCTTTCCTGCTCGTCGTTCTGGTGCCTTCTGCTCTTCCGGTTAGCGCTACCGTTAAGTACAGTATCGACATAAACAGAATAATTTTCCAGTCTGTTTTTTTATTTTTTATGGGCGTATAGTTTAAAAATTGCCTTGATTTAGCGCTGCACAAAAAACACAGGGGGTGTCCAATCGGACGCCCCCTGTTCTGTGGTTTCTGCTCTGCCAGTTAAATAGTGTCAGCGGACTGGTACACGCATGTTACGCAGGCTGACCTTGTAGTTGCCAGAGACGGTGACATAGCCTTTGTACATGTCTGACATGTCGGTGATGCGAGCCATAAACCAGCTGCTACCGCGTGCACGGTCTTTCCGTTCCGGTGCGTCATAAATGCTGTTGCGATGGTTGCCTTCAAAGATTATGACGTTAAGTCCCAGGCGGAGTTCGCTCTGGTGGGCAATTCTGGTCTGCCAATAGTGGCTGGTCCAGTAATTTTTGCCATCTTTAACCTTCATAAACTCTGCTTCACCCTTGGTATTGCCACCTGGAGCATTAACCATCTTGGCCAGCTCTACATAAATCCAGGTACGTCCTTCCAGCCCGTGGCGTTGGATGAAGTAGTCGTCACCCTGGATAAAGTGGCTGTCATCTCCCATGACAGGTGGCGGTGTTGGTTGTGGCGGTGGTGCCTCATAGCGCGGAGGTGGTGGTGGGGGCGGTGGTGTCACCACAAACTTTTCCACGTCTGGGCGAGGCGCTGGCTTGGGGGGCGGTATCTGTTTTTTGATTTTTACTGGTGGCGGCTTCGGTGTTTCGCCCAGATCATAGACCTGGGGCTGCAGTAGCTCTTCTACATCACCATCGGCGCTACAGACAGGAACCGTGGCCAAGCTGGCACAGAGTGCCAAGGCGAGCAGTTTGACAAATTTCATAGCGAATCCTCCTTGTAATGGCGTTACTATTCTCCGGTAAAGGTCAGTTTGCGCTCCAGGTCCATGGAACGGGTGATCCGCTTGGCCTGATCAAAGGTGATCAGCTCCTGTTGACAAAGCTGGACCAGATGCTGATCAAGGGACTGCATATGATATTGGGTGCGGCCGTTTTCAATATGTTTCTCGATTTCATCAAAACGTCCCTCACGGATACAGGCCTGAATGGTGGTGGTAGTGCGCATGATTTCCACCACAGGCAGCACCTTTTCACCGGTCTTGTCGTTGATCAGTCGCAGGGAGATGGTGGCAACCAGAATATCAGCCAGGCGTTGGCGAATTACCTCCTGTGAGTCGGGGGGGAAGTGTCCCACCAGACGGTTGACAGTTGAAGCGGCACTCTGGGTGTGCAGGGTTGAAAAAACCAGATGGCCGGTTTCTGCTGCCTTGATACAGGAATCAATGGTTTCCAGATCTCTCATTTCGCCAACCATGATCACATCCGGGTCCATCCGCAGGGCGGCCTTCAGGGCTGCACTGAAGCTGCCGGTATCAATCCCTACCTCCCGCTGGATGATACAGCTTTTGTCTGAGGCGAACAGGAACTCGATCGGATCTTCAATAGTTATAATGTTGAAATTGTCAGTCTGGTTGATATGTTGGAGCATGGATGCAAGGGTGGTGGATTTCCCGTTGCCGGTAGGACCGGTAACCAGAACCAGTCCGTTGGGGGCCTGACAAATTTCCCCCAGAATAGGCGGCAGGTTTAATTCATTGAACGCAGCAATGTAGGGTGGGATTACGCGCATCACGATGCCAACACTGCAGCGTTGGCGGAAGATGCTGACCCGAAAGCGGCCACCATTGGGCAGCGCGTAGGCTGCATCAAGCTCTCGCAGATCTGCCGGCAGCTTGCGGTTACTCTGGGCAAGTACTGTCTGGGCGATAAATTCAGTGTCTTGTGAAGTGAGTGAGGGTAGTTTTGAGCGGATCAGCTGGCCGTGCGCCCTGAAGAAGGGTGGATTATCCACCTCAAAGTGCAGGTCAGAAACCCGTTTTTCAAAAGCGATTCCCAGAATCTGGTTGAGCAAGTTCATATCCATTTTTGATTCCTTATCAGCCGGTTTTTGTGGCTCGATGTTTGCGCAGTAGAGCACTTTCAATGGCCATTCCGGCATGTTCGGCGCAACCCTCCAGTTGTACCGTGTTGATTTCGGCTACAGGTTGAGCCCCGAAATCCGCATAAATAAGAGCAATTACCTTTTTCCCCATTTTTAGAGGTAGCAGTAGTAATGTAGGGTCGGCTGGAGCACCGATCACCGGGTACAGCTGTTCTTTCAAAGCCTGATCTTCAGATTTACCGTAAAACAAGAGCCCTTTGTCAAGAATAAAACGGAACAGTGTGCCGATGTTGAGTGGGATTTTAAATCCCATGACCGGTCCCGGCCCCTCTTCACGGGGGGTGGTCATACCGATTCCCCGCTCGGCCACAAGTTCTGTGTCCCATACCACCAGGGTAAGTGCCCGTGGGAAAAGGGCCGCAACGGTCTCCAGGAGTATCCGGGCGGTTTCGGGCAGAGTGGTTACCTGTTTCAGGCTTGCGCTGGTGTCTTTCAGAACAGCATTGAATTTTGATTGTAGTAAATCTGAGGTGGGTTGGTCTTTTAATGCCTCGTGAAAGGCAGGTGGCTTGCGTTTTACTGCGTCAAGGTCACCAAGCCCAAGATCATCTGCAGACAAGAGGGTGCTACTGTCTAACTGTTCATGACTAGAAATGGTATTCGGCTCTTCTTCCATCTGCAGCAGCCCGTCACGCATCTTTTCATCAAAGATCCGCAGTGCATCCATCAGGACATGCTCAGTTGGCAGAGTGAATTCCTGATCAAGGTTGTCGGGGAAGTAGCGAAACTCATCGCAGACCAGTATTTCATCAACCTGCAGGGCAAAATTTCCTTTTTTCCAGGTCAATATCTCAACAATTGCCAGTTCGATCAGTGTTTCGAGGCCGCGGTAGGCTGCATCACGGTCAGCAAGCCCGTTTTCCAGCAGTGTGGCCACCAGCGGTTTTCGATTATCACCGGTCTGTGTCTGGATATCCAGGGCCTTTTGCAGGGTTTCGCTATCAATTACCCCTGCTTCTAGCAAAATGGTGCCGATCAGGGCACCCTTTGAATAGTGGCTTGCCCCTACAATGTAGCCATCATTAAAGGCAATCGTGATATCGCCCTTGCGCCCTTCCACCTTTAAGGTTCCGGTTTTACGGGTAGAATGCAGTAACTGGATCACATCAACTATGGAGAGGTGTTCCAGATCACCTGAAAAGGCCATGGGTGGCTCCTTGAAAAAAGGTTTGTCTTTACATTTAAGCAGAAAACAGCGATGATTCAAGTGTCAATCGCGTTTTAGCCGCAATTTTAACAAAAGGGGGAGATGAATATGCCGGATGATGCCATGCAGGGGTTGGCAGAACAGGTTGATACAGCCCAGTGGCAGTGGTTGCGGGCTCATAATGAACGGGGGGCGCTGATACTTGTTGAGGGGATGCTGGAGCTGGTTGAGGTGGGCGAGCGGCTTGTTGCTGATGATAGCACTGCAGTGCAATCCTGGCTGGCCTCGCAACTGCTATCAAAACCAACAGCCGAACAGATTGCCATCTGGAATGCCGAGCCAGATAAGCTGTTCTCTATGCTGGTGGTGAGTCCATTTGTATTGATTCAGGAGCAGCTGGCTGCGGAGAATGGTGCTGCAGCATCGTAATAGAACAATAGTTCCTGCCTTTGATTGTTGACTGATAGCTATCTCTTGCGCTGTATGTTGAATGCCTCTATAATCTGGTTATAAAAAGTGGGGGGTAATTATGGCAACTATTCGGCAAGGTTATTTTTTAAGTGCAGAAGACTCTGTACTTGTGGTGATTGATGTACAGGGACGACTCTGTAAGGCTATGGATGAGCACGTGCTGGCAGGGTTGGTTGCAAATGCGGGGATACTGCTTGATTCTGCAGCAGAACTACAGGTGCCGGTTGTAATTACAGAGCAATATGTCAAAGGATTGGGCGAGACTCTGGCTGAGTTGCAGGAAAAAGCTGCTGCTGCACCTCGTCTGGAAAAGATGACCTTCAGCTGTTGCGGTAGTAGTGAATTTGTTGAAGCGATTAGAGCGACAGGGAAAAGGCAGATAGTTATTACCGGCATGGAGACCCATGTCTGTGTACTCCAGACCGTAATTGAGCTGCTTGATGCCGGTTATGTGGTGCATCTGGTGCAGGACGCTGTCATGAGTCGTTCCGAACAGAACAAGCAGGCAGCCATAGGGATGATGCAGCAGGCCGGGGCGGTGATTACCTGTACCGAATCGGTGCTGTTCCAGTGGTTGAAGGCTGCCGGTACCGATTCGTTTAAAAAACTATCCAAGCTTGTGAAGTGATCTCCATGCCCGTCCCACGGGAGGGATAACCATGATTACCACGCTGCTGGAAGGCAATAAACGCTTTGTTTCCGATGTCTTTGACCGGGAAAAGGATTATTTTGCCGAGCTGTCCAAGCACCAGCGGCCAACGGTCCTCTGGATCGGATGCTCCGATTCCCGCGTGCCGGTCAATACCATTACCCAGACCAGGCCGGGAGAGGTCTTTGTCCATCGTAATGTGGGTAATATTGTTGCTACTAACGACTGGAATCTTTCCGCAGTGCTGGAGTTTACCATCAATCATCTGAAAATTCCTGATGTGGTGGTCTGCGGACATTATAACTGCGGGGGCATCAATGCCCTGGTCAATGAAAGCCCGGATGACCGCTATATCCCGATCTGGTTGAACAATGCCTACAAAGCGCTGGAACGGGTGGATGAGAAGCTGCGAACACTGCGGCTGCAGGTCTCCGATGACCAGCGACGCCGCCTGATTGAAGAGGAAAACGTCCGGCTGCAGTTGGAGCATCTGCTGGAGTATCCCTTTGTGCGTCGGGCCATGCTGGATGGCAAGCTTTCAGTGCACGGCTGGATGTATGACATGGATACCGGTGAGATAAAGGTGATGCAGAAGAACGATATGATCTGTCGCTAATGGCGCTGCGGCCCGGTCTGATGACCGGGCCGCTTCAGAAATAGAGCTATTGCTTGTTTTTCCAGACATACCAGTTTGGCGCTACCCAGACCCAGTAGCCGGCCTTGCCCTGCTGACCGCACCAGGCGCCGCCACCCCAGTAGCCGTAGTCTTTGAAGTTGCCGTAACTGTTGCCATCCTTGGGGCAGTTCATTACCTGCACAAGTTCGGAGTACTTGCCGCTTGCCGAGGCAGCATCCGGAATTTCATCGGCAAAGACCGGATTGCTGCAGAGCAGGAGCGCAACACTGAAAAAAGCTGCAATGAGGGGAAAACGGAACGATACCATAGGATACCTCCTTGAAGTACGATGCCAGCCTGATAAACGTAGTAGCAGGTGATTGGCGTTTGTCAAGGGGCCTCCACATCAGGCCCTGATCATCACCAGCAACATCTTGAATGGAACTTCTGCCTTGAGTGAGTGAGGTAGATTGGCCGGCATGATGATCATTTCTCCTGCCTGCACCTGCTGCACAGTGCCGTCTATGGTAACGGCAGCGGTGCCGTCAATGATCTGCACCACTGCATCAAATGGTGCAGTGTGCTCAGATAGTCCTTGTCCGGCATCAAAGGCAAAGAGGGTAAGCGTCCCTATTTTTTTGTCAATCAGGGTCTTGCTTACCACTGATCCGCTCTGATAGCTTATCTGCTCATTCATGTTGAAGGCGGTGCCTGATATGGCGGTACTTGTGGCCATGGTCGTTTCCTTTCCCGTGTGCAGTTATTGCTTGTTGCTACCTTACGGCTGTTTGTTGTAAAAAACATTGATGCCGGTCAAAAAGATCGTAGTAATCTGATTGTCACTTGACAATCAGGTAGCCAATCGTATGCTTGACAGCATCAAAAGTACTACTAAAAAAGGGAGAATGACATGAACGAGCGCAGCGGCAAAATTACCTTTAAAGGCAATCCGATGACCTTGCTGGGGCCGGAACTGAAGGTTGGTGACAAGGCACCGGACTTTTTAGTGGTTGATACCACCCTTGCCCCGATCAGTCTGCACAGCCATGATGGTAAGATCAGAGTGATCAGTGCTGTTCCTTCGCTTGATACCCCGGTCTGCGATACCGAGACCCGCCGTTTTAACCAGGAAGCAGCAGCTCTACCTGAAAACGTCGTGGTGTTGACCATCAGCCTTGATCTGCCCTTTGCCCAGAAACGCTGGTGCGGCGCAGCCGGCATTGATCGGGTGATTACCCTGTCCGACTACCGTGAGCGTTCTTTCGGGCTCAATTACGGGGTGTTGATCAAGGAGTTACTGCTGCTTTCCCGCTGTATTTTTGTTGTGGATGCCCAGGGGATCATTCGCTATATCCAGCAGGTACCGGAAGTAACCAGTGAACCTGATTATGCAGCTGTGCTGGATGCGGTAAAGCAGATACTTTAGGGTGACGGTGTTTCCTGTTTTTATGCAGAGGGGTTTCAGGATAGTCCATACAATGTGGCAGCGCTTTGGCAGCCATCGGGGAATGTTGCGGGCCTCTGCCCTTTCATTTGACACGACCCTGGCGTTTGTGCCGGTACTGGCACTGATCTTTGTGCTGTTGCAGAAGATTGGCGTGCAGGAGTTACTTGAACCGTTCATACTGCAGCAGCTGACCGGTAATTCAAGTGCCATCGCAACGAAAGTCCATGAGTATGTCTGCAATACAAGGGTCGCAGGCCTTGGCTCGTTCAGCATCCTGCTGCTGGTTTTTACCCTGCTGTTTTTGCTGGAGAGCATTCGGGAGGCGTTTAACGCAATCTGGGGCGTTACTGAACATCGTAGTCTGCTGAGCCGTTGTCTGGACTATCTGCTTATCCTTGCGGCAGTACCGCTGTTGCTAACCACGGCAATTGGTATCACCTCCCTGCTCCAGAGCCAATGGCTGGTACAGTGGCTGATTAACAATACCAGTGTCGGCGAAGGAGTGCTGTTTTTCTTCAGGCTAACCCCTTTTTTCTGCAGTTCTCTGATGTTGGTTCTGGTGTACCTGCTGCTGCCTGCCGTAAAGGTCAGATTTGCCTCGGCGATGATGGGAGGGGTTGTCGCCGGGGCCTGTTGGCAGCTTGCCCACTGGCTTTACTTCCGTTTTCAATTTGGCGTTACACGTTACAATGCCATTTACGGAGCCCTTTCCCTGATGCCGTTTCTGCTGATTTGGATCTACACCAGCTGGCTGGTTGTGCTGCTGGGGTTCGAGCTGGTTCGTTACCATCAGCAGGGTTGTTTGGGGGGGGATGAAGCTATTCCTGCAGGGATGGGAGACCCATGAATGGTATGCGTCGTATAGAACTCTGTGTATTGGTGTTGCTGATACTCCCCTGTCTTTGCTGGGCACAGCAGCAAGCCTTGTACGGGACTGCTGTTGGGGCAGGTACTGGCTATGCCTGGCTGTGGTGGGTGCTTGGTGCTGCTGTGCTGGTGACTCTGTTCTTGCTGGTCTGGAACCGGGGGCTGCGCGGAGTCGTTGCCCGTAGAACTTCAGAACTGCGGGCGAATGAAGAGCGGTTTCGTACCCTGATAGATCTGGCTGCCGATGCTATTCTGCAAGCGGACCTGGCGGGTAGGCTCATCGGTGCCAACCGTCAGGCGGAAACGTTGACCGGGTACCTGCAGACAGAGCTGCTTGGTATGAATATAGCGCAGCTGTTCAGCGAAGAGGTTCGTAAGCAGGTCCCCTTTCGCTACGACCTGCTTAAACAGGGGCAGACTGTTATGTATGAACGGCTGCTGCTACGCAAGGATGGCACTCAGGTCCCGGTTGAGATGAACAGTAAGATGATGCCGGATAGTACGTATCAGGCATTCATACGGGATTTTTCTGAACGCAAAAGGATAGAGCAGGAGTTGGTACAGGCCCGTCACGCCGCAGAAAGTGCCAACGAGGCTAAAAGCCTTTTTCTGGCGAATATGAGCCATGAAATCAGGACACCGCTCAATGCCATTATCGGCATTAACTCACTGCTGGTGGAGCGGCTGGAGGCTGGAGAACTGAAGGAGCTGGCAAAAGATTCCATGGCTGCGGCCAACAATTTGCTGGATATTATCAGCGATGTGCTTGATATCTCCAGGATAGAGTCCGGCAAGCTTGAAATTGTTTCGGTTCCCTTTGAACCACGCATGCTGGTTAATCAGCTTGATCGGATGTTCGGGGCGATCATACGGGAAAAAGGGCTGCGTTTTGAGGTTTCATTGGCTACAAGCCTGTCCGGATTGCTGGTTTCTGACCCGGCCCGTATTCAGCAAATCGGAGTCAATCTGCTCTCAAATGCCCTTAAGTTTACGGAGCAGGGGATAATCAGGTTACGGCTGTCCGGTACAGCTATAGATGACAGCACGGTGCAGCTGGAATTGATGGTCAGTGATTCTGGAAAGGGTATCCAGTCAGAGAATCTGGAACGGGTGTTTACTCCTTTTGTGCAGGAGGACCTTTCCACCACACGCAAATTTGGCGGAACCGGACTGGGGTTGTCCATCTCCCGCCACCTGGCAGAGATGTTGGGTGGCACTATCTCGGTTGAAAGCCGACTTGGTGAAGGGAGCAGTTTTAGCTGTCTGATTCCCTGTCAGATCAGCAAAAGAGAAACTGTAGAGCATGCTGATACAGTGGAGGACGAAGCAAAGTCAATTTGTCGCCGTATGCGGATTCTGGTGGCGGAAGACTCCGTGGTGAACTGTAAAATGATGGAGGCTATCCTGCGGATGGAGGGGCATCGGGTCCGTTTTGCCGATACCGGCCTCAAGGCGGTTAAAGCGTGGCGACAGGAATCCTTTGATCTGATTTTGATGGATATCCAGATGCCGGAAATGGACGGTATGCAGGCTACGTCAATCATCAGGGCTGATGAGGCGGAAAAAGGTGGGCATATCCCGATCATTGCCCTGACCGCCTATGCCATGAGTGGCGATAAACAGCGCTTCCTGGATGCTGGTATGGATGCTTACCTGCCCAAACCGATCACGACGGAGCAGTTGCGGCGGCTATTGTGGGAGTATGGGCGGGAAGAGCTGCCAGCCCGGTAATAAGATTCTCTCCGGGATGGGTTCTGAAACTCCGAATGAGGCCCTGCTCATCAACCCTGCGGAGTAATTCGGTGATCCTGTTACATGCGTCAACCAGCAGTCCGTCTAGCGTATCGCCACGTTCCTGGCCGGTTACTGCGTGCCGCCATTGATCAGGCCAGGCTTTTGAACGTCCCCGTTGCCAGTTGAAGGGGTAGAACAGCTTCTGAAACGAGCGCAGCCAGTAGTTTGGCACAAGTCCCAGTACCCATGCCAGCAGTTGCCAGGGTGGTGTGCCGTACATCCCCTGAATCTGTCCATGCAGTTGCAGTGCATGCTGCAGTACCTCATCGGGTAGCCTTCCTTCCGGATCAAAAACCCCGCGCAGCACCATGAACGCCTGCTCACTGACTTCTCCGGCCAGTACTTCATTAAGCCGCAAAACCGGTGGTCGCTTGCCTTCAGAGAGCAGGTACAGATCAAGTTCTGTCTCAAGCTGGTAATGTCGGCCGATATGATCACCAGCCAATGCACAGATGTAGGGGTGGAAGACAATATCTGCCTCGATGTGACTGGCCACCCCCAGAAGGCAGGCAATAACGCCCGGGGTAAGGGAGGTTTTTTCTGCAAATGTCAGCAAGGGGATGAAGCTGTTGCCTGGTGGTTGATGGAACTCTTGGGATAGCTGCAGGGCAGTAGCACTCCAGCGGCCCACAACCAGATGGAGCAGGGTGTCGGGAAGGATTGCCCCCACCAGATACGCTGCCTGCTGGTCTTCCAGCAACAGCCGGGTGCTATGGTCAAGGGGAAGCTGTCGCACTGCTTCTGCTGCCAGCCACCAGTGGGTCAGTTCCTTCGGCATGGGTCAGTTGGAAAGTAACGGAGCGGTTACGATTCTGTTGCGCCCCTCCAGCTTAGCCTGATACAGGGCGCTGTCCGCTCCCTGCAACAGCCAGGAATGCTCGTGCTCCCGGTCGGCAATTGTGGTGGCAACGCCGATGCTTGCGGTAACGGTCTTTCCCAGGGGGGAGGCCGGATGGGGAATGGCAAGCCGCGCTATCTCTTCAAGTATTTCGCTGGCAACAATCTGTGCGCCGATCTGATCTGTTTCCGGTAAAACAGCTAAAAATTCTTCGCCACCATAGCGACCAACAAAATCTGCAGCTCTGCCAAGCGGTACCTTGAGTGATTGGGCGACTGCCCTCAGGCAATCGTCACCGGCAAGGTGACCGCAACTGTCATTGTAGGCCTTGAAATGATCAATATCCATCATCAACAGTGAAAGCGGCCTTAGCGAGCGGGTTCCGCGCCGCCATTCACGCTCCAGTGCTTCATCTAAAGCCCTCCGGTTGGGGATTCCGGTAAGTCCGTCAAGATGGGAAAGCCGGGCCAGCATATCACGTTGGCGTTTCAGCTCAATCTGGTTGCGAATCCGCAACCTGACAATGGTTGGGTTGAACGGTTTGGTAATGTAATCAACAGCACCCAGTTCCAGGCCGATCGCCTCGTCTTCCTGCTGATTCATGGCGGTAATGAAGATAATCGGTACATTTCGCAGGATAGGGTCGGTCTTTAGGGTGCGGCAGACTTCGTACCCATCCATGTCCGGCATGATCACATCCAGCAGGATCAGGTCTGGTACAGACTCTGAAGCAATCCGCAGTGCATCACGACCATTGGTGGCAAAGAAGAGGTGGTAGCCGTCTTTTAAGGTCTCATTCAACATCTGAATGTTGGTCGGGGCATCATCAACCAGCAGGATCATCAACTTGCCGTCATGTTCCGGTGTCACAGGCTCTCCTCGTTGCTGCCGTTTTTTCCGGCCAGGGTGTGCAGTAACATCAATGCTTGCTGATAGTCAAGCCGTTGTACAGCGTCACTCAGTGCTGTCAGCAGGGGACGATCTTCCTCCGTAGGGAGCAGTTCCTGCAGCTGGCTTAAGGGGGTGGCTACATCCAGAGAATGAAGCTCAAACAGATGTTGCAGTTCGCCGAGCAGTGCGGCAATTTCAGCTGGAGAGCCGTTGCCTGAACCTGATGATGATTTTGAAGGTTCGGCAAGTAGTGCTGCTGTAGCACAGATTTCAGCAAGGGCCGCTTCAAACAGGGGGAGCAACGCTTCTGCGGCTTTATGGTCCTGCTTTTTCAGAGCAGACTCAAGGTTGCCAGCGGCGATATGGAGACGGTCAGCTGCCAGATTGCCAGCAACTCCTTTCAGTCCATGCACTAACCGGGCAGCAGAGGCCGGATCATTGTCTGCCATCAGGTGACGGACTTCGCCAGGTATCTGATGGTGTTCCTGAGCAAACAGCCGGATCAGCTGCCCCAGTAGTCGTTTGTTGCCGTTTACCCGTGTCAGTGCTGTTTCCTGGTTGATGCCCGGTAGTTGCTCCGGTAGCTGATCGGACAAGCCGTCAGCTGCTTCATGTGTCAACTCATCCGCCGACGTTGTTTCTGGCGTCCGATCAGTCAGGCGGGCCAGTAGTTCATACAACTTTTCAACAACTATCGGCTTGGGCAGGTGCTCATTCATGCCTGAGGAAAGGCAGCGTTCCCGCTCTTCGTTCAAGGCGTGGGCTGTCATGGCAACAATCGGCAGACGGTTGCGGCTGTAGCGTTGGCGAATCTCGCGCGTGGCCTCATAGCCGTCCATGATCGGCATCTGGATATCCATCAAAATCAGGTCAATACTGTCACCGTGGTCCTGCATGAAGGCTACGGCCTCACGACCGTTATCAACGGTTTCAACAGTAACTCCGACAGCTTCAAGGATTTCACGGGCGATCTGACGGTTGATCGGGTGGTCTTCCACCACCAGCAGGTGTAAGCCATTCAGCGTCAGGTAGCGTTGTATAAGGGCATTCCGGCCTGCCTTGATGCCTCTACGGGTTGCTACCGACGTGCTGATGCCAAACAGTGCGTTGAAGCTGAAGCAACTGCCTTCCCCGGGAGTGCTGGTAACCTGCATTTCTCCGCCCATCATTTCCACCAGATGACGACAGATGGTCAGACCCAGTCCGGTGCCACCATGGGTACGGGTGGTGGAGGTGTCTCCCTGGGAAAACGGCTTGAACAGGCGGGCCAGAGTCTGCTCATCCATGCCGGAGCCGGTATCTGTAATACGGAAATTAAGCGCCAGTTGCTCTGGATCAGTCTGTGCTGTCCCCCGGCTGATCTGCAGGGTTATGGTCCCACTCTCAGTAAACTTAACGGCATTGCCCAGCAGATTGACCAACACCTGTTCCAGGCGTAACGGGTCTCCAATCAGAGAGTCGGGGATGTCAGAAGCCACCTGTTGCTCAAGTGCGACCCCTTTCTCTCTGGCCTTGAGTGCAAGCAGGCCGATGGAGCGGGCCACAACACCTTCCAGAGAGAATCCGGTTTTTTCCATTTGTAGTTTGCCGGACTCAATCCGTGAAACGTCAAGGATGTCGTTGATGATTCCCAACAGCGATTGGGCTGAGTTGCTAACGGTATCAAGGTATTCCCGCTGCTTGTGACTCAGGTCAGTCTGCAAAGCCAGATGTATCAGCCCCAGAATGGCGTTCATGGGGGTGCGGATTTCGTGGCTCATATTTGCCAGAAATTCGCTTTTGGAACGACTTGCACCTTCTGCTGCATCACGGGCCTGGGTCAGTTGATCATTCAGACGAGCCAGCTCTGCAGTCCGTTCGGTAACCCGTTGTTCAAGCTTTTCGTTGTTACTTTGCAACAGCTGGTTGGCCTTTTGAAGATCTCCTGCAATGCGCCGCTGTTCAGTCACGTCCAGGGTAAGGATTGAGACTGATGCAACGCTACCATCCAGTCTGCTGACCGGGTTCAGGTGATGTTCAAACTGCCAGAGGTCGCGGGTATCGCTAAACACCAGCGGCATGCCGGTTGTGAATACCTCCTCTATTTTACTGCGCCGCTCCTGTGCCACCTCTGGGCTGAACAGTTCACCCAGGGTGCTATCAATGATCTGATGGAGCTCTTTGCCGATACGGCGGGCAAAGGTGGTGTTGGCAATCAGTATGGTTCCGGTACGGTCCACCAGATAGAGTGATTCCGGGTTGCCGTCCACCAACGAACGGAGCGTGCGTTGGCTTTGTTCCAGGGCCTGCTCAGCCGTGTGCTGTTTCGTAATATCACTGCCAATGCTGGTAACGCCGGAAATACCGCCCAGGCTGTCATGGGTCAGGGTGTTGTTCCAGGCCACCATCCGTAGCGCACCGGATTTGGTCAGGATTGTATTCTGGAAGTGGTGGACAATCTCACCCTTGGTGACCATCTGGTTAAAGATCTGTTTGACCGGCTCCGGTTCCGGTATAAAGAGATCAAACCAGTTTTTGCCGATCAGTTCGTGACGTCTGTAGCCGGTGACCCGCAGCAGGTAGTCATTGCAGTAACTGATGGTGCCGTTTGTCTCAAGGCAGACGGTGATCATATGCAGGTTGTCAAAGACATCCTTCAGACGCGATTCACTTTCCCTGGCTGTGGTTTCCGCCCGTTGGCGTGATTCAGCCATTTTGTTAAAGGCTGTTGCCAGACGCCCCAGCTCACTTGATGATTGACAGGTGAGGCGATGGGACAGCTCGCCACGGGTAAGCGCTGCTACAGCATCTTTCAGCTGTGCCAATGGACGTGCCAGGGTTCGATACAGTAGTAGTGATAGCAGTAACGGCCAAGCCGCTGCTACCAGTAGCGCTATCTGATTCAGCGTGCTGATCTGTCTGGTGCGGATTTGCAGGTTGTTGGTGTAGTGGCTGTGTAGCTGTGCAATACGAGGGATAAATAGCTTGATTTCCTGGGCCAGCAATGCAGCGCCACGGCTGGACAAGCTGCTGTTGCCCCGTGTGATCTGATCAAGCTGTTTTGATAATTTTAGTGGTCCTTCATTTAACTGTTCAATCAATTGCAGCTCATCAGTAGTGAAGAAAAAAGGTCTCAGGCCAACGGTCAGGCTGCTGATTCGATTACGGGCGGCCTGCAGGTGATACTTGGCTGTATTTCCCGAGCCAGGGAGTGGTTCCTGGAGAAAATGCATAAAATCATTAAGTTCAGTGGCAAGAGGGGTGGTCTGTGCTGAGGCTTGTGCCGTGAGTGCGGTGACGCGCTGCAGATATATGATTCCCCCCACTGCGGTCAGGCCGCACAACAGAGGTACCAGCACCAACATAATGAGCTGTGTGCGGATGGTCATGACCGCTCACTTTCAGTGGAGTTGACAGATGATGCAGTATACCGTGTTTATTTGGAATATCAAGGGAGTGTCAGTGAATCTTGCACAGGATGTGTGAAGCGTTGTACAGTGTCAGTATGTCCGGTATTACACTATTTGAACTTATTGCCCAGCGGCTTACCTGTGTTGTTGCCACCTCTTGCCCTGCTGATGATCGTAAGCCTGCTGCTGTTGCCCTGATTGTCAGGCAGACAGGTGATCTCAATGAGCTGCTTTTTATTGAGCGGGCTCACCATCCTGATGATCCCTGGTCCGGTAATATCGGCTTTCCAGGAGGTCGTCGGGATCCGGTTGATAAGACTCTGCGGCATACTGCCGAGCGGGAAACCATGGAAGAGGTGGGGATAGATCTCTCTGGAGCCTGCTACCTTGGCAGGTTGTCAGATATTGTGGGAGCGAATCTTCCGGTGCGGGTTTCCTGCTTTGTCTATGGCCTGACAGAGCAGGTTGAGCCACAATTGTCCCACGAAGTACATGATCTCTTCTGGTTTGCTCTGCATGAACTGGCCGCTCCGCAACGCCAGCTTACGGCACAGGTCCGTTTTGGTGGTACGTTGCTGGAAGCACCGGCGATTGATCTGGGGCTGCCGGGCAAGGCAGTGCTGTGGGGGATTACCTACCGGCTGGTGAACCAGTTCAGGGAGGTTATTGAATCAGGCGAAGAACGGAAGCTGCCCTATGAACTGCCTCTGTAGAGCTATCAGGCCTTGAATTTACTTTCCGTTCCCGCAAACAGACGGCTGATATTGGTGTGATGTTTGATGATCACAACGGCTGAGATCAGGGTGGTTGCAATCAGAAGTTCTGTGCTGTGGGGGCGGAAGAAGATGATCAGCGGCATAACCGCAGCAGCTGCGATGGAGCCCAGTGAGATATAGCGCCAGATTGCCACCAGCAGGATAAATACCCCAAGGGCGCCCAACACAGCGAGCGGGGCCAGGGCCAGATAGACCCCCAGAGCGGTGGCAACTCCTTTGCCGCCCTTGAATAAAAGAAAAACTGAGAAAACATGTCCGCAAAATGCGGCAAGACCAATCCAGGCCTGCATCGGTTCAAGCAGTCCCAACTTCCACGCCAAAAGTACTGGCAGCAGCCCCTTCAGGCAGTCACCCACCAGGGTCATGATCCCAACCTTGCGTCCAACGGTACGATAGAGGTTGGTGGCACCGATGTTACCGCTACCTTCGTTGCGGACATCTATCCCGTACAGCTTGCCCAGCAGCAGGCCGGTGGGGATTGATCCCAGCAGGTAGGCGCCGACTATCCAGAGCAGACTGTTGATCACAGTTTGCTGAGCAGAGAACGGGCATCCCCCAGGTATTTACTGGAAGGATATTCACGGATCAGACGGCTGAAAGTGGTCTGCATCTTGTCCAATTGTTTTGTCTCGATGTAGGCCTTACCCAGGTAAAAGAGCGTTTCGTCATTACCGGTATAGTCAGGGAAGTTGGTCAGGGCCCCTTCCAGACGTCCAATGGCTGCCTGATAGTAATCAGTGCGGTAGTAGAATCGTCCGACATAGATCTCATACTGGGCCAGTTTACCACGGCAATCGGTAATTTTTTCCTGCACCTTTGTGACATATTGTGACTTGGGATACTGGCGGACAAAGCTTTCAAACAGGGCCAGCGCGTTCTTGGTGGGGGTCTGATCCGTGTCGATACCGGTGATCAGGTTGTAGCTGGAAAGCCCCTGGCGGTAGAGTGAAAACTGGGCTAGATCATGGGTTGGATGGAGTTTGCGAAAATCTTCGTATGCGGCACCCGCCTCAATAAAGTCATTGTTCAGGAAGTAGGCGTTGGCAATGCCGATTTCTGCCTTGGCAGCCAGTTCCGGCTCAGGAAAGGTTTCCCTTACCTTCTTCCAGCTCTCTACAGCCTGCTCATAGCGGCTTTTTTGGAACGCGGTCTCCCCCTGTTTGTATAGCTCTTCAGGGCTCGGATCTGCCTTGGGGGTGCTGGCGCAGCCCTGTAGCATAAGAATGGTTGCGGCTGCTAACAATAATCCATATTTGAGTCGTTTCATTACCGGTCCTTTAGGCTGCATAAGATTAGTCCAACAGGTCAGCGCCACGCGGGTCGGTAACCAACGAGGCAATGGTGTCATGGTTCAGCCAGACTGCCGCTTCAGTGCCGCTCCAGGAGGTCTGCACCATCAGGCGGCCGGTACAGCGGAATACCAGGCGGGACAGCTCGGCGCAGATCAGCTGTTTCTGGTCGCGGTGCATCTCCATCAGTTTGGCAGAGGTGGCCAGCATCAGCTCCATCTGCTCGCGGGTTGAGTGCTGGGGCCAGCCCTTAAACTCCAGTGCATCATTGATCAGCGGTGCCCCCAGGTAGTCGGCGGCAACGGTCATCAGGCTGTCCAGGCTGCAGTTGTCGGCTAACAGCGCCTTGCAGCGCTCGGTCAGCGGCACTGCTCGCTCTGGAGCCACTTGTTGCAGTGCTGTCAACAGGGGGTAGAGTGATAGTTCAACCCCCAGGAAGAGGGCGCTGGAGTTGGTCAGGATTTCAGGGCAGTTAAATACGGTTGCGTTAATGCCCTGCTTACGGGCTGCAACCGCGTGGTCTTCCAGTCGCATCTTGGCAAAGCCCTGCAGATAGGGGGTATAGGATTGCCACTGGAATTGGCCGTTTACCAGAATACCGGTGCCATGATAGCCGTAAGCGGTACAGGCCACCCGGCTGCCTGCCTGTTCTGCCCGCTTGCGGAGCCCGGCAGATGCGTCGATCAGATATTTGAAGGTATCGGCAGTTACTTCATTGAAGCTGGCATCACAGAGTTGACCGATGGCACTGTTCCAGAACGGCTCAGAGGGCAGATATTTGTCGCCGCTCCCTTTGAAGACCCGGTTTAAGAGTGGCATAAAAAAGCGGGCGCGGGGGATGCCGCCAGCCATGGTGTGGGCCAGGACGATGTTGGCTGAAGCAGGGATCTGCTTCTCCAGCTCTGCCATTACCAGCTGCAGATTGCCACAGAAACGGGCCTTGCCAGCGTCGCAGGCCTGCTCAATAAAGCCTGGTTCAAAGCTGATGCTCTCCCACTCATCCGGTTTGGCTTTTTTTAATCGCTCTGCAATTGATGGAGCGCCGCCCGGAGTCTCCATATCAAAACCGGCTTCAAGCGGAATGTTAATGATTCTGCTGCCCAGCAGTGTTTCCGCCTCTGCAAGCTCTTCAGCGGTCAGCGGGCGCAGGGTGCCGTCACTGTCACGACGACCCACGGTGGTGCCCAGTACGGTCATACCCAGGCGTTTGGCCTCTTCCAGCAGGCCATTGGCATAGCCCCGTCCAAACAGTTCTCCCACCAGTACCAGCACATCGCCCGCTTTATATCCTGCAGCTGCAGGCAAGGTTGTCATAGGACAGTAATCAACCATCATCCATCTCCTTGATACGAATTGAATTTGTCTATTTACCACGAAGCCGGAACTCTTGAAAACAGAAAACGTTCCATCGTGACAAGCAGTGGGATTGGTGCTACCTTTTGGACCTGCTGATATCGGGAGGAGTGGACAGATGGATGATGACCTGATTCTGTTGGGACACGGCAGTGGCGGTACGCTTTCCCATCGCCTGCTGGATGATCTGATTGTTGCTACCCTGTCCGGCCACGGGCCGGGGGAACAGAACGATGCTGCCCTGCTGGTTGCCGGTGATACCCGGCTGGCCTTTACCACGGATGGCTACGTGGTTGATCCGCCGGTCTTTCCCGGTGGCACGATCGGTTCTCTGGCTGTCCATGGCACCGTCAATGATCTGGCCATGATGGGTGCACGCCCGTTGTGGCTTTCCTGCGCCCTGATTATTGAAGAGGGGTTTAGTCGCAGTCAGCTGGCGATTATTCTGAACGATATGCGTCAGGCCGCAGATGGCGCAGGTGTGCGGATCGTGACCGGCGATACCAAGGTGGTGCCCAGAGGTAAGGCAGACCGGATCTTTATCACCACCTCCGGCGTGGGGGTGCTTGAGCATGATCTGGCTATCCATGGAGCTGCTGCCCGTCCCGGTGATGTTATTATCCTTTCCGGCAGCATGGGGGACCATGGCATAGCCGTGATGGCGGCCCGGGAGGGACTGCCGGTTGAAGGTCTTGCCAGCGATTCAGCCCCGCTCTGGGATCTGGTGGAACAGATGCTGGAAGAGGCAGGGGAGGGGATCAGGGTGCTGCGCGACCCAACCCGCGGCGGTGTGGCTACTACCCTGAAGGAAATTGCAGGCCAGTCTGCTGTAACGATACAGCTGGAAGAGGATCAGCTGCCGGTTAGTCCTCAGGTGCGAGGTGTCTGCGGGATTATGGGCTTTGATCCGCTCTATGTTGCCAACGAAGGCAAGCTGCTGGCGATTGTGGCACCGGAATGCGCAGAATCGCTACTGCTGCGGATGCAGCAACATCCTCTGGGGCAGCAGGCTGCCATTATCGGCACGGTTGAGGCGGGAGAGTCGGGGCGGGTACGGATGCGGACAACGGTTGGCGGTATGCGGGTAGTTGAGATGCTGGCGGGTGAGCAACTGCCGCGTATCTGTTGAGCGGGAAAGGCTTTTAACGCAGAGTCGCAGAGCAGCAGGGACGCAGAGAAAGGCAAGCCAATACAGGAAAAAATACATGTGGTTTCCTCTGTATCTCTGCTCCTCATGCCCCTCTGCGTTAAGTTTTTATATGGAGAGTCCAGTTTATGGCCAAGGACAAGACACCAGTTACTCCGGCAGTACGGGCATTGCGGGCGGCCGGAATCAGTTTTAGTGATCACCCGTACAGCTATGAAGAAAAAGGTGGCACCGCGGTTTCGTCCCGGGAATTGGGGGTCGAAGAACATTGTGTGATCAAGACCCTGGTGATGGAGGATGATCGCAAGCAGCCGTTGATTGTGCTGATGCATGGCGATCTGCAGGTGTCCACCAAAGAGCTGGCCCGCTTGATTGGGGCCAGAAGTGTGGAACCGTGCAGACCTGAGGTGGCGCAGAAACATACCGGTTACCTGACCGGCGGTACCTCCCCCTTTGGTACGAAAAAACAGCTGCCGGTCTATGTAGAGGAAACCATTCTGGAGCTGCCACGTATTTACATCAACGGCGGTAAGCGTGGCTTTCTGGTCGGGCTTGCACCGGATGAACTGATGGCACTATTGAAGGCTGTTCCGGTACGGGTTGGCTATGCAAAATAACTGAAGAGGTAAGCCGATGCCTTCATTAACCCTTGATAAAGAGATGGTTGAGCAGCTACGGCGGGTGTTGACTGCAGTGGAGCAGGTGCTGCCCAAGCCGGTACCGACGGTTGACTGGTCTGAGACCCATGCTGCCAACTGGCGTCGTCGTGGCACCGGTGGCTATCTGGACCCGGTGCCGGAGATTGAGGCCTTTCATCTGGATGACCTGCTTGGGATTGATAAACAGAAACAGACGGTTGAGGAAAATACCTGTCAATTTCTGGCTGGCCTGCCAGCCAATAATGCCCTGTTGTGGGGTACCCGTGGAACCGGTAAATCAACACTGGTAAGGGCCTTGCTGCACAGCTATGCCTCCCGGGGGCTGCGGGTGATCCAGGTGGACAAGGATGATCTGGTGCATCTGCCAGCCATTGTGGATGAGATCAAGCGCCAGCCGTACCGTTTTATCCTGTTCTCCGATGATGTCTCTTTTGAAACCGGCGAGTCCAGCTACAAGATGCTGAAAAGCGCACTGGATGGCTCAGTCTATGCCCCGCCTGAAAACGTCTTGATCTATGTTACCTCCAACCGGAGACATCTGCTGCCTGAGTACGAAAGTGACAACCGTGGTGCCATGCTGGTCAATAACGAAATCCACCACGGCGAGACCGTGGAGGAAAAAATATCATTGTCCGGCCGCTTTGGTCTCTGGATCGGCTTTCATCCCTTTAGTCAGGAGCAGTTTCTGGAGGTGGCCCACCAGTGGGTAGAACGGCTCTGCGAGCGAAGCGGCACCAGCCTGCGTTGGAACGAAGAGGCGCGTCAGGCTGCCATCCTCTGGTCCCGCCAGAAGGGGGACAACAGCGGCAGGATTGCCCTGCAGTTTGCTAACCAGTGGGTGGGGAGTACCTTGTTTAAGCAGGGCAAAAAGTAATCAAAACGTAAGGGGGATACCATGCTCCGTAAGGCACAAATAGGCGATGTGAAAGAGATTCAGAAGCTGTTGACCACATACGCAAGCAAGGGGGATATGCTCTCCCGCTCGTTGTCTGAACTGTATGAGTCACTACGCGACTTTTATGTTGAAGTGGCTGATGATGGCAGGATTCTGGGGGCCGCTGCCCTGCATATTGTCTGGGATGATCTGGCTGAAGTCCGTTCAGTGGCGGTGGTGGAGGATGCTGGTCGCAAAGGGGTAGGGACTGCCCTGGTAACTGCTTGTATTGATGAAGCCCGGGAACTGGGGTTGAAGCGGATCTTCTGCTTGACCTACAAACCGGAATTTTTCGGTAAGCTGGGCTTTGTGCTGGTTGACAAGGCAACACTGCCACACAAGGTCTGGGGCGATTGTATCAAGTGTCCTAAATTTCCTGACTGCGATGAGAACGCCATGATTCTGGATCTATAGTACAATCCTGAACTCTGCCCCTTCAGCTGTATTACGCGCCGTCAGGCTGCCGCCCATATTGCGTTCAATCATGGTCTTGGCCATATACAGCCCAATGCCGGTGCCTTGGCTTGGTCCTTTGGTCGTAACATAGGGCTCGAAGATCTGTGGCAGGATCTGCTGCGGAATGCCACCGGCATTATCAGCTACAGTCAGAACAGATCTTCCAGCTTTTTGTGTGATTGCAATGACTATACGAGGTTCCTGCACCTGTTGCTCAAGCAGGGCATCACGGGCATTGTAAAGGATATTCATCAGGCTCTGGGCGTATTCATTGGGGTAGCCTATGGCCTGGACATCAGGCTCTGCGGTCAGGCTGACTATGACCCGTTTATCATCAAGAGCCGACCTGACCAGATTTAACGTCTTTTCTACAACCCCTTGCACGCCAAACGGTTTCTTTTCCCGATCCTTGATGAAGAAGTTTCTGAAGTCATCAATAGTGCCGGACATGTAGAAAAGGATGTCCATCACCGCCTTGATGTCCCGGTCCATCTCTTCTTGCGACAGCTCCCCGGCCTTGTTCAGGTATTGCATGGTCTGAATTGAGACCGCAATGTTATTTAGCGGTTGACGCCACTGATGGGCGATGTTGTTGAGTAGTTCACCCATTGCAGCCAGTTTGCTTTGCTGTAGCAGCAGAGTGTCTTTCCTGCGTAATTCGTCGATGGCGTCGGTAATCCGCTCTTCAAGTGAGCAGTTGATGACATTGAGCTCTTCTTCGGCCTGTTGTCGCTGTGCAATCTCATCTTCCAGCAGTGCTGCCTGTTCATGCAGGGTGTCCTCAATCTGTCTGCGTTCCTTAAGGTGGTCACTGATCTGGGCCTGCATGCTGTTGAGTGAATCCACCAACAGGTCAAGTTCATCTTTGGAACCCTGCATGTTTTTTGGGCTGCGTTCAAGGTTGAGCGGTTCGTGGAGGGTGCTGATGGTGAGAGCAGCCGCATGGCGGGCCATAACAGCCAGGTGGCGCCCGATCAGTTGATAAAACAGAATGAAGATAAAGGCAGAGATACAAAAGATCATCACGAACTGGGTAAAAAGGATGATCAGGACCCGTTCCTTCATTCGCTGGATGATATGGTCGCTACTGGCGGTAATATGCAGGGTGCCGAGCGGTACGGTTTTGTCAAGATGCTGATAGGAAAGCGGTATTTTGTGCGTAATCAGGTGTTTGCTCGTTACCTGTCCAACGGCAAGCTCCGGACCATCCTTGCGCTCAAGACGTAAGGCCTCAATCATCGGCAACGCCAGAATCCCCTTTAGTTGCGCTTCAAGGCCGCGTTCATTAAACAACCAGATGTCGTTGATAAGGCTATGCAGGTGGCTGGTCTCAATGTAGGTCAGTTGTCGGCTGATGCTACGCAGGTCTTTACTATAGTCGATATATAGCTGCAGACAGGTTCCTACCAGTGTCAAGATCGTGCTGAAGATGGCAATGGCGATGATGAACCTGCGTGCAATCCCAAATGATTTTGGTATGATCCTATCAGCAGTCAACGTTTTCTCTGGTGCTTTGCCGGTAGATACGGGGCTAGAGTCTGATTGAAGATGGCATCATAGCTGCCATCCCGCTTCATATCCCGCAGTGCCTTGGCCAGTTCGGGCACCAGTTTTTCATGCTTTTTATTGAGATAGAGGAACATATCTTTAGTGGCCAAAGGTGGTTGGGCAATGGAGAGCTGCGGAAGGTTCAGGGTGTGCATCAGATAGTATCCGCCGTACAGCTCGGCAAAGGCCAGCTCAATTCGGTCAGCTTCCAATACCTTAAACAGGCTGGTCCTGTTTTCCACCACCGTGATCTGACGCACGTCCTTGATTTTGTCTTCGGCGATCAGCCAGCCTCGCACATAGCCCACATGGTACGGTTTGAGGCTTGCCCAGTTTGGCGTCTTCAGATTCTTGTTTTTCGAGAAGATGACGAACTGTACCTCAATGATCGGCTCCGGCACCCGGATCAGGTGAGGAAACTTCTTTTCTGCCCCGGCAATCCGCAGAAAGTTACCATCGTCAAGGCCTTGTTCAACATTACTCAGGGTTCGAGCAGATGCCAGCGGGACTATCTGGACCTCTATCCCCAGCCGTTTACAAGCCTCACGGATCACCTGGTCTGAAAACCCCTTTTGATCTTCAGTTGAAAGCGGAGGCCGGTCTGCGGTTCCCAGAACCAGCGTCTGTCCAGCGTAAAGAGGAGCTGCAAGCAGAAGCATACATACCAGTTGGAGGAGTGTCTTCATTGAGCTATCCTTACATTCTGCATAGCTGGAATTTGCTTGAAGTTTAGCGGCTACCGGCTGTTTGTCAATTGCTATTGTCTGTTTCGTGAATCCGTTGCGCATACAATCTGATATCTGCTTGACGTCAGGAAAACGGTCGTTAGTATAGAGGGCATGCACCGCTCACAATTCACGTACAGTATACTCCTGGGTGGTCTGCTCTTGACCGCCCTGCTACTCTGGTTTGCGGTTGCCAACTACCGTAATGCCGAGCCGGTTGCCCATTCCATCCTGCGCGGCATCTCCCTCTCGCTGGGGCAGGCGATAGAGGCGTTGGCGGTGCGTGATCCCTCCCTGAAGACCCTGGTCGATTTCAGCTCCAGTGATAGCGCCTATTTTTCCATACTCGACCAACGTGGCACGATTCGATTCCACCGAAATCCTGAGCTGATCGGTAGCCAGATTGATGATCAGCGCTTTCAGGCGGTTGTTGCCGCCCCGGTGATAACTGAAGAACGGATCAGGCTGGGCACCGGCGAGGTGGTGTTTGAGACACAACAACAGCTGCATCTGCCGGGCGAGACGTTGGTGCTGCGTCTGGCGCTGCACACCTGGCAGGCTGATCAGATTATCCGCAGGGCCCGTACCGGTGTGGTGGTGATTGTGGTGCTGCTGGCTGTTGCCTGGGGCTTTGGTGTCTGGGTGCTGCGCCTGCAACAACGGGATCTGCGGCGGCGTGAGGCGATGGCCCGCCATGAACAGCTTGCGCGGCTGGGGGAGCTGGGGGCGGTGCTGGCCCACGAGGTGCGGACGCCGTTAGCAGGTATCAAAGGGTTTGCCCAGCTGTTACGGGAGCGGGCGCAGGAGCCTAAACAGCAGGAGTATGCCGGGAAGATCGTGGCAGAGTCGGAACGTCTTGAGGGGCTGGTGACCGATCTGCTGACCTATACCCGTCAGGAAACGCTGCAGGAAGGTTCTGCAACGGTGCAGGAACAGGTGCAGGAAGCCTGTGACCACCTTGCTGAGGAGGCAGGGCGTGCCAGGGTGGCATTGCAGGTAACCGGTGATATTGGCAGGCCGGTGGCCTGTCCGGCAGATCGTTTGCGGCAACTGCTGCTCAATCTGTTTGCCAATGCCATGCAGGCCATGCCAGAGGGGGGAATCATACGGGTTGTTCTCTCAGATAACGGTGAGCAGGCAACCATTCTGATCAGTGATAGCGGCCCCGGTTTTGCAGAGGAAAGCCTGAAACGGGCCTTTGATCCGTTTTATACCACCCGGGCCAGTGGCAGCGGACTGGGGCTGGCGGTCTGTCGTAAGCTGGCTGAGGGGTATGGCGGCGTGATAGTTGCAGCCAATGCCCCTGAAGGCGGAGCCGAAATAACCCTGCAACTGCCGTTGATAAAGGAGTTGGCATGAGTAAAACTGCGCGAATCCTGCTGGTGGAGGATGACGCCACGTTTCGTTCGCTGTTGGCGGCAATCCTTGATGATGAGGGATATGAGCTGGTGGAGCGGGAGGATGGCAAGGCGGCACTCAAGACATTGCAGGGGCAGTCCTTTGATCTGGTGCTGTCAGACCTGCGCCTGCCCGGCCTGAACGGGCTTGATCTGTTTCGTAGGGCCCAAACGGAGGGGATTGCGCCACCGTTTGTCCTGTTGACCGCCTTTGGTACTGTGGAAGAGGCGGTTGCTGCCATGAAGGAAGGGGTGGCTGACTTTCTGACCAAACCGTTGAAAGATCCCGATACCCTGCGTGCCCTGGTGCGTCGTATTCTGGCCGGCAGTATGCAGGAACGCAATCTGAAGGTATTGAAAGAACGGGATTCAGCCGGATTACCGCCGGATGAGATCCTGTTTGCCGGACAGGCGATGCAGCAGGTGAAGCGTCTGATTGTGGATGTTGCCCCGACATTAGCTACGGTGTTGGTCACAGGAGAGTCCGGTACCGGCAAGGAGCTGGCTGCCCGGATGATCCATCAGGCCAGCCCGCGTCAGGATGCTCCCTTTGTGGCGCTCAACTGTGCCGCCATACCGGAAAGCCTGCTGGAGAGCGAACTGTTTGGCCATGAAAAAGGGGCCTTTACCGGCGCCACCCAGGCCCGTCAGGGTAAGTTTGAGCTGGCATCAGGCGGCACCATTTTTCTGGATGAGATCGGTGAGCTGCCGTTGGCGCTACAGTCGAAATTCTTGCGGGTTCTACAGGAGCGCGTCTTTGAACGGGTGGGTGGGAGCCGTGAGTTGCGGGCTGATGTGCGGGTGATTGCCGCCACCAACCGTGATCTGAGGGAAGAAGTCAGGCAGCGGCGTTTTCGCGAAGACCTCTATTACCGTCTGAATGTCTTTCCGATTCACCTGCCGGCGCTGCGTGAACGGCGGGACGGGTTAGCGGCTCTGGTGCGGTACCTGCTGCAGCGTGCGGCCTTCCAGACCGGTCGTGAGGTGCAGGGTATCGAACCACAGGCCCTGGAAGCAGTTGCAGAGTATGGCTGGCCCGGTAACATCCGTGAACTGCAAAACGTGATTGAGCGAGCGGTTATCCTCTGTAAGGGCCAGATAACGCGTGCAGACCTGCCTGATACGTTACGCCAATCTCCTGTGGCAAGTGATGGTCTAAGGGGCAGTGGCAGTCTGAGGGAGCGGGAGCGAACCGGTATTCTGGAGGCGCTGGCAGTCTGTGATAATAACCGTCGGCTGGCAGCAGAAAAACTGGGCATCTCAAAGCGGACCCTGCAGTACCGTCTTAAGGAGTATGGGTTGATCGAACCATGAAGCCTGGTGCAAGAGCTGCAGCAGCTGGTGCAAAGTCTGCACCCTGGCGTTTACACCATATAACGGAAAGCTTTTTGAAATTAATGTTATATCAATCTGTTGCGGTATTTGTTGGTGTTGGCATGGTTGCTGTAAAGGTATCTGTATCGAGTGCTGGTCTCGAAACTACCTGTAAGGAGAAATAACCATGAAAACACGTAATCTTCTGATCACAACAGCAGTCCTGGCAGCCGTTCTGGCCTTTGGTGGCGAATCCTTTGCCCGCGGTGGTGGAGGTGGTGGTGGAAGCATGGGTGGCGGTGCCCGGAATGGTGCCGGTATGGGGCGCGGGACTATGACACAGACCCGTAGCCAGTCACAAACCGCTACCCAGACCCAGGTCCGTCCGGAAGGTTCACAGCGTCGGGACGGTACCTTTTTGCAGACCGGTACCACTGCCAATGGTTCTACAACCCGTCCGGCTAATGGACGTGGTGTGATGGATGGCACAGGTATTCACGCAACAACACCGACGACAACGACTACTCCGTAGAAAGGCGTTTTTACCATGGGCAGATTCAGTTCTCTTTTCTTTCTGATTGCAGCAGCGATTGTGGTGGTCATGCTGCAAAGGCCAGCCGAAGCGTTTTGGGGCTTTGGTTCTGGTGGTGAAGGGGGAGCAAGTGGCCTGGATCTGGTGCAGGGGTATGATCGTAACACGGTGGTGACACAGACTGGTCGTGTTGCGGCAACCCCTGACTCGTCGGCTGATCCGGTAACCATTGAGGTGGTTACTGGATCAGAACGGTTTGTTGTGGTGCTGGGGCCGCGTTGGTACCTGCAGGATGATCATCTGGACTGGAAGGCCGGGGATGCCGTGACGGTACGGGGCTCCAAGGCTCAGGGCAAAGATGGTCGTAGTTACCTGCTGGCCCAATGGATCAGTGCTCCATCCGGTGGTCAACTGGTGTTGCGTAATGAAACCGGCCGTCCTGCCTGGGCAGGTGGTTTCAAGGGCGGACAGCAAGGGGCTGGCCAGCAGCAACGTGGCGGAACAGGAAGCGGGCGTAGAGGCCGCTGATGGAGGGTTTTGTGAATAGTACCCATGAAATGAATCAGATCCATAAGATTATCTATAGTTTAATTGTCTGTCTGGTTGTCTTGTTGGCAGCTGTAGCCGCACGGGCTGAAACCAGTGAACACCGTCTGGGACAGGGGGTGTCATTTGCTGCCGGTATTGGCGCTGAAGTTTCCCACGGTGATTATGGCAATAATGCCGATGCAACGGTGGTTACCCTGCCGGTCCTGCTGGCGGTGAACCCGACTGAGGCCATTGATATGACCCTGGAGCTGCCAATGGTCTTTCTTACCAGCAAGAGCGGCAGTGGTGTGGTGGTGACTCAATCGGGCGGTGGCGGACGGGGGCGTCGGCCAAGTAGCGCAACCACGACGACAAGCACCACAGCAGTTGCCACGACAACCAGTGAAGCAGGTCTGGGTGATATCAGTCTTTCTGCTGGCTGGACCGTGCTGCCGGATGGGGAACAGACCCCGAAGATCCGTCCCACACTGTATCTGAAGGCGCCGACCGGCGATAGAAATCGTGGGTTGGGTACCGGTACCTTTGAAGGTGGTCCTGGTGTTTCTGTCTCAAAATGGTTGGGGGATATTCAGTTGTTTGCTGAAGGGGCGTATATCTTTCAGGATAGTAGCAGTGATTATCAGGGTAAAAACTATGTCAGCTACAGTGCTGGCGGTGGGGTTCAGGCAACAGATCGCTTGTTTGTCTCACTGTACGCAAAAGGCTCGTCTACCAGGATTGATGGCGGTACTGCGCCGGTAGAGGGACGGGTGAAACTTAATTTTTTGCAGTCACGCAGGATGTCGTGGGAGCTGTATGCTCTGGCAGGCTTTACTGATGCAAGTCCGGCAGCCGGTGGCGGGATGTTGTTGATGTATCAGTTCTGATCCATGCTGCCACTACGGTAACCTGCAGGATCGATGACCATTTCTGAAAATCCTGCTTTTGTACAGATTGTCTCAAGTTGAACCAGCATCGTGGGGAGTATGGCTTGTGCCAGCTCCCCTTTTTCAAACTCCAGCATTGCCATCGTTCCCACACTTCTTACCCGCACCACACGGAAGCCCAACTTTTTGATCTCAGCTTCAGCCCATTCAACCTGCTGCAGACGCTCTGCGGTGATCAGGGTGGCATGGGGAAAACGGGTCAACAGACAGCTCTGGGCCGGTTTATCCCAGCTTGCCAACCCCAACTCCTTGCTGAGGGTGCGAATATCCTGCTTGGTGAAACCGGCCTCGGCCAGCGGACTGCGTACCCTCAGCTCTGTAACTGCCCTGCTGCCGGGGCGGTACGCTGTCTGATCATCAAGGGTACTACCGTCAGCAAGGGTCCAGTGGCGGTTATCCTGAAACAGGTGGTGTGTGGTCAGGGCCTTCTGACAAAGTTGTAATAAGGCTCGTTTGCAGAGATAACAGCGATCTGGCGGGTTGTTCAGGAGGTTTGGCACCGTGGCGGGATCAAAAGGGATAATCAGCCGCTGTAGTGTCTGCTGCTGAGTGAAGCTGCGGGCTTCTTCCTGTTCTTGTCTGAAGTGGTAGGGGGCGTCAATCGTAATGGCAGCGCAGTTGTTGCCCAGCGTGTCATGGGCAACTTTGAGCAGTAACGTAGAATCAACCCCTCCTGAAAATGCAATTGCAAGAGGGGCTGCGTGGTGGAGAATAGCTTGCAGGCGTTGGTAATGATTCAAAACGGTTGGCAGTCTGTTCGTTTTTGCGGTGCAGCGCTTAGATGTAATACATCATCTTACCATCCTGATCCTTTTCGACCCCCATATCCTGGCCACGCTGGCAGAGGGTTTCCAGGGTCATCTTGCCAAACAGATCAGCCAGCAGATCATTGGCATCTTTCCAGACGGTCTGAGTCACGCAGTTGCCTTCAAAGGGACACTCGTTTTTGCGACGGCGTGTTTTTTTGCTCTGGCCACCACAGTCCACCACCAGCGCATCCTGCTCTGTTGCCTGAATGATCTCTAACACGGTAATCAACTCAGGTTTGCGTGCCAGGGTGTAGCCCCCCTGCGGTCCACGCTTACTTTTCAGGATGCCAGCTTTTTTCAGGTTCTGGAAGATCTGCTCAAGATAACGGGGCGATATCTGCTGGCGGCGTGAGATATCCTGTATCTGTGCCGGTACAGTAATGTTGTTGTAAGCAATATCAAACAGTGCCCGCAGGCCATACCGACTCTTGGTTGATAACCGCATAAACATTCCTCCTGAAGAGCTGTATACAGGTTATCGGTATATGATACTGCAGTGTCACTGTCAAGAACTTTGCCTGGTATTGTCTAATGGTTACGTATGAATTTAAGGGGCGTGAGCAACGGTAACGGCAGACACGGTATGACAGCCTGCCTGGTGCAGGACCAGAGCGCATTCGGCCAGGGTACTGCCGGTGGTAAAGACATCATCCACCAGCATGATATGGTGACCTTTGAGGGCACTGCTGTCGGTAATGCTAAAGGCGTTGCGTAGATTTTTTATACGCTGTTCGCGGGTAAGCTCTACCTGGGGGACCGTTGGATGTACCCGTTTCATCGCCTGTCTCAGCAGGGGGATCTGCCACTGGCGGGAAAGGACTTCCCCCAGCAATACGGCCTGATTAAAGCCCCGACGACGCAAGCGGCTGGTATGCAACGGAACCGGCATCAGCAGATCAGGCTGCTGCCGGGCTACAAAGTCAGCCAACAGTTCTGCGGTCAGCAGGCCAAGGGGGCGGCGCAGGTGTGACTTGTAATCGTATTTGAAACGGTGGATCAGATCACGGCAGGAACCTTCATAACGCAGTGCTGCCCTGGCTGCAGCATAGGGAGGCGGATTCTGCAGGCAGCGGCTGCAGGGGTGGTCAGAACCTGCACCATCAAAGGGAATACCGCAGATGCTGCAGACGGGAGATCCCATGAGCGGTAGATTGGCCCGGCAGTCATGACAGATATGCAGAGGGCCGGTTTCTGGTAGTACCTCGCGGCAGATGTGGCAGCGGGGTGGCAGCAGCAGGTTTAGAAAAGCTGTGCCTAAATGGCGAATACATGCCATCGGAACTTACAGACCTAAATCAGCGTTGACCACCACTACCCGCAGGTCGGTAAAGCGGGGCTTGCGATCAATAATGGTGGTGACCCGGCAGAGTCGGTCCGGTGAGTTGCAGTTGCTGCAAAATCCGGTCTTGGCGCAGGGGGTATTAAAGCTGAGGCGCTTGGCATTGGGAGGCGTTGCCCACTGTTTCACCCGCTGGATCGCCTCCTGCGGCGTGCCGTCCACCAGCTTGTTACGCCCCACCACCACAATCACCATTTTAGGGCCAAAGAACATGGCTGCAACTCGATTCCCGGTGGCATCAATATTGATCAATTCGCCACGCATGGTTAAGGCGTTACTGCCGGAGAGAAACAGGTCGCAGGTCAGCTGACGGCGCATGACCTCCATCTTTTGATCCCGTGACAGGCCGGGATTACTGTGGTTCAGAATCTCTTTGTCCTGATCGGCAAGAGTTTGCTGAACCTCCAGGTCGGTAATGGTCATGGAACCGCCAAAACCTACTGTTGTCGCGTCTGCTGCAGCATCAAGGATATACTGACGGGCAGTAGCCGGGCTCTGGCAGTAGACAGCGGTAAAACCGTTGGTCCCCAGCGCCTCAACCGCTTTTTGGCATTTCTGTTCCCAGCTCCAGCTGGTTAGTTCTTCGGTCATACTCATACTGGTCCTCCATTGTTTTCAGGCAGTTCAATACGGAAACAGGTGCCGCTATCTGGTGTGCTGCTGACTGAAATGCTGCCGCCATGGGCAGTAACCAGTTCTTTGACAATGGCCAGCCCCAGTCCCAGGCCACCTGTCTTTCCCTTGGCAAATCGTTCAAAAATATGGGGAAGCAGCGCTTCCGGGATGCCTGTTCCGGTGTCAGAGATCTCAATATAGCGTGCTTGAGCTGTTGCCGAAAGATGAATTTCCAGTCTGCCGCCGTTGGGCATCGCCTTCAGTGCATTGGTGATCAGGTTGGTGATGATCTGAGTAAAACGGTCCGGGTCGATCCATGCCGTGCAGTCATGATTGCCAATGACAGTCATGGTGACCTTTTGTTCTTCTGCGGTATGGCTAAAACGGGAAACAAGCCCCTGAAGGAACGGTAGTAGTGCTACCGTCTGTTGATGAAGCTGCAGCGCAGCGGTTTGTGCCCTGGTCAGTTCATCAACACCGTCAAGGATGGTGGTCAGGCGGCTGGCCTCATCATGCAGTGACTGCAGCGCCTCCGGCGTGACCGGCAGCAGGCCGTCCATCATCCCTTCCAGTTCACCGCGAATGATCATGAGTGGTGTGCGCAGCTCATGGGCAGCATTTGAAACCAGCTGTTTGCGTAACTGTTCCTGGGCCTCAAGACGATCAGCCATCCGGTTGAAAGCCGTTGCCAAACGGCCGATCTCATCACTGCTTTCAGCCTGTACCCTTTGGGCGGGATCGCCACTGGCCAGCCCTTCTGCTGCAGCTGTCAGTTCCTGCAGAGGACGTGAAATACGCCGGGCTGCCAGCACACTGAGTATGACTGCGGTTAAGCCAAGTCCCAGCAGTGAGTAGATCAGGAACAGATTTGAAGAACGGATAAAGAAGGCTTCGTGAACCGGCTTGGGGAGCTGCAGATCAAGGTGACCGATCTCTTCACCTTTTAGAAAGAGAGGATAGCTTTGAAATTCTGTAGCGCCAGGGGGTAGCGGGCGTCTACCTGTTGAAGCGGCAATTCGCTGCTGCATCACCGGGGGCAGGCTTGCCAGCGCCTGCCTGGTGTCCAGCACCAGCTGGCTGTCTGTATTGTAGAGCCGCAGTTCAATGCCGGAAAGCCAGGCCCAGACCAGATCATCTGCAACCCGCTCCCGCTTCCAGCCACCTGCCTGTTCATAACGCCCTTCAAGCACCGCTTGTATTTGATACAGACGATCAAACATCCGTCCTTCGCCAAAGGCCTTGAAGTCGCGGATCACAAAATTTCTGAGCAGGACAGAGGAGGAGAGGGCGATCAGAATCACCAGCCCAAGCAGTACCAGCAGTTTGCGTTGCAGGTTAAACCGCATCTCGCTCCCCACAGAACAGGTAGCCGATGCCGTAGACGGTCTTGATGAACTCAGGTTTGCGGCTATCCAGTTCAATCTTCTGGCGCAGATTTTTGATATGGGCGTCAATGCTGCGCTCATAACCGTCAAACTGGTAGCCCAGTGCCTTTGAAACCAGTTCATCACGGCTGTAGGTCCGACCAGGTGCGTTGGCAAGAGTTTGCAACAGTTTGAATTCAGTAGGGGTGACGCTGCAGGGTTCGTTACGGCAGGTGACACTGTGACGGCGGCTGTCCAGGATCAGGGCGCCGTTGTTAAAGCTGATGGGGTGCTCGCCGGAGTTGGCGCCGTTATACCGCTTCAGTACCGCCTTGACCCGGTAGACCAGCTCACGGGGGGAGGCCGGTTTGACCACATAGTCATCTGCCCCCAGGGCAAAGCCGGTGATCCGCTCTTCTTCCGATGATTTGGCGGTCAGCATAATCACCGGAAATGATCCCAGTTCTTTCAGGTCCTGGCACAGCTCTTCACCGCTTCTGTCCGGTAGCCCCAGATCAAGAATGACTGCCAGCGGCAGTTCCGCCTCTGCCTTCTCCAGTGCAGCACGGGCGGTGTCGGCATGCACGACCCGAAAATCAGCCCCTTCAAGGTAGGCCTTGATAATGCGGGCAATCTTCTGGTCATCTTCAACAATCAGAATCGGTGGCTGCATAGCGGTTCCGTTAGCGGATAGAACGTATTCTGCCTGAGCGTTTATCAATAATTACCCGATCAAAGAGTGATCCATCGGCATTGGTAATATCGGCAATATACCCCATCCGAACCTCTTTGCGCAGGGTTATTTGTGTCGGGGGGACGCTAAAGAAGAGCCGCAGCCGCTCCTTTGCCTCCTCTGGCGTCTGTAGCGGTTGGCGTGCTCCGTAGTGGTCGGCATGGCGGCGTGGGCAGTAATCACCAAAGGGAGGGGGGCCTATCTCGCCAGGCGTGCGCCCACCACGCCAGCCCCTGCCGTGGCCTGGTTCTGGCTCTTCTGCTGCTGCCGGTAGTGCGGTCAGCAGCAGAAGGGATAGGAGAAAATATGTGGAGAAAAGATACTTCATCAGAAACCCCTACAAAATCTCAACGCAAAGGTGCAGAGAAACAGAGACACAGAGAAAAATCAGAAAGCAGGGGAAATTCAAAATAGGGCCTGTTAGCTGGTTCTCTGTGACTCTGCAGTTAATCTCTTCGGCCCTGTTACTTGGCCGGCGCTGGAGGTGTTGGCATCATCGGGCAATCCATCTGCATCATACCCATGCCGCCGCCGCGCATCCCTTTATGGCCACGCTTACCCATCTTGCCCATCGGCAGACCTGCCTTGGCGCGGGCATCCATCATCTTTTTACGCAGTTCAACCATCTCACCCTGCAGCTTCTTGATGGCTGCCTGATCAGGCGCGTCCTTGATCATCTCCTTCTGTAGCTGCATATGCTTGGCATGCATCTCTTCACGGATCGGCATGGTGTCGGCGATAAATTTTTTCATTTCCGGTGTCATGGTGCCTGGTTGACCCATTTGAGCCTTCATGCCAGGCCCCATGCCTTGACCTGCGCCCATACCGGGCATGGCAATGGCTGAACCGGCGATGGCAAGGGCTGCTGCTGCGGTGAGTGCTAAAAGTGATTTTTTCATGATGTTCTTCCTCCGTGTCTTGGTAGTGGTTGATAACCAACCTCGTTTTGATGATTCCACCTTACCAATCCTTTAAGAAGGGGGTGTGAAAAGATTATGAACAATTATGAAGATTTCAAAAACTTGTTGCGGAGGCCGTCTGCTGCGTTGCGCGGTGCTCGTTCCTTCGCCTAGCTGGCATGGTATGTCTCAGTCACTGCGCTCCGAGCGCCTTGCATCCAGCCTTCCTCACGGCGTTTTTAGTGCATGCCGTACCAGCTCTGCCAAACAACGGATAAAGGTTGGTGAGCTGTTCAGTGATTCAACGCGCTGGAAGTTACTGATCCCCAGTTTACGGGCTTCTTCAGCATATTCCAGATCAATTTCATGCAGGGTCTCAATATGGTCTGAAACGAATGATAGCGGTACTACCAGCAGGTTTGAGCAACCACTTGCTGCCAATTCCTTCAACTTGTCATCGGTGGATGGTTCCAGCCATTTAACCGGTCCGGCCCGGGATTGAAAGGCCAAATGATGGCTGACATCGCTAAACTTTTCCATCACCAACCGGACAGTGGTCTGGATATGCTCAAGGTACGGATCGCCTTCATCAATGAACGATTGTGGCAGAGAGTGGGCTGAAAACAATAGTTGCACGGTACTACGATCAGAAAAACCGGCCAGACCGGCTTCAATCTTCTCTGCCAAGGCCTGTATATAGAGCGGATGATTGTAAAAGTGGGGAATCCGTACAACCTCCAGGTCACTATCCAGATCAGCCAGACAGCGGGTCAGATCATTAAAACTGGAGCCGCTGGTGGCGCGGGAATAGTGGGGGTAGAGTGACAGCGCAACCAGTTTTTTGATGCCGGTTTTACGCAATTGGGTCAGCGTCTCTGCAGTAAAGGGGTGCCAGTAGCGCATGCCGACATGGCAGGGAATATCCAGCTCTTTTGCAAGCGCATCTGCCTGGGCCTGTGTCAGTTCACGGATGGGGGATTTACCACCGATCTCGCGGTACTTCTCAGCCACCTTGGGGGCACGTCGTCTAACGATCATCCGGGCGATAAACGGCTGCAGCCAGGCCGGTCCGATCTTGATGATCTCCCGGTCGGAGAAAAGGTTCAGGAGGAAGGGGCGTACAGCCTGAAGGGAATCAGGGCCGCCCATTTGAAGTAGCATGACGACGGTATCGGGCATGGTGACATCCCTTTGCTGTTTCAGGGGGTGAGTCCTGTCGTATAAAGTGTGCTGATCTGCGCATCAGTCAAGGCAACCTTGTAAAGCTGGACGTCGTCAATATAACCCCAATAGGGGAATCCATAGCCTGAACCACCATCATGCCGTGCACCGATCGTAAATTTGAAGGTGTTGTCGAAGTTGAGTGCCGTCGGGCTGGTATACTGGTAGTCGTTTGATGCATCGGTTTGTTTAATGCCGTTAATATACAGTTTAATTTGATCTGTAGCAGGAGACGCGCCTCTATCCAGTACCGCTACCAGATGAGCCCAACTGCCACCTGCAATGGCCACATCAGAATAGACACTATGAATATCAGTATTGGCGGGGTTACGAAGCTGAAACGCTACCTTGTAGTTGCTCCAGGCCCCACAGCCCGATGTGCATGAGGTACATTGCCGGGTTTGGGTGACATACATGCCATAACCAATGGCCGGGTAGAGGAACCCCTTGCCTGCAATGGCGCCAATGGCCATATCTGTTCCCGTAGTAGAATCACACCAGTGTTGCGCTGGCATTCCGCTGAAATTGACCCAGGCAGAGAGGGTCATATTCCCGGTGCCGATGTTGAAATAATTGATGTCGTTGAAATAGATATAGTTATTGGTGCCGTTAAGAAGCAGGGCATAGCCGCCACCGCGCGCTACCCAGTTTGCCGTGCCTGAGATTGTACCCAGGGTGGAACCTGAACCGATGGTATTACCGGTGCCTTCGTTCATAGCCCAAGCGGCAGCGGGTGTCGGAAGGGAGGCACCGCACGAGTTGACGGTTAAAGTCAGGTTTTTTTGAGCAACAGTAGCTGTCGGTGTTTGGCTATCAGTGATTTGAATGGTAACAGGAAAGCTTCCTGTCGTTGATGGTGATCCAGAGATATTAGGGCCTGTTGATGAAAGTCCGGCCGGAAGCCCAGTGATGGTGTAGGGCTGATAAGGTGCTACACCACCACCACCAAAAACAGTTGCTAAATAAGGCGTTCCGCTACAGCCCTTGGGCAGTTCATTGTTTAGTATCTTCAGTCGGCCTCCGGTAGAACCATAACAGCCGGCACGGCTTTTTAGTTCTGCCAGGGTAACGACCTTGTTTAAATCATCATACGGTTCAATGCGAAGTATATCTGTGACGTAGTTGTCTGTGGGTGTTGTTACTGTGTAGAAGCGAACTGTTGTAGGGGCTGTTATCGGTCCTGTAGCTCTGGTTTGATTGTTTAAATTTGAGCCTCCGCTTAACAAAACAAAGGCTACATCCGGAGTGATATTTGTTGGAACCGCGCAAATAGCGTCAGGGCAGGTTTGTACGGTAAGGTTGGTGTGTGTTTTGCCACAGAGCCCACCATATCCTGCTGCTAGTGTATTCGCCAGGGTATCATCATACATATAATAAAATGATTTTCCCCAGGAGTCGTTTTGATTCGGAAGTGCAGATGTAAACTCAGTGTCTTTCGGTAACCGTCCATTCGCCACCGACCAACTGACAATGGCGTCAACCGACTTTTCCTGTCCTGCCTTTGTTTCAACCGTCTTGCCCAGCAATATTTTTTGTCCCAGCATCATATAGCCTGCGCTGATCAAGCCTATAC
>NZ_JAOTRZ010000258.1 GCF_030247655.1 Trichlorobacter sp. | reverse complement strand
GATCGGCCAGATGCCGATTCCGCCCTATTTGAACCGTGCATCAGAAGAGCTGGATCGTGAGCGGTATCAGACCGTGTATGCGGCTGAGTCCGGCGCAGTTGCCGCGCCCACTGCCGGGCTGCATTTTACGTCACACCTGCTGGACAGGATCAAGGAAAAGGGGATCCAACTGGCTGCAGTTACCCTGCATGTTGGATTAGGTACCTTTCAACCAATACGGGTAGAGCGGGTGCAGGATCATATCATCCATCGTGAACGTTACGCTATTCCTCCTGAAACTGCTGCTGCAGTTGCAGCAACAAAACAGCGGGGAGGACGGGTGATTGCAGTGGGGACCACCGCCTGCAGAACACTTGAATATGCTGCAGATGCAGCTGGTCAGGTACAGCCAGGTAAGGGGGAGGCGGATATCTTCATCTATCCTGGTTATCGCTTCAAGGTGGTGGATGTGTTGGTTACCAACTTTCACCTGCCTGAATCAACCCTGCTGATGCTGGTCTCAGCCTTTGCTGGCCAGGAATTTGTTTTAAATGCCTATCGCAGAGCTGTGCAGGAAAAATACCGATTCTACAGCTATGGCGATGCCATGCTGATTGTGTAGGAGTAGTGGTGCCGGATCATTTCAGATTGTTGCATCAGGATACAGGCTGCCGTGCCCGCACTGGTATCATAGCGACCCCCCATGGTGAGATCCAGACCCCGATTTTCATGCCGGTCGGTACCAGTGCATCGGTTAAGGCAATGCGGCCTGAGAACCTGAAAGATGCCGGTGCCCAGATTATCCTGTCCAACACCTATCACCTCTATTTGCGGCCAGGACATCGTCTGGTGGAACAGATGGGGGGGCTCCACAAATTTATGGCCTGGGACAGGCCTATCCTGACTGATTCAGGCGGTTTTCAGGTCTACAGTCTGACTGAGCTGCGCAAGATAACGGAGGAAGGGGTGAAGTTCCGCTCCCATATTGACGGTTCCATGCACCTGCTGACACCGGAGCTGTCAATCAGGATTCAGGAGTCACTTGGTGCAGATATCATCATGTGTTTTGATGAGTGTCCGCCAGCCGAGGCAGATCGGAAGTATGTTGAACGTTCCCTGGCCATGACCACTCGTTGGGCAGGGCGGTGCAAGGATGCCCATAGTCGTATTGATCAGCTGTTGTTCGGTATTGTGCAGGGCGGTCGCTTTGCGGACCTGCGCCAGCGCAGTCTACAGGAACTGCAGGAGATCGGATTTGACGGGTATGCCCTTGGAGGGCTGTCAGTAGGGGAAACAAAGCCGGTTATGCATGAGGTGATGGATGCCTGCAGCGACCTGCTTCCCCCTGATCATCCCCGTTATATCATGGGAATTGGCACACCAGAGGATCTGGTTGAGGCGGTCTGGCGGGGCTATGATATGTTTGATTGCGTCATGCCGACCCGTAATGCCAGAAACGGGATGCTCTTTACCAGCCAGGGCAGGCTGAACATCAAGCGCAAGCAGTACGAGGATGATCAAGGGCCGATTGATCCAACCTGTGACTGCTACGTCTGTCAGACCTATAGCCGTGCCTACCTGCGACATCTGTTTCGTTCTGGCGAGATTTTGTCATCCATGCTAAATACACATCACAACATCGCCTGGTATCTGAACCTGATGGCTGGGATGCGAGAGGCGATTACACACGACAAATTTGAGGCTTTCCGTAAGGAATTTTACCACCACCAACAAACAGAAACTGAAAAACAAAAGGAGGAGTAAACGATGATGATGAACATGCTTGGAGTAGCCTATGCAATGGCACCACCGGCCGGAGGGACAGGGGCTGCAGCTGCTGGACCAGCTCAGTTGTTAGGGACATTTGGTCCTCTGGTTGCCATGTTTGCTATTTTTTATTTTCTGTTGATCCGCCCTCAACAGAAAAAGGCTAAAGAGCACAGGGCCATGATTGAAGCGCTTAAGGTTGGCGATAGTGTCAAGACCGCTGCCGGTATTCACGGTAAGATCATAGCTGTTGAAGATCAGGTGGTGACCCTTGAAATTGCCACTGGTGTTAAGATCAAGATAGACAAGCCGTTTGTTACCACTGTTGTAAAGTAACTGATTAATCATCCCCCTCAGTCCCCCCTTATCAGGGGGGATGTTGAAACTCTTTCCCGGATATTTTCCTCCCCTGACAAGGGGAGGACGGGAGGGGTTAAAATACTTTTTAGAAGGAGCCGTGCCAATGCCTAAGGGAGCCGGATGGCGCATCGCCCTGATCATTGCTTTTGTTGCCCTTTCCTGCATCTATCTGGTGCCAACCCTGTCTCCCAACCTGCCTGAGTGGTGGAAAGGGATGTTACCCAAGGACAAGATCCATCTTGGTCTTGACCTGCAGGGGGGGACCCATCTGGTGCTTGAGGTGGAGACAGCCAAAGCGGTTGAGGGAACCCTGGATCTGGTTGCAACTGACCTGGAAGATACCCTGAACAGTAAAAATCTGCGTTTCAAGCGGGTCGGTCGTACTGGCAGCGACAAGGTGTCGATTGTCATGTACGAAAAAGATACTGCTGCTGCTGTTCAGACACTGATTAAGGACAAGTTCCGCGACTATGAAATTATCCCCACGGTTGAAGAGGGGGGGATGGTTGGTGTTGCCCTGCGGATGAAGGAACAGGATATTCAGGATCGCTAGGATAAGGCGGTTGCCCAGGCCCTTGAGACCATCCGTAACCGGATTGACCAGTTTGGCGTATCAGAGCCGGTGATTGCCCGTCAGGGTATCAACCAGATCGTGGTGCAGTTGCCTGGTATCAAAGATCCACAGCGTGCCATTGATCTGATCGGTCGTACGGCACGTCTTGAATTCAAGATGGTTAAGGAAGGGGTTTCCCCCACTGGTGGCACGATTCCGGAAGACAGTGAAGTGTTGTATGAAAAGCACACTGATTCCACTACCGGTGCAACTACGGAGATCCCGCTGGTGGTACTCAAGAAGGCGTTGATCACCGGTGACCTGCTGACCGATGCACAGGTGCGGATTGACTCCCAGTTTAATCAGCCCTATGTGGGGATTGAGTTCAATTCGTTGGGAGCGCGTCTTTTTGACCAAATTACTGCTGCCAACGTGAACAAGCGTTTTGCCATTGTGCTGGATAATACTGTTTACTCTGCCCCGGTCATCCGGGAGCGGATCTCTGGCGGTTCTGCCCAGATTTCCGGTAACTTTACCGAAAAAACCGCCTCTGACCTGGCTATTGTACTGCGTGCAGGCGCTTTGCCAGCTCCGGTCAAGATCATCCAGAATGTAACCGTTGGTGCGTCATTAGGTAAGGACTCCATTGACAAAGGGCTGATGGCCGGTGCCATTGGTGTGGCTCTGGTTATTGTGTTCATGGCGATCTACTACAAACTGTCCGGCATGGTGGCCAACCTGGGTATGGTGCTGAACATCCTCTACCTGATGGGGGCCATGTCTGCCCTTGGAGCAACCCTGACCCTGCCCGGTATTGCGGCTATTGTGTTGCTGGTCGGTATATCAGTTGATTCCAACGTGATTATCTTTGAACGGATTCGTGAAGAACTGCGTCTTGGTAAATCTCCCAAATCTGCATTAGAGGCCGGTTATGACAAGGCCTTTTTGACCATCATGGATTCCCACGTCACTGCCCTGATTACTGCTGCGGTGCTGTTTCAGTTTGGTACCGGTCCGGTCAAGGGATTTGCAGTCTCTTTGAGCCTTGGTATCATTATCAACCTGTTTACTTCTCTGGTGGGCACCAAGGTGATCTTTGATCTGTTTCTGCATAAAGGAAACGTTAAAAAGATGAGCATATAAAGGCTGTC
>NZ_JAOTRZ010000257.1 GCF_030247655.1 Trichlorobacter sp. | reverse complement strand
GGTTTGAAGCAACTCAACTGGCTGCCGGTCTGGTCATTGGAAGAGGGCTTGGCAGCAACAGCCCATTGGTACAGTGCCTATCAGTCAGAACAGCGTACAATCAGCCTTGAACAGCTATCCGCTTTTGTGGCATCAGCAGTAGCTAACAAGCTGTGCTGGGCCACAGAATGAAGATCATCAGCACTCCTTTAATGGGCGTATCACTGATAGAGCCCAATCCTTTCTGCGATGACCGTGGCATTTTCTATCGTGCCTTTTGCAACCGAGAATTAGCGCCGGTGCTTGGCACACGTCAGATTGTCCAGACAAATTTCTCTCGCACGCATGCCGTTGGTGCGGTACGGGGAATGCACTACCAAAACCCTCCCCATGCAGAGATGAAGCTGATTCGTTGCCTGAAAGGCAAGATTTGGGATGTGGCCGTTGATGTGCGAGCTGGATCTCCTACCTTTTTACAGTGGTTTGGTGTTGAGCTCAGCCCTGATAACGCACTGATGATGGTAATTCCTGAAGGTTGTGCCCATGGTTTTCAAGTGCTGAACAAAAACAGTGAGCTACTGTATCTTCATACTTCCCATTATAAGCCTGAAGCAGAGTGCGGAGTCAGATTTAACGACCCCTTATTAGCCATCAGCTGGCCGTTACAGGTGACAGATACCTCAAAACGTGATATGAATCACCCGCTCATCACTCCAAATTTTGGTGGAATTGCTACATGAACTGCCGTCACTGCAAGACCCCCCTTGAACATACCTTTCTGGATCTGGGATACGCGCCGCCCTCCAACGCCTATCTCACCGACCAGGAGCTATCAACGCCAGAGCTGTATTTTCCGCTTAAGTTAAAGATCTGCACAAGCTGCTGGCTGGTACAGACAGAGGACTACACCCAGGCTGATGAGTTGTTTAACAATGACTATGCCTACTTCTCGTCAACCTCAAGCAGTTGGCTTGAACATGCCGCTCGTTACAGCGCCATGATTACAGAAAAACTACGGCTGGATAGCCGTAGTTTTGTCATAGAAATTGCGTCAAATGACGGCTATCTTTTGAAAAACTTTGTTGCTGCAGGTATCCCCTGCCTTGGCATTGAGCCAACCGCAAGCACAGCGGCGGCGGCTGAAAAACTTGGTATTCCAGTTATCAGGGATTTCTTTGGCAGCAGGCTGGCAACTGAACTGATACATCAAGGTAAACAGGCGGATCTTGTTTTGGGAAACAACGTCTTTGCCCATGTGCCTGACATTAATGATTTTACGATTGGCTTAAAACTCGTGCTTAAACCTGGTGGCACCACCACTCTGGAATTTCCTCACCTGATGCAGCTTTTAAAACATACCCAATTTGATACGGTTTACCACGAACATTTTTCATATCTTTCTTTGTACACAGTTGAGCGCATCTTCAAGCAGGCCGGTCTGAAAATATGGGATGTTGAAGAGGTGCCAACCCACGGCGGGAGCTTAAGGATATATGGCTGCCACCAAGATGATCCAAGATCCGTGTTGCCTTCCGTTACGAAACTTTTACAGGAAGAACTGTTGTGTGGCATGCAGTTGCTTGAAGTGTATCAAAGCTTCCAGGCTAAAGCTGATGATGTGAAGAATGGATTGCTCCTGTTTTTACTTGAGCAAAAGCGAGCAGGGAAAAAAGTGGCGGCCTATGGTGCTGCAACAAAAGGAAACACACCTTGCTCAACTATGCTGGCGTAAAACCAGACCTGCTTCCGTACGTCTGCGATGCTGCCCCCTCCAAGCAGGGTAAATTCTTGCCTGGTAGCCATATACCTATCATGGCCCCAGCCGTACTGTCTGAACAGCGCCCTGACTACCTGTTAGTATTGCCATGGAACATTGCCGATGAGGTTAAACAGCAGAATGCCAAGCTTGCAGAAGTTGGCACACTGTTTGTAACGGCAATACCAAGGCTGGAGATTATATGAATCCGCGCATCTATTACACAAAACCGTCAATTACTGAGCTTGAGGTACGTTATGCCACAGATGCCGCAGCTAACGGCTGGGGTGAGCGTTGCTATGAATACATCTGTCGATTTGAGGAATTATTCAAGCAGCATCTTGGCGTCAAGTATGCAATCGCGACATCTAGCTGTACAGGTGCTTTGCATATGGGTATGGCCGCACTGGGTATTGGGCCTGGCGACGAAGTTATAATGGCCGATACCAACTGGATTGCCACTGCCGCTCCAATTGTACATCTGGCCGCAAAACCTGTGTTTGTTGATATCTTGCCTGATACCTGGTGCATTAACCCTGAACTGGCTGAACAAGCAATAACACCACAGACAAAAGCCATTATTGCGGTGCATTTGTATGGCAACCTGTGTGATATGGATCGGCTACTTGCAATCGGAGAGAAGCACGGCATTCCAGTCATTGAGGATGCTGCCGAGGCAATCGGTTCACAGTGGCATGGTAAACGCGCTGGTTCTATGGGTAGATTTGGTGCTTTTTCCTTCCACGGCACAAAAACGCTGACAACCGGTGAAGGCGGCATGTTTGTCACCAACGATTCAGATATTTACGAAAAGGTGTTGACGCTATCAAATCATGGTAGATCCCGCAGTCAGACTAAACAGTTCTGGCCTGATATGATTGGCTTCAAATACAAGATGTCAAATATTCAGGCAGCAATTGGTTGCGCTCAAATGGAGAGGATTGATGAGCTTATTTTCGGTAAACGGCGAATATTTAGATATTATTTGAAACAACTTAGTGGACTACCGATAAAGATGAATCCCGAGCCTAAAGGGACAGTTAATGGTTATTGGATGCCAACCATCGTAGTCGATGAGGAAGTGCCGTTTAATCGCAATAAATTGCTAGCTGCGTTTAAGGCGGATGATATCGACGGCCGTGTGTTTTTCTGGCCACTAAGCATGCAACCTATGTTTGAGGAAAAACCGAAGAATGCAGTGAGCTATGGGCTGCATAAGCGAGCAATAAATTTACCGACATACCACGATTTAACCGATGCAGAAATGGAACGAGTTGTTTGCCATGTGAGTAATCAATGGAGGCAATAGCTAATGCGAGATATACTATTTTGGGGAGCAACTGGGCAAGCAAAAGTCCTCCACGATATTGTTTGTGACACGGACATGCGTCTCGTCGTCTTAGTTGATAACCGCACAATTTCTTCTCCAATTCCTGGCGTGCTACTGCTGAGAGGAGAAACCGGTCTTGATGCTTGGCTTACAGAGCGCGGCGGCACGGACAATCTCTATGGTGCGGTGGCTATAGGTGGTGGACATGGGACTGATAGAATTCAGTTGCTGGGCTTACTTAAATCACGCGGCATTGATCCCGTAACGTTGATTCATCGCACTGCTTTTGTGGCGCATAGTGCTGTAATTGGAGAAGGCAGTCAGATTTTAGCTCAATCATCTGTTTGCGCAAACGCACAACTTGGTCGTGGAGTAATTATAAACACTGCTGCATCAGTCGATCATGATGGTGTTATAGGTAATGGAGTACACATAGGACCAGGAGCACGGCTTGCTGGTGAAGTGATCGTTGGAAATAATTCATTTATAGGTACTGGTGCTGTTATTTTGCCTCGAATCCAAATTGGCAATGAATCCGTTATTGGAGCGGGGGCTGTCGTTATAAAAAATGTTAAATCTGGCACTACTGTTGTTGGGAATCCAGCCCGAGTATTGGGCAAATAAATGGGAGGTTTTTCTATAATGGGTCCTGCTGAGCAGTTTATTGAACAAAGGGGAAAAAATATTGCAGGTCTAGGAAATGATAGAGACATGCTAGATTTAACACGTATATGGTTGTGTGATACCCTTAAGT
>NZ_JAOTRZ010000256.1 GCF_030247655.1 Trichlorobacter sp. | reverse complement strand
GCTATGAAATTGAGCGATCAGTTTATTACTTTGAGCTAAACTTTGAAGAGTTGGTGCGCCTGTCTGGTGCACGTAAGGCAATAACACCTCCTTCACGCTTCCCTGATAGTGTCAGGGATCTTGCCTTGTTGGTACCTCTAGATCTTGCTTCTGGCCAGCTTATTGATTGCGTTACCAGCGTAAAACAAAAGGAATTGGAAGACGTTGCTATCTTTGACCTGTATCAAGGAGACCGCGTTCCTGAAGGTCATAAAAGTATCGCGTTACGATTGCGTTATCGAGCCGCTGACCGGACTATGACTGACGATGAAGTACAGCAGGTTCACCAGAAGATTATTGCTTCTCTGACAGAAAGATTGGGAGTGTCAGTTCGATGAATGTAATCATTCATACGAAAAGACTTGCGAAAATATCTATAAATGAATAATATGAAGTACGTTTATTCTCATCCCATAAAGGAGTATGTAACAATGAAAAAAATGGTATCTGTTGTACTGATGGCTGCTTTTCTGTCTGTTTCTTCCTTGGCTTTTGCTGCAGAGCAGAAGATTACTGGTACAGTTGAGAAGGTTGAGATTCAAGGTGCTGCTGCAACCGTAACCCTCAAGGACAGCAAAGGCGCTAAAGTTCAGGTTATTGTTAAAGACCAACTGACTGTTGACAAGCTGAAAGACAAGCGCATTGTTGTTGGCGACGAAGTTCGTGTAAAGTATGATGACGCTAACAAAGAGAGCAGGCTGTTCCGCAAAACTGCTGGCTGCTAGTTTTAGCAACAATACTGTAAAACCAAGAGGGGCACGGTAGATACCGCGCCCCTCTTGGTTTTAGTAACTAAATCTGATGGCGTTTATAAAGTCTTTCAAAATAAAGATCTCTGCACAACAGTTCCACCTCGGCAAGCATTGACAATGCTTCACCAAAGCCGGTATGGCTTATCACAAAAACCCCATGTCCCTGTACGATAACGGCTTTAGCATCAGAAAAACTGAATGCTTTTGGCAGACTCTCTGCCAAACCGCCAACACCGCCTTCTCCACTCACAACAGGCAAGGAACCAAGTAAATCAAAAGCTTTAACCGTATCAGAATTGGCAAAGAAACTCATGATAACCGGGAATCGTGGATGTCCATGAAGTATCGCTTTACAGTTTGTTGCAAGTATAATAGCCCGATGTGCGGGCAGTTCGCTGGAAGCAGTCATACCCGCTGTGGATGATCCATCAAAAGGAACCGTATCTATCTGGGTGCATAATTGGTCAAGTCGTGCAGAAGTTTGGGAAATGTAGAGCATATTATTTGCAAAACAGGAAATATTACCAAAAAAAGAATCAACCAGTCCAAGCTCAATGGTGCTCTGCCCGGTAAGGCTCATTTCCTCAATAACATCTTGATATGTTGAGGGTGTTGTTGAGCAAAAGGCCTGTTTATTAAACGTAAGTGGCTTTAAATAATTATTTTTGTAGTGTGCTAGTGCTTCGCTCTCTTCTGGCAAGAGAGTGCCGACGGTAAGTAGATCTTCAAAATATTTGACCGTTGTTGCATGTAACAACGATGACCATGCGATATAAGCCTGTTCAACAGTAAGTGTTCCCTGGCTGATGATGCCAAGACCTTCAACAATGCAGCCTTTCCTTTTACTCAAAGTTTCACAAATTACATCTAAAAGCAGAGACTGATCTTGAGTTTTACGTATAAGGGGAATGTCGTGCAATGAAGAGCGAGATTCTGAATCCCTGGGCACAATGCAACCTGTGTCAGGTGCTGCTCGACGTAATAGAAAAGAGGGGAATGGATGTAAAGGTTCTGCAATGATGATCGCGGCACAATCCAGTCTTTGTAGAATCTGTTCAGCCAGCAAGGCAAACTCCTGATTGCCTGACTTACAGACCGTGTCGTTCTGACTGCAAATGGCAATACTACAACTTTTGACACTCAGCTCGTTGATCAACATCTGTATGTAGTATTCAAGTTGGTGTTGCATCAAGGGATTGAGGAGGGGATGTTGGTAATCAACATTGATCCGTCTGACAAAACTTCTTTACGAAAATTGGCGCGCTGTCGATACGAGTGGCCCGCCGAAGCAATTTTCAAGGTACTTCCGGGCATAAAAGCCGCTGTAATGTTGTTGCCAGATTGCCAAGCCTCAAAGTGAACATGGGGTCCGGTAGAGCGACCGGTACTACCGGCAAGGGCGATGACCTCTCCTTTTTTAACTGCCTGGCTTTGTTGAACGTTAAGTTTACTATTGTGACCGTAAAGGGTCACCATGCCATTGTCGTGCTCAATCAGTACAGTCCAGCCGTACCCTGAACGCAGGCCTGCATATACAACAACTCCTGAAGCAACAGCATGCACTGAAGTGCCTGTGGGTACGGCAATATCAATACCATTGTGGTGTCGTAACTGACCATCAACAGGATCAACCCTGACACCAACACCTGACGTAATAGTTCCATCTACCGGCAATAATGCCTCGACAATGTCTGTACTGTTATGCTCGGGATTGATTTGTGTCTCTACTGTTTTTTCAATAATTTCTTTTAAGGAGGGGGCTGGGGTTTGGGTCGATTCTTTAGAAATGGTGCGAGCAGCCTTTTTACGGGTGCCTTTTACTGTTTCCCTCATTACCACCTGAGCATCTTTTTGCAAAGGACTGTCAGTAAAGCTTTCGACTCCATCAATGGTGACAAAACGATAGATATCTGCCTGCGCAATTTTAAGAGGCAGTACATCTGTAACTGCACATAATAACAGGCAGGTCAGGATAAAAAATCTGAAACTACGACAATTCATGGGCATCCGTATCGTTATCGGTATTCGTGCTTGTGATGGCTACGCTTTTCTGTTAAAAAATCGATCATTAATATTTATACTGCTTTCCCAATTACAAAGCAATTCCAACATGCTCACCAATCAATTTCGTTTTCAAGGATATACTGAGTGTTTTTTACCTATTATGACAAGGTAATTCGTGGCACCGAACATGAGGATGGACTTGTTATCATACAGTTCCTCAAGGGGATGGTTGGGCAGACGTTTTCTTTTTTAAATTACTATAAAGAGATTCCCGTTTCATATGATGCTCGCCTGATTTCTGTTGAAAATGAAATGGCTGAATTTGAAATTCATGAATACCAAGCCAAAGTAATCGCTCTTGAAAAAAAAGTGCTCATCAGGGCCCATGTAAAAAGTCCTGTGCCCGATGATCTCGTTGGCGAAGTCTTTTACGTAAACACAGCCCGCAAAAAGGCTATTCTTACCCGTTTTCATTACGCCAAAATTCGTTCTGATTTGCGCCGTTTTGTCCGTGTTTGTCTTGATGACCGTCGTGCTGATGTAGATATATATTTGGACAATGATATTATTCCTGCATCGGTACGTGATATTTCACTTGGTGGTGTTGCCCTGCAAGTGTCTGACCCCGCTGGTATTGAGCCTGGTAAAGAAGTGAACCTGATTCTAAAGTTAGAAGCACACGAAGACGCTTCTTTACGAGAAATAGGCGCTGCTTGTACAATTACCCGCCTTTTAGGCTCAGCCCCTGATTATACGTGTATTCTTGAGTTTCACCCTGATCGCCACTCTCAACAAGCGCTTGCCTATTATATAAATCAGAGACAGGTTGAGATCATTAGGGAGCTTAAAGAGTTGGCATCATGACAATCCTCTTGAAAGAAGTGCACAAATATTAGGCTACTGGCTGTTTTTGTGCCTATTTTGTGTGCTGGCGATTGTCCGGTTTAATCTTTTATGTCAGACGTAAATTCATAATTATAAGTACTTATCTAATTAGTCTGATTTGGCAATGTGCTTGCATAAATCTTAAATAAGTTAGATGAGAATTAACTGCTGAGAAGGGAGGATGACTGTGAAAAAAGTAGAAGCAATCATCAAGCCGTTCAAGCTGGATGAAGTTAAAGAGG
>NZ_JAOTRZ010000255.1 GCF_030247655.1 Trichlorobacter sp. | reverse complement strand
GGGGCCGGTGAGGTATATCAGGATGCCGGCGTGATCATTCGCACCATTCGTGATTACTTCTCTGATGATGTCGATGAAGTCTTGGTTGATGATAAGGCTGCTTGTCAGCAGGCAATTGATTTCTTTAAAGAGATCATGCCCGGTTGTGAGCGACTGGTTAAGCTGCATAAGGAAAAACGCCCGATTTTTTCAAAATATCAGCTGGAAGAACAGATTGATCAACTCTATGAAAAGCGCGTTCCTTTACCTTCCGGTGGTTCACTGGTTATTGAGCCGACCGAGGCGCTGGTCTCTATCGATGTTAACTCTGGCAAATCCAGTGGAGAAAAAGGTGTTGAGGATACTGCTTTTAAAACTAACCTTGAGGCAGCTGCAGAGGTCGCACGGCAACTGCGTTTACGTGATTTAGGTGGTTTAGTGGTAATTGACTTCATTGATATGCGTGATAACAAGCATAATAAGGAAGTCGAGCGAACCTTGAAAGACGCTTTAAAGATAGATAAGGCCCGAGTAAATCTGGGGAGGATATCTCAATTTGGCATGATGGAAATGTCACGCCAGAGGATTGCAAAAAATATTAATGACGCTATTCACCTGGAATGCCCACATTGTGAAGGACGTGGTCGGGTCAAATCGGTGGAGGCGATGGCAGTATCATTCTTGCGCAAGGTGCATGCGGCTGCAGCCAAAGGGCAGATTGCTGAGGTTCGTGGTGGATTGCCACTCGAAGTAGCCTATTTTTTACTGAATCGCAAAAAACGTGAATTGGCTCAGATTGAGAATGACTATGAAATTGTTGTTACCATTAAGGGTAAACCATCGTTCCTGTTGAATCAGCTGGAACTTGAAACAGTTCGTAAGGAAAAACTGCGCGATGATCTGCCAGAACTTGAGCTGCCACATCAGTCTGCGCCAGTTGATATTGTTGACTCTGTAACGATAACGGAAGTGCCGGAGCTCGAGGCAGTAACTGAGGCAGTGGCAAAAAAACGCCGTAAGCGTAAGCGCAAGAAAAAAAGTGCTGATCGCCCTGCTGATCTTGCAACTGCTGAGCAGCCGGATGATGTCTTGGGCTCCTCAGTAATTGAGGAGTCTGTGGCTGTGACCGGTGAAGATGTCGTTTTTGGACAGCCTGCTGAGCCCCAGGAGCCGGTAGCTAAAAAACGCCGTCGATCCCGCTCTAGAAGAAAACCGGCTGTGGTTAACGATGGCGAAACTGAGTCTGGTGGCCAGGATACTGCAGATGCCGGTAGTCCGCAGGTTCCAGTGCCTGTCGACGTCTCTGATGGCGACGCGCCAGTGCTTCCAGTAAAGGCTTCACGCCCCAAGCGGACTGCTAAAAAAGTGGCGACAGTTGTTATTGAAACTAACATTGGGGAAGACCAGCCTGTTCCGCCTGCTGATCCTGTTGTGGTAAAGCCTGCTGCAAGAGCACGTAAGTCGCCTGCCCGCAAGAAGACAGCAGCACCAGAACCGGTCGCAGATGAGGGTGTGTCAATAGAGCCTGCAACAGCTCCAAAAGCCCGTAAGCGCTCTGCTTCTCGCTCAAAAAAGAATGCCTCGATTGTCGCTGACGAGGGCAAAGAATAGCTTGACGCTGGTAGTACTCTGAGCTACTTTCTTCCGTTACACCCGTTGTGCGGAATGAGTCTGAAAGGTGAGTTTAGTCAATGGAAGAATTAAGTGAGTTGTTGCTGCAACGCCGTAGAAAAGTTAATGATCTTTGGGCTGCCGGGATCAATCCCTACCCCAATGATTTTAAACCACAACATACCTCTGCTGATGTCGTTGCAGCCTATGGTTCCATAGAGCAGATTGATGCCTCTGATGCTGAGTTTGTGCTGGCCGGACGCATTATTGCCCGCCGTTCATTTGGCAAGGCCGCCTTTATTCAGTTGCAGGACCGTAAAGGCCGGATACAGGTCTACGTTCGTAAGGATGATCTGGGTGAAGAGGTCTTTGCACAGTTTGAATCCTTTGATATCGGTGACATTATCGGGGTTACAGGGTTTCCGTTCCGCACCAAGACCGGTGAACTTTCCGTTCATACACGTGCTATCCGACTTCTGGTTAAATCCCTTTTGCCATTGCCGGAGAAGTTTCATGGCCTGACCGATGTGGAAACTCGTTATCGTCAGCGCTATGTTGATCTGATCGTCAATCCAGAGGTGAGAGAGTTGTTTGTCAAGCGTTCCAGGATTGTAAACCTGATCCGCAGCTTTATGACCTCCCGTGACTTTCTTGAAGTTGAAACACCGATGATGCACCAGATTCCCGGTGGTGCCACGGCCCGTCCCTTTGTCACCCATCATAATGCACTTGATATGGAGCTGTACCTCCGTATTGCGCCGGAGTTGTACCTGAAGCGACTGGTGGTCGGTGGTTTTGAGCGCGTCTTTGAGATCAATCGAAACTTCAGAAATGAAGGAATCTCGGTTCGTCACAATCCTGAGTTCACCATGATGGAGTTCTATCAGGCCTATGCCACCTTTGAAGACCTGATGGATTTTACCGAAGAGCTGTTCTGTCATGTAGCTGAGCAGGTGTTGGGTGCCCTGGATTTTGTCTGTCAAGGACACAACATTAGCTTTCAGCGCCCATGGCGGCGCCTGACGGTGAAAGAAGCGATCCTTGAATATGGTGATATAGATGCCAAAAAACTTGATGACCGTGATCTGGCATTGGCCTATGCTCGGAGTATCGGTCTTGGTCTGACTGATGACATTAGTTATGGCAAGCTGATTATGGAAATATTTGAAGAGGTGGCTGAACACAAGCTGATCCAGCCTACCTTTGTAACCGCCTATCCCACCGAGGTATCACCGCTGTCCCGTAAAAATGACCACGAACCTGCTATTGTTGATCGCTTTGAGTTGATGATTGGCGGGCGCGAAATTGCCAACGCATTTTCCGAGCTGAATGACCCGGTTGATCAGAAGGAGCGCTTTCTTGCCCAGGTGGCTGAGAAGGACAAGGGGGACGAAGAGGCGCACTACATGGATGAAGACTATGTGCGTGCCCTGGAGTACGGCCTGCCACCAACAGCTGGCGAGGGGATCGGTATTGACCGTCTGGTGATGCTGCTTACCGATGCCGCCTCGATTCGGGATGTCATCCTGTTTCCCCAACTTCGTAAAGAGGCAAAATAACCGTTGGCACTGCCATTTGAACTTACAATAGGATTGCGCTATCTGAAGGCAAAGCGTAAATCCACGTTTATATCAATAATTACCTTTATCTCCACTGCCGGTGTGACCCTGGGGGTTATGGCGCTGATTATCGTGCTTGCGGTTATGACCGGTTTTGAGCGGGATCTGAAGGAAAAAATACTGGGAACCAATGCCCATCTGGTGGTGATCCGTAGCGGCGCTCCGATGGAAAACTATCAGGCAACAATGGAGCGCCTGACCCGTTTGCCCGGTGTCCAGGCAGCAACTCCGTTTATTTACAATCAGGTTATGCTGTCAACCGGACGGAATGTCTCCGGGGTCGTATTGCGTGGTATTGACCCGACATCTGACAAGAAAGTGACCCGCCTTTCCCGTGCCATTGTTCGTGGAGCAATGGATACACTTGAGCCGCTTGAAAACGGTTCTCCAGAACCGGGCCTGCTGATCGGTGGTGAACTTGCAAAACACCTTAATCTGACTTTAGGGGACCGGGTAAATGTCGTCTCTCCCACCGGCACGATCACTCCATTAGGGATGATGCCAAAGCTGAAGCCGTTTCGGGTGACCGGCATTTTTAACACCGGTATGTTTGAATATGACTCAACCCTGGCCTATGTCAGTATCAATCAGGCTCAGAAATTCTTTGATCTTGGGGACACTGTAACCGGCATTCAGCTTAAGGTTGCAGATGTCTATGCCACCACGGAATTGGCAAAAAAAATCAATTATGAGTTTGGTCCAGAGCTGTATGCCC
>NZ_JAOTRZ010000254.1 GCF_030247655.1 Trichlorobacter sp. | reverse complement strand
CCATCACTGTTGACCCTGATCGGATAGCCGCGCTGTTTAAGGGCCTGCGCCACCTGTTTGACCAGATCCAGCCGCAGCAGTGATTCCCCAAAGCCGCAGAACACCACTTCGTCTATCCCTTCAGGCTGGCCGATGGCTGCCATCACCTCTTCAAACCTCGGTTCGTGGTCTAACAGTAGATTGTGCCCCTTGACGGTAAACTCATCAAACTTAGGGCAGAAGGTGCAACGATTTGAGCAGCGGTTGGTGATGTTCAGGTAGAGCGAATTCCTGATCCGGTAGGCGATCTTGGTGGAGTCGTCCCAAAGCGGAATACCGAACAGGCGCCCGGCATTCATGGTGGTGATCCGGCCCACATCTTCAACGGTCAGCCCGCGCAGTTCAGCCACCTTTTCAGCCGTGATACGGGTGTAGGCCGGTTCATTGCGTTTGCCGCGATGGGGCACCGGTGACAGGTAGGGACAGTCAGTTTCCAGCAGTAGCCGTTCCAGCGGCACGTTGCGTACCACCTCACGCAACTGCTCGTTGGAGGGGTAGGTGACCGTACCGGGAATGGAGAGGTAGAGACCCTGATCCAGGCATTGCCGGGCAAAGTCCAGATCACCGGAAAAACAGTGCATAACACCCTTTGTAACACCAGCTTCTTTGATCATGTCCAGGGTTTCAGTATGGGCATCCCGATCATGGATTACCACCGGTTTATCCAGCTTTTTTGCCATCTGTAGAAAACGTCGGAAGACCCGCTCCTGTTCTTCACGTGGGGAACGATTGCGATAGAAATCCAGGCCAATTTCGCCAATGGCAACACACTTAGCAGTTGTCCGCGCCAACTCTTCCAGTGCCAGAATGGTGGTCTCATCAGCCCCTTCCGCATCATGGGGATGAATACCCACGGTGCAGAAAATGGTGGGGTGGCTGTTCGCTATCTCAACTGCCTGTTGACTTGATGTTGCATCAGCACCAACCACGATCATCCCTTTAACACCAGCGTCATCAGCCCGGGCAAGCACTTGATCAAGGTCGTTCTGGAAATCATCGTAATAAATATGGCAATGGGTATCAATAATGGTTGTCATAAACCTGTATTACCTGCTCTTTGAGTGAAGCCCGATAGATTTCAGGGCCTGTTTGATGGATTGTGGATCATAGCCATCGATCACAAATCTGCCGTTGTCAATGACGATCAACGGTACAATATCACCATGAAAATGGTCATGCCATTCACGGTAAAACTGGTGGTTTTTTTGAATGTCCCGTGGCTCAAACGGGATGTTACGTGTGGCGAAAAAACTTTCCGCCTTGGTACAGTAGCCTCAGCCATCGGCTACAAAGATAACAATCCGTTTACTAGAGGGGTAGAGTAACTGAGGGGTTCGAGGCTGGACCGCCTCTGCCCGGTGGGGGCAGAAGACGGTCATGGCCAGCATGAACAGAAGGTACAGAATAAGATTCTTCATGGCGGGTAACATCACCAAATCAAATATTTATGACAGGTTCCAGAGCATCATTTCAAGAATGTCTTTGGGGCTTTTACCTACTTCGGTCACCACCGTCGGTTCAAAACCACAGTGCATCATGCACTGGGCGCACCGGGGGTCTTTGCCCACGCCGTAGCTGTCCCAGTTGACCTGTTCCATCATATCCTTGAAGGTGGGGTAGTGGCCGTCAGTGATCAGGTAGCACGGTGCCTTCCAGCCCTGTGGGTTACGGGTCGGGTTGCCCCAGGGGGTGCATTGCAGCTTTTTCTCGCCTTTGAGGAAGCGCAGGTACATCGGGGTGGACCAGAAGCGGTGCTTCTTGCTCATCTCGTAAACTTCTCTAAATTTCTTCTCAATTTCCTGGCGGACCAGGAACTGCTTTTCCTCTTCAACCGCTTCATAGCTGAAGCCAGGTGCCACCAGGATGCCGTCCACACCAAGCTCTTCCAACTTCTGGAACAGCATTTCAATCTCAACCAGATCAGTATCGGTGAAGATGGTGGTGTTGGTGCAGACCCGGAATCCTCTGGCCTTGGCTGCCTTGATGGCTGCCATGCCGGTCTTGAAGCAGCCTTTGCGCTCCAGTATCCGGTCATGGGTCTGCTCAAGACCATCCATATGGACGTTAAAGGTCAGGTTCGGATGGGGCTGCATCTTTTTGATGGATTCTTCCATCAGCACGGCATTGGTGCAGAACATGATGTGACGGCCACGGTCCAGTATCCCCTGTACCAGCTCATAAATGTGGGGGTAGAGGAACGGTTCACCACCGGTAATGGTGACCACCGGTGCCGGACATTCATCAACTGACTTCAGGCAGTCTTCCAGCGACATCATGTCGTTGATGGTGTTGGCATACTCGCGGATACGTCCGCAGCCGGAGCAGGTCAGGTTACAGAGGTGGGTCGGTTCCAGCATCAGTACCAGCGGGTACTTCTCAACCTTGTTGAGGTTGTTTTTGATGATGTACTTGGTCAAATCATAGTTCAAACGCCACGGAAAACGCATGCAATCAATCCTTTCAATTCTTCAAAAACGCTTGTACTGCAGCTGCTATGCCTTCAGCATCAATCCCCACATCCTTGCGGAGTTGTGCCTGGGTTCCTTGTTCAATGTACTGGTCCGGTATGCCGATCCGTTTGACCCTGACCTGTGACATATCGTTGTCCTGCAATAGTTCTAACACCGCACTGCCAAAGCCGCCCTGCAGCACGTTTTCTTCAACCGTCACAATCCTGCCGGTGGCCTTGGCCTGACCAAGGATCAGGTCAGCATCCAGCGGCTTAATGAAGCGGGCATTTACTACACCAGCGCTGATGCCTTGCTCGGCAAGCTGCTCAGCTGCCTTGACCGCAGGCATGACCGTTGAACCGATGGCAACAATGGTCAGATCAGTGCCTTCCCGCAGCAGTTCACCTTTGCCGATCGGCAGGCATTCCATTTTTTTGTCCAGCGGCACGCCATAACCTGCACCGCGTGGGTAGCGCAAGGCCACCGGGGCCTTTAGCTCCAGTGCAGTCTTCAGCATGTGGCGCAGTTCGTTTTCATCCTTGGGGGCCATAAAGGTCAGGCCGGGCAGGTGCCGCATAAAGGAGAGGTCAAACACCCCGTGGTGGGTGGGGCCGTCGTCACCCACCAGTCCAGCCCGGTCCATGGCGATCACCACCGGCAGGTTCTGCAGGCAGACATCGTGGAAGACCTGATCATAGGCCCGCTGCATAAAGGATGAGTATATAGCTGCTACCGGTTTGAAGCCGTCAGCAGCCAGCCCGGCTGCAAAGCAGACGCCATGCTGTTCGGCAATACCCACATCAAAGAAACGGTCTGGCAGGGCATCGCTGAAGAAGTTCAGTCCGGTGCCGTCCGGCATGGCAGCGGTGATGGCCACCACCTTGGGATCTTCCTTGGCCAGATCAACCAGGGTGCGTCCAAACACTTCGGTGTACGAGATGGTGGATGACTTGGCCGGTGCCTTGCCGGTTGAAAGGTCAAAGGCCCCCACGCCGTGGAACTTGTCAGGTGTCTCTTCAGCCGGACGGTAGCCCTTGCCCTTGGTGGTCATCACATGCAGCAGTAGTGGACCATCAAACTCACGGGCATTGTTGAAGACCTCAATCAGGCCGGGCAGGTCGTGGCCGTCAATCGGGCCGATGTAGTCAAATCCCAACGCCTCAAACAGGGCGCCAGGGGTCAAAAAGCCCTTGAGCGAATTTTCCGCCCGACGGGCAAATTTAAGGATATCCTTGCCAAAGGCCGGGATGTTGGTCAGCAGTTCCTTCATCTCCTTCTTCAGTTCACGGAAATGGCGGGTGGTCATCTTGCGGGAGACAAAGGCGGAAAAGGCGCCGACGTTTTTTGAGATGGACATCTCATTGTCGTTCAGCACTACAATCAGGTTTTTCTTCAGATGTCCGGCCTGGTTCAAACCTTCAAAGGCGATGCCGCCGGTCAG
>NZ_JAOTRZ010000253.1 GCF_030247655.1 Trichlorobacter sp. | reverse complement strand
CAATCGCCTTAATCTTGTGCTGCAGGTTACCACTGTGGGACGCCTCATCCGGGGCTTCCACATGCACATAGACGAAATCAAGCTGCTCCAGGGCAGCCAGGGCAGCCTCGGCCTTGCCTTTGTAATTGGTATCAATGTAGCCGGTGGCTCCCGGTACATTAATCACTTCCAGACCGGCAGCGAGACCGATTCCCTTCATCAGGTCAACCGCCGAGATCACCGCGCCGGACAGACCAAATTTTTCCTGATAGGGCTGCAACACCGGTGATTTACCATGGCCCCAAAGCCAGATCGAGGTGGCTGGCAGCTCATCACGCTCCTTGCGCTGCTTGTTGACAGGATGGTTGTGCAGCACCATTTGTGATGAATTCATCAGATTAATCAGCTCATCGGCTCCCTCTCCCTGGGGCAGATATTCCCGCACCTTTTTGCCGCTGATATCATGAGGCGGCGTAGCGGTCATGGTATCCTTGCCATTACGCCAGACCAGCAGGTGACGATAGCCTACGCCGGGGTGGAACTCAAAATGCTCATCACCCAGCTCTTCCTGCAGGGTGGTGATCAGCTGATGGGATTCTTCACTACCGATATGACCGGCAGAGAAATCCTCCATGTAGATCTTGCCGTTGTGGGGGGTCATGGTGACCAGATTCATACGGAAGGCCACATCATGAGGACCGAGCTGCACCCCCATACTTATCGCCTCCAGGGGAGAACGACCGGTGTAGCAGCTGCGGGGGTCATAACCAAACACGGAGAGATTGGCCACATCGCTGCCAGGGGGCAGGCCATCCGGTACCGTATGCGCCAGTCCAACCTGCCCGGCCTGGGCCATCCGGTCCATATTAGGGGTTTGTGCTGCCTGCAGCGGGGTCTTGCCATCTAATTCTGCACAGGGCTCATCGGACATGCCGTCGCCCAGAAGGACTATGATCTTCATACACACCTTTCCATACGGGTAAAATAGGCCTTGATACTAGCTGTTAAGGCCGCTCTTTGTCAATTACCGCTCTATCTTTCTGACAAAGATCTCCCGTGCCAGGGCCGTATCAATGGCAAATTCAGAAAACCCGACGCGGAAGATATAAGAAGGAAAGGACTGCACCAGAATAATCCGGTTGCCCGGCAACACACCCATGGCCATCAGCTTCTGCATCTTTTTGCTGTCATCGGTCTGGATATAGGCGATCTCCCCCTCTTGACCAGACCTGAATTCAGTCAGCGGCACCACCCCCAGATCCCCCTTCTGGCGCGCCTCGATGCAGCAATCGCCTGGTGGAATCGGCTTGCCGTGGGGACAGGTAGACGGGTGATTCAGCATGGTACACAGCTTGGTATCCACCCCTTCATTCAGCAGATGCTCAAACTGACAGGCCTTGTCATCACCTTCTTCACCCTTGATGTTGAAGACGTCCATCATCAGACGCTCGGCCAGACGGTGGCGGCGAATGGTTTTTTTCCCCTCTTCCCGCCCTTCCTGACGGAAGTAGAGCATGCCATGGCGCAGCTCAACCAGAGACTTTGCGGTCAGCTCCCGGCAAGCGGCATCGTCCTCAGGAAGCTGCATTCTGGCAGGATCATAAAAGGCCGCCCCTTCCTCTTCAATGGCGATCCACATCGCCTCAAGGATCTCTTCCGCATGTTCAGAGAGTTTCATTGGTCTTGCTCCTTATCATTCCTTGTTACCATACTTTTCAGACGTTTCAAGAAGGCCGGTTCCTGCACATTCTTGTATCCGCAACGGGGGCAGTGAATGCCTTGGCATCCACCGGCACAGGCACCGCAGCCCGGTTGCATTCCTTCTGATTCGTCAAACTCATGCCCGCAGAATCCGCACCGTATCATGGCTTACTCCTAACCCAGTAACCGGGTCGTCACCAGCACCTGATTCAACAGATAGCCGCTACCAAAGGCCAACAGGCTGACAAAGACAAAAATCGCCAATGAGACCCGCCAGCCACGCTCCTTCAGCATCATCAGAAATTGCGCCACACAGGGGATAAACAGGGTCAGTGTCACCGCTGCAACGGTCAGCTGACGGCCATCCAGCAACCCCTTGCTCTGCAGATCGTACAGACCTGCTGCGCCGTAATCCCGGCGGAAGAAACCAAAAATAAAGGCGATTGCCGCCTCCCTGGGCAGGCCAATCCCCTGCATCAGCGGGGTCATGGCATTCACCAGCTTCTCCATGCCACCGGTGATCTTGCCCAGCCACATCAGCACCGAAGCCAGCACAAACAGCGGCAGGATCTCCAGAAAATACCACTGCATCCGGGTATAGGTCTTGGTCAACACGTTGGAAAGTTGTGGCAAACGCATCGGCGGCAGCTCCATATAAAACATCGGCGCCTCACCGGGCATCAGCTTGCCAGCCAGAACGCCCACCAGCACAAACAGCAGGGTCATGCAGGCGATCCAAACCAGCAGGCCGCCCGGTGTGCGGGCCAGCAGAGCCAGAATCACCCCCAGCTGGGCAGAACAGGGGATCGCCAATGCCAGCAGCAGTGTGGCGATCACCCGCTCCCGCACCGTCTCCAGAGTCCGGGTCACCATGGTTGCCATGGTACTGCAACCAAAACCAAGCACCATCGGGATCACGGAACGGCCTGACAGACCAAACCACTTGAAGCCCCGATCCACCAACAGTGCCAGGCGGGGCAGATAGCCGGCATCCTCCAGAATGGAAAAGAAGATAAAAAAGGTAGTCACAATCGGCAGGATAATCCCCACCGCATAGCGCAAACCCAGGGTAATGATGCCATATTCCCCCACCAGCAGCTCCTGCAGCCACCACCAGGGAATCCAGCCGGTTAAAAGACTGGTGATCCAGGGGTTAAACAGCTTTTCAAACAGCTCCCCTTCCAGAAAATCCACCAGGGTACCGGCGCCAAAATCACCCACAAACTTGTACAGGCCGAAATAAAGCGTCAGCAGCAACAGCGGGATACCGGTAAGCGGCTGCACTGTCAGCCGGGAAAGCCGACTACCCCAGGTTTCACGCTGCTTATCCGGTAGGGTGATCACCCCCCGCACCAGCCGGTTGACGATCTCCTTGCGTTCCATGGAGAGATCCAGGTGAAACGATTCACGGCGCTCAAAGGCGATCTCACGCACCTTCTCCGCCAGTGCCGGGTATCGCTCTCCCTCCCCCTGCGCCACCAACCCGCTCACCTCTTCATCACCCTGTAACAGCAGCAGCGCCAATGCGCGGCGTGACAGAACATAACCGCTCTGCAGCAGGCGGGAAACCTCGGCAATATCATGCTCCAACAGACGGCTGTAGCTGATCGGCAGGCCACAGCTGGTGCCAAGCCCGGCAATGGCCCTCTTAATCTCTTCAATCCCCCGTTTGCGGGCTGTTGCCGCAGCAATCACCGGTATCCCCAGCCGCTGCTGTAACAGGGCCAGATCAAAGGAGAGCCCCATCCGCTCTGCCTCATCCATGATATTAACCACCAGAACCACCGGCAGACCAGCCTCGATCAACTGGATCGTCATGGCCAGCATCCGCTCCAGATTGCGAGCATCCAGCACATGCAGCACCACATCCGGTTTTTCATTCAGAAGGATCTCACGGGCAACCCGCTCCTCCTCTGTAATAGTATGCACGGCATACATACCGGGGGTATCAATCACCTGCCAGGTCTCATCCGCTATGGTGGTGTTTCCCCGTGACACCTCAACCGAAGTGCCGGGATAGTTGGAAACCGTGACATAACTGCCGGTCAGGGCGTTAAACAACACACTTTTACCCACGTTGGGATTACCCACCAGGGCAACCCGGCGAAGGTGCTGAGGAGTATCTGGAGTTACCGCAGAAGCTGACATCATGTATTCCTTGTAGTGAAAGCCATTTTCAAAAAACAGCGGCAGGCTTCTAAGCTTTGTTGGAACAGGCTGGGCAGAGCCCGAACAGCTGCATCTTATGGGCAGTCAGGCTAAAGC
>NZ_JAOTRZ010000252.1 GCF_030247655.1 Trichlorobacter sp. | reverse complement strand
ATGTTGGCTATTCTCTTTATTCAACAAGTCGCCGGCGTTACTTGTAGGTGGCATAAAGAGATGACCGCTTCACCATCACGAATAATCTGCGCCTAATTTTCGGTGAGGCGATTGCCGATAGCTAAGACTTGCTGTTTATATAGCCAACTTCATGCCAATAGCTTGTGTTAGTCAACATGCCGTTATTTTTGTATTATTTGTTTGGCTGCAGCTGAATTAAGGGCGATGATTGACAACTTTGGTTGTTTTTGGTGGGGTAGGTTGATATTTGGAGAGATGCGGAAGGACTATTTTGTTTTTTTGAACTTGTTGATTGCTTGGGGAGATATTCCAAGAAGAGATGCTGCTTCTCTTTGATTTCCTGAAGATTGCTCCAATGCCTTCAAGAATAAACTGCTACGAACACCGGAAATATAAGCATCGATTGAGAAGCCGTCGCCCAGTTTTGGCAATGAAGAGATAGACGTGGCCGTTTGCTTGTTTTCTGATGAATTAAGAGAGGCCAAGGCATAGGACATTGCATCTTCAACATTGTCGGTAGCATCTAAATCATTAAGAAACGCGATTAGTCGATAGGCAATACGGTACAGATCGCGGTAGTTGCCTGGCAGGGAGTGACATTGCAGGTAATTTACAATACCCGCATGGTTTACTGAACTAAATTCAGGCTTTTGATGGTTTACCATCGAGCGAGACAACGCGCGGTTATATACATCCCGCCAAATCCAGGGTATATCCTCTGGGATGTCTTGCAAAGACGGAATCTCAAGCACAAGTGGACTGATCCGATCAAAGAAATCTTCGTGAATTTTAGTTCGCAAAAAATCAAGCGTTCGATTGGTTGCAGTTATCAATCTAAAGTCACTCTTTTCAGTACGTTCACTCCCCAGTGGCTGAAATTTTTGCTCCTCAAGCGCTTTTATTAGAAGTCTTTGCGTGTCAGTGTCGATATCCCCTATCTCGTCAAGAAACAGAGTGTCCTTATCCATCCTTTTCAGCAATCCAGGTTTGTCTGATGTAGCTCCTGTAAATGCGCCTTTAACATGTCCAAATAGTTCAGATCGCATTAGTTCGGAGGTAAATTGACCACAAGCAACACTCATCCAGTTTTGTTTGAGTTTTTTATATGGACTGTATCCACGTAGCCCATGTGCTTTTCCCTGTTCCACGTTCACCGAGTATCAATATCGGGGTCTTTATTTTTGCATACCTACGGGCTTCGCGATCAAGACTTATCAGTTTCTCGGATCTGAAATTGGTTGGATCCCATGTGACTTCTTCATCTGAACGTGTATTAAGTCGACTTATAGTATCCTGATATTGCTTAAAATAGTTTTCGATACCTATTGAAATTTTTTCAACTGGTGGCTGCCCTTCTTTACGGTCTCTCCAGCGTCGACATTGTACAAGAGTTAACGGGTGGCTGATGTAGCCCACTTCGGCAAGAAGCACCCAGACTGTATGCATGGCTGGCGTACCGGGACTCACGTTAATTATGAGCTCATCATCTGGATGCTTCTCTCTGATCTTTTTTAATTCGGGCTGCAGGTGTTTGAAGAGCGCCTTATGATCCGTCGGATCATTACCATTCCAAGGGCACTCTTCCACATGAAAGGCAGGAAGTTTGCTTTTCAAAATAGTGCGAATACCTTTTAAAGCATCGGTATCCGATGCAGATCTATAGAAAAAATATGCCTTACGAATGTCTTGATAGGGGAGTTGTTGGTCAAGTAGCAGGGTGAGTGTCGGCCCGTAAACACATTGTCCCGAATCATCAAGAGCAACCTTGGCACTTTTTGCATCCCACTCATAAGGATCATTTGATCGCGCCACCCAGGTAACCAATACTTTTCCCATTGCAGAAATCTCCTTACCCAAGCGCCTCACCATCCAGCCAGCGCAGAGCAGTCAGCTCCATAGTATCAAGGTTAAGCGCCAGCAGTGAACCGATTGAAGGATCAAGGTCTGAGTAGGCGCCGTTATCCAGCTCAAAATGGCTGGTTTGCAGCGAAGCAATAATTGACGGCATGGTGCGTATCCGGTGACCGGTTACCAGTTTTCTACCACCAATCTTTTGTACGTCAACTTGGGCAATTGCATCCCACATCATACCGGTGGGATCAGATTCTGTCAGCGGATCATCTTTACGCATATCAACCGCTGCATGGACAAAGACGAAGTTGTCATCATAACGAAGATAAGGCAGGCTATCCAGAAAGGTGAGGTAGGTAGCCGGTACCTGTTCAATCCGCTCTACCCCAAAACTGAGCAAGGTCTGTAAGCCCCAGCAGCGCAGCCAGTCAGATGAGAAACCAACATGATTGCCGATGAAGGTTCTCAGCATCATATCGTCATGGTTGCCACGTACAGGCCGGACATCATAGCCAGCGGACTTTAACTGTAAAATGGTATCCTGTACACCTTTGCTGTCATTGCCCCGGTCAATATAGTCACCCAACAGATAGAGCTGATCCTGATGACGCAGATTCAGGGTTGTTAGAAGTGTCTGAAACGTAAGACTACCACCATGTATATCTCCAATTACATAACGCATCAGACCTCACCGTTCTGGCTGGCAGCTAGCAGGATCTGCTGCGTCTGGCACATGAATTACTGTGCTGATTGAGGTGGTTTGTTGTATTGCAAATAACCACCGGTAGAGCCGGTGGTTTACGAAGAACCACAAATTACCCGTAAAGTTGTGTGTTTAGAAAAGACTGGATTCCATCATCTCTTTTATGTCTGTAATACGCCAGATATTCACCGCACTACGCCGCTGTGCCTCTGATCCGCCATAGACCAGAGCAGTCGCAACAGCTGGAACCGGTAGTTTGTCACTAAAATTTTTCAGCCCTTTGAAAAAATCTTCTGTGATAGTAGCTCCTGATTTTATTTCAACCGGCATGATATCCGACCCGGACTCGACCACCAGATCTACTTCATTTCCTTTGGCATCTCGCCAGAAATACAGGTTGTTACGTCTGCCTTTATTAAAACGGTACTTTAGCGCCTCAACAATTACCATATTTTCAAACAGGTTACCGCGCAGCGGATGCCTGCTGATATGCAGCTCACTCTCTGCGCCAAGCAGGTGCGTTGCAAGCCCGACATCATAGAAATACAGTTTGGGGGTCTTGACTTGTCTCTTTGAAATATTGGTATGCCAGGGCTGCAACATAAATACAATATAGCTGGCCTCTAACAGTGTCAGCCAGGTACGGGCTGTGGTGTGCGATATGCCGATGTCATTACCCAGGCTCTGCAGGTTAAGTAGTTGACCGACCCTACCGGCACAGAGTCGGACAAACTTTTCAAACAGGGCAAGGTCTTTTATGTTGATCAACTGACGGATGTCCCGCTCCACATACGTCTGAAGGTAGGCTCCAAGCGCCTGTACAGGATCAAGACCTGCGTCATAGATACGGGGATAAAACCCCTGAAACAACAGCCGGTCAACCTCTAACGGCAAGCCGTTGTTTGTCAGCTCTTCAATGCTGAACGGGAGCAGTTTAAGAATAGCTGTTCTGCCAGCCAAAGACTGGTTGACGGTATCCATGACTTCAAACTGCTGGCTGCCGGTAAGGATAAACTGTCCGGGAATGTTCCTGGCATCAACAATCGGCTGGATATACGAAAGCAGGTCTGGTGTGCGCTGGATTTCATCAAGAATGGCTCCGTCCGGGTAGCGAGCCAGAAACCCCAACGGATCAGACAGGGCAAAGGCTCTGACATCCGGTTGCTCAAGATTGACATACGGCTTATCCTGAAAGGTAGTGCGACAAAGCGTTGTCTTGCCGCTTTGACGTGGGCCGGTGATTGTTACCACCGGATACTGGCTTGCCAGTTGAGTGAGGGTTGGTTGGAGTGTGCGCTTGAACATAGTGCTTGAAGCTTACTTCATAAATGGCGAAATCTGCAACTTGAAAATGTAAATTACCCAAACGTGTTATTGCCATGGTCTACTAAAGCGC
>NZ_JAOTRZ010000251.1 GCF_030247655.1 Trichlorobacter sp. | reverse complement strand
ACATTTGGAACCTCTACAAGGTACATCAATTGAATAACCAGATATATTTTTTTGCAAAAACTATCAGCTTGCTCCTCCGTTAGAATATCCTTCTCTCGGAGAATAGGGACATTGTTCTCAACAAAAAGAATACAAGCTGCTGGTCCATTAGTAATAACAGCCCCGCTAATTACAACACGTTCATGGGGTTTAAGAGACAATTTAAGTGCCATGTCAAATCAGGAATTGATCAGAGTCTGGGTAATTTTATCACTAAGACCACCAAGCTGTTCAGAAAGATTGTCCAAGCCTTCAGAAGCCAGTTGCACCTTCTTATCAGATGCTCCGGTTTCAAGAGCAGGTACTGCACTGGCCTGCATTTGGCCATTCTGAGCAAACATCGCTTCCCACATAGATTTAACTTTTTCATAAACTGGCTGCGGCGGTGCTGGAACCATAAGGTTCTCAATTTCCTTACGCAACGACATATAGCTCATCAGTAAATCACGCCGTTCCATGCTATCAATCGGATAGGGTGGATAGTTCTTAACAATCGATGTCAGGCTACCCTGCATCTGCGCAACCGTTTCAACAGCCTTATTCAAATCTTCATTGGTCTGCCGAACACCTTTTATCAACTCATTAAGTCGGCCGTGCATCTGCTCTATTGACCTAACGGTATCAAGATTTTTGGCAACAGAAGATGACTTAATTTGAACGGTATCAACGACAGATTCAGACTTGGGTTGCGACTGCTGTTTATACGCCTGAAGTGCTGCAGAAGATGCCACATCAGCCTCTTTTACAACTGGAGACTGTGTTTGTGCATCAACCTGCCTGGCTTGTTGCTGCTGGCTGGCATTGTTAAACTGCTGTCCCGTCTGAATACTATTAACTTCCATGGCGACCCCCAACAATCATCATCTAAAAAAACAGGGGGGATCGAAATCCCCCCTGTCTGTTCATCCGACGTATTCGCTTTCTACTGCACTTTCACTTAGAAGAGTCTTAATACAGACTGGGCAGCCTGTGAAGACATACTCAGAGCAGTAGTACCGAGGTTCTGCTGAGTCTGCAGCATCAGCATGTTAGCGCCTTCCTGGTTCATATCCGCCAAGGTCAGGTTGTCAGCACCGGTCTGCAGAGTTCCGATCATTTGATCAGTAAACTCCTGACGTGTAGTGATGATGTTCAGGTTGTTGGACAAAGACTTGGACTGTGTACGCAGCTGGCTGATGGCGGTATCCAGCATGGCACTGGAGGTCGAGATTGCAGCAGTGTTGGTCCAGTTGGTGTTTGCAGTTCCAGTTTGTGATACGCTCAGGCCGATGGCAGTTGCGTTGAAACCGGTAACTTTCAAGTTTGCAGATGCATCTTCGTTGAAGTTAACCGTAACCGTACCCTGGTTGAGCAGGTTGGTACCACGATAACCGGAGTCTGAAGAAAGCTGATCAATCTGGCTCATCAGAGTGTTAAACTGGGTCATCAGCACCTTACGGTCTGCAGTAACGGCCGTTGAAGTGGCAGACTCAGCAAGACCTTTTGCTGCCTGCAGCAGTGAGCTGATAGCGGTAATACCGGCATCGCCCGCCTTTACCTGTTGAACTGCTTCTGCCATACCATCTTTCCGGATTGAAAAGTCAGATGCGCGGTTCATGTGTGCCTGTGCTGCAAAAAAGTTGGTTGGGTTGTCAAGGGCGCTGTTTACCTGCTTACCAGTTGAAAGCCGCTCTTGAGTACGGTCTATCAATTTGCTGGTTGATTGCAGTTGAAGCAGGTTGGAACGCATACCGGAGGTCAAAGAAATGTCGTTAACTCCCATTTTAGTATCCCCTTTCTAGGATAATTGTGGTGGCCTTCTGGCCTTGATACTTTAATCGTCACCTAGCTGGTGTAACTTTAGCATTTTTTTTCAGGTGGTCAAGCAGATCAGTCATTTTTTTGTGTACTGCAGCTATGACCGGTTTCCAGTCACCTGACTCAACCTGCCTGAACAGCCTGACACTGCTGTACCATGGACTGTCATCCCTGCCATCAAGCCAACGCCAATCAGGGCCGACCTTGAGCATTACCCAAGTATTTATTCCCAATGCTCCGGCCAGATGCGCCACAGATGTATCCACGCTCACGACCAGGTCCAAGCCTGCAATCAGTGAGGCAGTGTCATAAAATGTGTCCAGATTGTCAGCTACACGTGCCACTCCATATTTTTCAAGCATTATCAGGTCAGCAGCATTACCAACTTCTTTCTGAAGGCTAACAAAACTGGTTCCAGGCGTACCGAGCAATGGTTCCATATCGTTAAGGGTACACGACCGTCTGTCATTTCTGAAAGTCTTACGTCCATCCCATGCCAGTCCAATCCTTAAACAGTCAGAGGCAACACACGAATCAAGCAATTTTTTAAAGCGCGCCTTCCCTTGATCCGCTACAGACAGGTATCCGCCTGCCTTGGGTATTGTTACCGTATCTGTTTTCAACAGATATGGCAACGACATGAGCGGAAACTTCACGTCTGCTGCGACCGGCTCATCTGTCCAGCTTGTACAGTCATAGATACCCTGCAACTGTTTCACAATTGGCTTAATATTGTTGTCCTGACACTCAACAATAACCTTACCACCAAGCTCCGCCACTACCTGCGCATAACGCATGAACTGAATCGTATCGCCATACCCCTGTTCAGACTGCAGCAGTATCGTCTGGCCGTTCAAGGGACTACCGTCCCACAGAGGAATGGCATGATTGGGAATTTTGATCGGATCGGATTTACTAAAACGCCATTCATACTCCTTCCAACCTTCACGATAATCGCCACGGTGCAATAACGACAGGGCAAGATTCCAGTGAGTATCCGCATCATTCGGCTCATATTTCAATGCAAGCCGAAACCAGTCAACCGATTCATCTAACTGTTCCATATCCCTGCATGCTGTACCGATATTACAAATCGCACTGGACAGGTCAGGTTTGATCCTCAATGCCTCTGATAGTGCTTGATATGCTTTTCCTGATTCCATAACTGAAAGCCAGGCGATACCCAAGGAATTATAGGCTAAATAGTGGCTACGGTCACAGGCAATGATCCTCTCAAACAAGCCAATCGCCTCTTCAAATCTCTTTTGCCCCATCAATTGATTGCCAAGCAGCAACATCGCATCTGTGTGATCAGAATTCAGCTCAATCGCCTTCAAAAAGCAGGTTTCTGCCTCTCCTATATGCTCCTGAAGACCATTTGCAACGCCCAGATTAAGCCAGCCATCCGCCAACTGAGGATCAAGTGTCAAGGCTTTGCGATACTGGTCTGCGGCTTCTGGCAACTGGCCCAGATTTTTAAGGGCGTTACCTTTATTAAAAAAAGCTGCGGCAAATGCGGGATTAAGCAGAACCGCCTTATCAAAACAGAAGATAGCTTCCTGGTAACGTCCCTGCTTGTCCAGCAGGTTGCCAATACAGTTGTAGGTCTCAGGATTGAGCGGAGCACTGGCAAGGGATTTTTGAAACTGCAGATGAGATGCATCAAACATTTTAAGTTCAGCCAGTACCACCCCTCTTTTGTTCCACAGGCTGGGAGTGACTGCCGGTGACTGCAGACTGCCTTGTTTTAAGAATTTCACTGCTACTGCCTGCAGGCAACTGGCCGCTTTTTTCCAAGACTGCAGACATGGTGTTTGTTGCTGCCTTTGAAGGGTGTCATCAGGAGAACGCCAAGCCTTAAATGCCACCTCAAGCTGATGCAGAATCAGCTCCATATCCGGCTCAAGCCAAACTGTCAACAGATCAGGGGCGAGCATCGGCAGCCTGCCAAGTAATACAGAGGTTGGAGATATAGCAGGATCAGGTGGGGCGCTACTGTCCATAGTTGCCACAACAGGCCGTGCGGCAGCAACAAACCTGCGCAATACCGGATCGAGCACAGCAGGAACACGTGCAGGTGCCAGATACACATCTGCTGTTGTCGGCAGGATGTCAGCGCACGCCACAAATGACACCCTGGCAAGGTCAACGCCATTTTGTTCCAACAATTTTTGAGA